>DASVXQ010000587.1:0-7121 GCA_036392615.1 Actinomycetes bacterium | reverse complement strand
GGACTACGACGGCGCCCGCTTTCCCGAAGACGGCCCCATCGAGCAGGTCCGGTCGGCCCATTACGAGCGATACAAGCGGCCAGAGGACGCATGGCTGTCTGAGGTCATCGCCGTGGAGCGCCCCCCACGTGAGCAAGCGCCGCGGCCATGACCGCTACGGCCGGTCGACCGGAGGGGCTGCTGCTGAGCTGTACCGCACCGCCCATGGGCAGGCGGACGCCGCGTGATCACGCTCTCGCCGGCGATCCACGGAATTTGACGATTCCTTACATGAAGTCCACCGGGAACCACACCGACTCCTCCACCCAGACCGAGAGTTAGCCGTGGCGGAGCCCTTCCAGAAGCGCATGGTGGACTACCTGGTTATGGTTGCGGAGGCGGTGAGCATTCCTCCGGCCGGGACCGACGCCGGCGAACCCGTCTACTATCGGGTCCTTGAGGACCGGCTGATGGCCGTCGCCGGCTCCACCAGGACAGCACTCGAGGTAGGCCTGGACCGGGCGCTGCCCGAGCAAGCAGTCGAACTGCGCGCTCGGATCGCGGAGCTTCCAATCAGCGCCTACCAGCATGCCAGTGACGACTGGATATTCAACCCAGTCAGACCTCGTGTGCGTGCTGGTGGTGAGCAGCTCCTCCCACTGGTCACCGACTTCCTCACGGCGCTTTCGGAGACGCTGAGCGTCCCAGCCTCCGGTGAGAGTCGATTTCGCTCCTGGCTACTCGAGGATCGCATGGTCGCCGCCCAGATCGCGATGGCGATGCTGCTCGGAAGCGACCTTGATGACTCCCTACCAGAGGAGACCGCCTACCTTCGGGACAAAGTGCACGAATTCCGGAATGGCCAGCACTAGGCGGACTGTTGATCTGGCCCCTGATATTGCCGAGGATATGTTCATGGCTGTAGAGTAGGCAATATGAAGACGATGATCGACCTCAACGACGAGGACCTGGCGCTGGCCGCCAAGGAGCTGGGCACCAATACCAAGAAGGACACCGTCAACGCCGCGCTCCACTTCGTCGCCAGCCGACGCCGCCGCATCGAGCAGCTCCTCAACGACCCCTATGCGCTCGGCGTCGGCCCCGACATCACCAACCCGGAGGTTATGCGGCAGGCACGCCGGTGACCATCCCGGTTGGCCCCGGCCAGCTCTACCTGATCGACACCTCCGCCCACGCGCGTACCGACGATCCCGCTGTCCGTAACATCATCGCCGGGCTCATCGCCGACCGCGTGGCCGCCACCTGCGTGACGGTCGACCTGGAAGCCGGCTACTCCGGACGAGACGCGAATGATGTCCGCGCCATCGCCGAACACCGCCGCAGGCTGTACGTCACCCTGCCCATCAGCGAGGCGATCGCCCACCGGGCGCGGGAGGTCCAGGTCCGTATGGCCGCACGCGGCCACCACCGCGCCGCCGGGGTCATCGACCTGCTGACCGCGGCGGTGGCCGAGCACCACGGCGCCGTCGTCCTGCACTACGACGCCGACTTCGAGCACATCGCGACCGCCACCGGCCAGCCCCAGGCCTGGATCGTCGCGCGAGGGTCCATCGACTGACCCTTGCCCAGCCCTGCCCCGCCGCGCCCAGCCATGACTCATGGTCCAGACGGTCGCCTCCGAGGGATCCACTGCTACGCCACCGCTCGCGGACCAACCCTTGGACCGCCACGGCGCGTGAGCCCTTGCCACGCCACGCTGGACGGCCAGGCTGAGAACATGCGACCGTCGCCCCAGTTAGAACCACCCGCCGATATCGTCGACCTGTGGCTGCGCCAGATGCGGCCGCAGGAGCCGGCCGACGAGCGGCTGCTCGCGCCGACGAGCGCGAGCGCGCCAGCCGCTTCCTCAACCATGAGGCCCGGACCCTGTTCGTCCAGGGCAGGTCGCTGCTGCGAGCTGCCCTGTCCCCTACCTGGACTGCGCGCCGCAGGCCCTGCGCTTGGACCAACGCTGCAGCCGCTGCGGTGAGCAGCACGACAAGCCGTGGCTCGCTGATCTGGCCAGCGATCTGGCCTTCAACCTCTCGCACGCGCGAGGGCTGATCGCGCTGGCGGTGTGCCACCAGCGAGGTCGGCATCGACGTGGAGTGGCGAGGGCGGGCCGCCACCATGCCGGAGCTAGTACCGCTGCTGCTGTCGGCGGCGGAGCTCGAGGCGCTGAAGAAGGTCCCGGCCGGGCGCTGGCCGGAGGTCTTGCTGGAGTGCTGGGTGCGCAAGAAGGCGCTGCTCAAGGCGACCGGTTGCTCAAAGTCGAGCTCGTAAGGTTTCCAGGTAAGATTTGGCGAATTTTTACACCGCCGCGGCTTTCCGGGAGACCTTCAATCGCCTTTATAGCGGACGTGTCGTCGAACAGCTTTGCCGCTTCAACTGATCGACCATCTTGCGGGCTACGGCGGTTTAGCGAGCGCCGACATTACGCTATCGGTCGTCCAATTGTACCGCGCAACAAGTTGCAGAGCTGCCGAGTTGTGTGCGGTCCCCGAGGTTGTGGAAGGACCTGGTGATGCAGTGGTAGTCGGTGGTACGACCGTACTGGAGGTTGAAACTGGCGAAGGGTCAGCGGAGCAGTTGCGGTCCGGGAGGTGCGATGCCGGCCGCCGTAGCGCTGGCGCGGTGGGGGCGGCAGCAAGGGCGCCACCAGCGCCACCAGCGCCCACAGCGCCCACAGCGCCCACAGCTCGTCGGGCACAGGTCGTCAGCCAGTGTCGTCATGGTGCGGGATCATGCCAGACCGACCCAGGGAGCGAAACGACGTCTATCTATAAATAAGACGTCGTTTCGCTCCGCTGGACCAAGACCTTCACCGACCCCCGCCTGCGCGCGGCGATCGTGGACCGGCTCACCTTCGGTGGCAACAGCATCGAGACCGGCACCAACTCCTACCGGCTGGCCCGCACCCGCCGCCAACGCGCCGCCACCGCCACCGCCGACGCCAAGCCCTGAAGCGGGAGCATGCGTCCCCGACGATGACGACCGCAAACGGGCCCTTGGCGGGTGGGGCCAGATCAGCCGTCACGCCGGCCAAATTCCCCCTCAAGTGGAGGCCAGATCAGATCAGACGGTCACGGTGGGGCCGCCGCAAGTTGACATCGCCAGGCCAATGCGTGCGGCACGGTGCTCGAGGTGGGGCTTCAACGGCAGCTGACCCGTCGCTGGTCGGGATGACTGGCATGGTTGCGACATGCGGGTAGCTACACGGCTTCGGCGGAGCTCGGTCCTGGCCATCCCTCTGGTTGCTGCACCCGTTGCTACACCGTCGAGACAGTCTGAGCATCACCGATGCAACCGAGGTCAGCTGAACTGCGGCTTAAAGGGGCGCGAGGTGGCATCTCGTAGAGACCCATCGCGCTCAGGCTCATTTTGGCTGGTCAGGCCTGGCGGCTTCGTCTCCTGCCGATACGAGGTGAAGCAGGGCGGACCCAGGGCGAGGTGTTTGTTGGGGCCAGCTGTTGGGACAGGTATGGCGAGGGGGCTTGATCGATCGAAGGAGACGGTCATGAAGAGCAAGGCCGCCATCCAGGTTGAGTCTGGAGGGCCGCTGGTGATCGAGGAAATTGATATCCCGGATCCTGGTCCGAACCAGGTCACGGTCCGCAACTTCGCGAGTGGTGTTTGCTATTCCCAGTTGCACCAGTTGCGCAACCCGGGGTTGCCTAGGCCAATGGGCCTCGGCCATGAGGGCAGCGGCGTCGTTACACATGTGGGGAAGGAGGTCACCCACGTAAAAGAGGGCGATCACGTCATCTCTACATGGGTTCCCCGGATTCCCATTAGTGGATTGCCTGTTTCGAAGCCCACCGGCGCTACCTTCCACGGACGGCCCGTCACCGCTGACGGCGATGTGTATACCTGGAGCGAGCACATGGTGACGTTCGCGGAGAAGATTGTCCCAATGTCACCATCTGACCCAACTGATATCACCTGCCTCATTGGCTGTGCCGTGTTGACAGGAGCCGGCGCGGTGCTGCATACGGCGGAGGTCGGGCTTGGCAAGTCGGTGGCTGTATTCGGCGCTGGAGGCGTCGGTTTGTCGGCGATCGGCGCCGCTGCTATTGCTGGCGCTGATCCGATTATCGCGGTGGACTTGGTCGACCGTAAGTTGCAGTTTGCTAGGGAGTTCGGTGCCACCCATGGTATCAATGCCGCGAATACCGACCCTATAAATGCGATTTGGGCGATCAACCCAGGCGGAGTTGACTATGCCCTGGACGCAGTCGGCGCGCCGACGACCGCTGTCCAGATTCTGGAGGCACTCAAGCAAGGAGGGCCAAGGGCGGACAACCAAGGTGGCATGGCGGTGCTCCTCGGGATTCCCATCTCCGATGTCTCGGTCGACTTGAACGCAATTCTTCTGTATCAACGCCACTATTGTGGGAGCCTCGGTGCCACAGAACCCGAGACCGATTTCCCGCAATTCTTGGAGTGGGTGCGTGAGGACAAGTTCCCGCTAGGAAAGCTGGTGACCAACCGATATTCCCTGGAACAGATCGAGGAGGCCCGCGTTGCGCTGGAGGAGGGACAGATTCTCGGCCGCGCCATTATTGAGATCTGAGGGCATGGAGTGGCTACATGAGGACGAGTTCGTCCAGATTGGTCCCTAGTGTCGCAGACCAAGCGAAGCCGATATGTCGCACATCTGTGAGAGCTGGGCACTTCGCACTCCTGTACTCCGCTTGGCTCTTTGATTGGTTCTTGCCGGAACAACAGCCCTTCTACCCGCCCCTGGCGGGTGGGGCCAGATCAAGCCGTCACGCCGAGCCAAATTCCCCCTCAAGTGGAGCCAGATCAGATCAGACCGTCACGGCGGGGCCGCCAGTTGACATCGCCACACCGTCGGGCCGGCGGCGTCACCGGCCCGGCAAAGTTGGATGCGGACAAGGGCTGTGACAGCGCCAGCAACCGTGCCTGGCTGCGGCGCCGGGGATCGCCCCGCGGATCGCCAGGCGTGGCATCGAGTCGTCGAGCCGGCTGGGGCGCCACCGCTGGCGGGTGGCGCGGTCGCTGTCGTGGCTGAACTGCTGGCGGCGGTTGGCCATCCGCACCCTGAGCAGCGCAAGCACCCCTGGGCGTTGTCCTGCCGCGGACGCATCATCAACCCAACAAGCCAGCAGACCACCCCCGAACCTTATGGAGGGAAGGCGTGGCCCGGGCCGGATCGCTTGCCGAGCAGCTGCGCCGCCTGCCGCCCGGCGCGGCGGTGGGCTGGTTCCTCAACGCCTGGCACGGTATCCCCGCGCTCCCGCCATCACCCCAGCCCTCACCGATCCCCTCGCTGCTGGGGCAGCTGCTGACCCTGGGCCACACCCATCCCGACGTCTGCGGCCGCCAGAACCGGCTGATCGACCCAGTCGAGGTCGACGACGGCCGGCTGTGCTTCTACGTAGAGAACCAAAGCGTGTACCGCTGGGCCTACCAGCCGGGCGAGCCTGACCCAGCGGTGGTCGGCCAGTACCTTGATGAGGACGGCTGGGTCGCCGAGCAGCAGCGGCTGAGCGGCTTCCTGCTGCAGGTCTGCCTGTTTGAGGCGGTGCTCTCCGCTCCCCGCAGCGCCAGCGCCGCCTGGCTGCCGCCCGAGGAGCTGGCGGCCGTGCTGACCCTGGGTCGGCTGCGGCCGATGCTGACCCCCTGGCGGTGGCCGGAGCATCCCACCCTGTTCCACGCCGGCGATGCGGCGATCGCGGTGACCTCCGCGCGCCGCGGCCCCGACGGGAGGGTCGGCGCCGACGTCATGGTCGCCGCCCAGCGCCTGGAGCCGCTTGCCTACCTGCCAGATCGCATCCGCCAGCATGCCGATCGCTGGGAGCATGCACGACTCGGCAGCTTCATCTGGTGATCGAGCGGGACCTTCGCCGGCCACCGGTCGTGCTGTTACCAGCTCCTACGGGAACCACGGCTCCACGAGCACGAGGAACTCGCCACCTGGCGCTCGGGCAAGGTCCATGTCGCTGGTGAGGTCCTCGAAACAGGCCTCGCACAGCACCGCCGCTCGCCGCTTGGGCGTCCCGTACGGTGTCAGCACCACGTCGTGCACCAGGCCGCTCACGATGGAGTTGTCGCAGCCGTCGCAGTAGGCGCCGTCGCCAGCAGTAGCGTCGCTGACGCCTGCGACCTTGCCCGTTCCCCAGTCCACGACACAAAGCGTGCCAGAACGTCAAGGCGCCGGTAGGGCCGCACGTTTCCCTGCCGCACCGGTCCTGTCCTAACCTCGGCCACGTCCAGATCCGAGGGCCAGGGAGGCACAGCAGGCGACGTTACTACTCGAAGGGAGCGAAACGTCGTCTTAGCTCAATGCCCACTAGACCAATGAGTGCAGCAGCACGACGAGCACCATGCGCCAGCATGCCGGGGAGGAGCGATTCTCCCGGCGCCCTCCGCTGTTGCAGTGATGGGAAGGTCAGCGGCGTGGATCAACCTTCGATCAGCAGTAGATCGAGCTGGCGTTTCGGTTGTTGTAGGAGCACTTGTCCAGCAGGGTCCCAGATCCGTTGTAGAGGTAGGCGGTGTCTTTGTCGTTGTTCCAGACGTACCAGGACCGTCCCTGGTACCGATCGGTGGTGGTGTTGGTGCCCTTGCCGGTGTGGACCTTGACGTACTTGCCGCCACCCAGCGCATAGCTTCCGAAGGTGTAGGTGTGGCCGACGTAGTCTTTGATCTTGGCGTTGGTGAGGGAGCGTGCGGTGCTGCATTTGTTGTGCAGCTGGATCCACTCGGCGTTGAGGCTGGTGTTGCTGCCGGTGTCGGTGCCGGGAGAGTTGTAGTAGATGCGGTAGATAGAAACGCAGTAGGCGGCCGAGGCCGGCGCTGACGATTGAGCGGCGATCATCCCGGCGGCCAAGAGGCTGGCAACCAGCACCGTTCTGAGGATCTTGTTCATCCGTCCCCTTTTCTGTAGGACTGGCCACTCTGAGCCGGCGTCGTCCTTGGTGTCAATGCGGGAGCTTTCGCCATAGCTGCGTAGATTGCGGAAGTGTTGCTTCCGATTTGCCGCAGTCCAGCGGTTTGTGAGTCTTCCGGACCGGCCCATGAGGGATCGCTGTCAGGCTTCGGCGTCCAGCCTTGCGGCATGACTCAGAACGGTTCCGGCGCCCATCCGGGCTGCCTTGGTGACGAGTTGGCTGCCG
>DASVXQ010000586.1:0-4809 GCA_036392615.1 Actinomycetes bacterium | reverse complement strand
GGCTCCAGGTCGCGGTCGTCGTAGCGGCGGAAGGCCGGCAGGGCGAGCCCGACCAGGGCGACGCCGGCGACGCACAGCAGGCCGCCGGAGACCACCGAGGCCGGCACGCCAACGATCGCGGCCAGCAGGCCAGCCTCGACGTTGCCGAGCAGCGGGCCGGTGGTGTAGCTGAGCATCTCGATGCCGGCCAGGCGCCCGCGCAGCTCGTCGGGGATCGTCTGGTTCCACATCACGGTGCGGAACATGCCGCTGACCATGTCGGCCGCGCCGGCGGCCGCCAGCATGAGCAGCGCCAGCCACAGCGGGCCGGCCAGGCCGAAGCCCACCACCGCAGCGCCCCAGGCCGCCGCGGCCAGCAGGATCGCCAGGCCGTGCCGGTGGATCCGCCCGATCCAGCCGCTGGCGGCGCTGATCAGCATCGCCCCCGCAGCCGGCGCCGCGTACAGCAGGCCGAGCGTGCGCGCCCCGCCCAGCCTGGCGGCGATCGCCGGGAACAGCGCCATCGGCATGCCGAAGACCATCGCCACGACGTCGACCACGTAGCTGCCGAGCAGGTCCTTGCGGGCGCGCGCGTAGCGCAGGCCCTCGACGATGCCGCGCAGGCTCGGCCGCGCGTCGGGCGGCGGCACCGCGCGCAGCATGCCGAGCGCCAGCAGCGAGACGGCGAAGCTGGCCGCGTCCACCGTGTAGGCGGCAGGCAGGCCCGCTGTGGCGATCAGCAGCCCGCCGACCGCCGGCCCGGCGAGCTGGCCGGCGGTGCCGCGCAGCGACTGGAGGGCGGTCGCGCCCGGCAGCTCGTCCCTGGGAACCAGCCGGGGGACCAGCGCCTCCAGCGACGGCCGCTGGAGCCCGTCCAGGGCGGCCATCAGCGCCGCGGCGCAGAACAGCACCCACACGTGCGGGCGCCCGGCCAGCGCGTTGAGCGCCAGCCCGGCAGAGGTCAGCAGCAGGCCCGCCTCGGTCGCGCGCAGCATCATGCGGCGGTCCAGCGCGTCCGCCAGCACCCCGCCGACCAGCGCGGTGAGCAGCAGCGGGACCAGCTCGGCGAGGCTCAGCAGCCCGACCGCCAGCGGCGAGCGCGTCAGCCGGTAGACCTGGAAGGGGATCGCCACGTAGGTGATCATCGAGCCGGCGAAGGTGATCGTCTGGCCGATGAACAGCAGCCGGAACTCCCGGCGCCGCAGCGGCCTGGTGTCGACGACCAGGGCGCGGAGCCAGCGGCGCCACGGCGGCGGTGCCGGGCCGTCGGAGAATGCTCGGTCCACGAGGCCCGATCATCCTGGCGCGGGCCGCGCCGGTCCAGCGAATTAGAGCGCCGGTCATGGTTCCCACCGCTTCGCGAGACCGGTGCCGCGCCTGTACCACCCGCGCTGACAGAGAGCCGCAGCGGCGCGCACCGCGGATACGTGACCGGCGCTCTGCCGCTCAGCGGGCGGGGCGCGGGAAGCCGTGGAAGCGGTTGGTGATCGGCAGGCGGCGGTCCTTGCCGAAGGATCGCCCGGTCACCTTGGGGCCCGGAGGCGCCTGGCGGCGCTTGTACTCGGCGCCGTCGACCATCCGCAGGACCTTCTCGACCGTTTCCGGGTCGAAGCCGGCCGCCACGATCTCCTCGGCGCTGGCGTCGTCCTCGATGTAGCGGTCCAGGATCGGGTCCAGCACCTCGTAGGGCGGCAGCGAGTCGGTGTCGAGCTGGCCGGGCCGCAGCTCCGCGGTCGGCGGCTTGTCCAGCACCGCCTGCGGGATCACCACGCCCAGCTCGTTGCGCCAGCGCGCCAGCCGGTAGACCAGCGTCTTGGGCAGGTCGCGGATGACCGCGAAGCCGCCGGCCATGTCGCCGTACAAGGTGGAGTAGCCGACCGCCAGCTCCGACTTGTTGCCGGTGGTGAGCACCAGGTGGCCGAACTTGTTGGAGATGCTCATCAGCAGGGTGCCGCGCACCCTGGCCTGGATGTTCTCCTCGGCGACCCCCGGCTCGGTGCCGGCGAACGGCTCCTTGAGCGCCGACAGGAAGCCCTCGACCGGCTCGCCGATCGGCAGGGTGAGCAGCTCGATGCCGAGGTTGTCGGCCAGCTTGCGGGCGTCGCCGAGGCTGTCGGGCGAGGAGTGCTGCGCCGGCATGGCCACGCCGGTGACCCGCTCGCGGCCCAGCGCGTCGGTGGCGATGGCCGCCACCAGGCTCGAGTCGATCCCGCCGGAGAGCCCGATCAGCACCCGCTGGAAGCCGTTCTTGTGGACGTAGTCGTGGGTGGCGGTCACCAGCGCCCGGTAGACCTCCTCCTCGACGCCCTGCTCGCGGGCCATCCGGGGCGCCACCGGCCGCCCCGGGTCGGGCACGGTGTCCATCACCCGCACGCGGCGCACCGGGAACCCCGGGTGCGGTTCGGCGGTCGAGGTGCGCCGCGGCCGGTCCGCCAGCCGGGCGGTGGCGCCCTCGGCGACCGGCAGATCGACCAGCAGCAGCTCCTCCTCGAAGGCGGCCGCCCGCGCGCGCACGCGGCCCTGCGGGTCGAGGTAAGTGCTCTGCCCCTCGAAGACCAGCTCGTCCTGCCCGCCGACCTGGTTGACCCACAGCAGGTGGACGCCGTGGTCGGCCGCCCTGGTCGCCAGCATCGGGCCGAGCCGCTCGGCCTTGCCGAGCCGGTACGGCGAGCCGTTGAGGCTGACCACCACCTCGGCGCCGGCGTTGGCCACGCTGGGCAGCGGGCCCCACGGGAACCACAGGTCCTCGCAGATGGTGATCGCCACGCCCACGTCGCCGAACTCGGCCAGCAGCAGCTCGTCACCCGGGACGAAGTAGCGCTCCTCGTCGAACACGCTGTAGTTGGGCAGCAGGATCTTGTGGTAGACGGCCAGCACCTGCCCGCCGCGGCAGAGCGCCGCCGCGTTGGCCGGTCCGGCGTGGCTCGAGTCGACGAACCCGAAGACCGCCGCGGCCTCGCCGGTCCGGCTGGCCACGCGCTCCATGGCGTCGCGGCTCGCCGCCAGGAAGCTGGGCTTGAACACCAGGTCCTCTGGCGGGTAGCCGGTGATCGCCAGCTCGGGGAAGACCACCAGGTGGGCTCCGCGCTCGGCCGCCCTGCGGTAGGCGTCGAGCACCCGGTCGACGTTGCCGTCGACGTCTCCGACAACCGGATCGATCTGGGCCCCGGCGAGCCGCAGGCGCTCCACGACTCCACCATAGCAGCGCGAGCGCCGCGCTCCCGCCGAAGTTGCTGCCCCGCCGCCCGCTCCCCAGGTAGCATGGCCGCCCGATCCCGACGCAGCGTGGCAGAACATGGACAAGCAGCGCGAGTACGTCCTGCGGATGGTCGAGGAGCGCGACATCCGCTTCATCCGGCTGTGGTTCACCGACGTGCTGGGCTTCCTCAAGTCGTTCGCGATCACCCCGGCCGAGCTGGAGGACGCCTTCGAGCAGGGCATGATCTTCGACGGCTCGGCCATCGAGGGCTTCGCGCGGGTGCAGGAGGCCGACATGGTCGCCAGGCCGGACCCGAGCACCTTCCAGGTGCTGCCGGGCCGGCCGAACTCGGGCGGCGTGGCCAGGATGTTCTGCGACGTGCTCACCACCGAGGGCGAGCCGTTCGACGGCGACCCCCGCTGGGTGCTGCGGCGCAACCTGGAGCGTGCCGGCCGGCTGGGCCTTACCGTGTACGTGCAGCCCGAGATGGAGTTCTTCCTGTTCGGCGACGCCGAGGGCGCCAAGCCGCTGGACTCCGGCTCGTTCTTCGACCAGACCGCGCTGGACCTGTCGCAGGACTTCCGCCAGGTGGCCATCGACATGCTGGAGCACATGGGCATCTCGGTGATGCAGTCGCACCACGAGATCGCCCCCAGCCAGCACGAGATCGACCTGCGCGAGGCTGACGCCCTGGCGATGGCGGACAGCATCATGACCACCCGCCTGGTCGTCAAGGAGGCCGCCCTGGAGCGCGGCCTGCACGCCACCTTCATGCCCAAGCCGAGCCAGGACCTCGAGGGCTCGGGCATGGACACGCACCTGTCGCTCTACGAGGGCGACCGCAACGCCTTCCACGACCCCGGCCAGGAGGCCAACCTCTCCAAGACGGCCCGCTGCTTCATCGCCGGGCTGCTGGTGCACGCCCCGGAGTACACCGTGGTCACCAACCAGTGGATCAACTCCTACAAGCGGCTGGTGCCCGGGTTCGACGCGCCCACCTGGATCTGCTGGGCGCAGCGCAACCGCTCGGCGATGGTGCGGGTCGGCGGCTACCGCTCCGACCGGGTCGACGTCGAGGTGCGCCTGCCCGACCCGGCCGCCAACCCCTACCTCGCCTTCGCGGTGCTGCTGGCCGCCGGGATGCATGGCATCGAGGCGGAGTACGAGCTGCCGCCGGAGGCGGGCGACAACCTCTACGACATGACCGAGGCGGAGCGGCGCGCGGCCGGCATCAGCCGGCTGCCGGTCGACCTGCACGAGGCGCTGGTGGCGATGGAGGGCTCCGAGTTGATCGCCGAGGCGCTCGGCGAGCACGTCTTCGAGTACTTCCTGCGCAACAAGCGGCGCGACTGGGAGGCGTATCAGCGCTACGTCTCGCCGTTCGAGCGCGAGCGCTACCTGCCGCTGCTCTAGAGTGCTGCCGGCATGGTCACCGCGCTGGTCCGGCTGGGGTTCGACGACCCCGAGGCGGTCGAGGGCGAGCTGGCCGCGCTCGGGGCCCTGCGCGGCGACGGCGGGCGCCTGCTGGAGGAGCTCGGCGCCAGCGCCAACCCCACCCTGGCCACCAGGGCGCTGGCGGCGATCGCGGCGGCCCAGCCGGACCCGGCGGGCTTCGCCGGCGCGCTACGCCG
>DASVXQ010000585.1:0-2019 GCA_036392615.1 Actinomycetes bacterium | reverse complement strand
CATCGGCTACTTGTTAGATGAGCCCAGGACGGCGCCTGGCGAGGTGGTCGTCCAGGCGCCCGGCCTGTCGCTCTCACATCGGCTGCCCACGCTGGTCGTGTGGCTCTCTTTTGGCCTGCGCGGGCCGGGCGTCGCTCGACGGGCGGGAGAGGCTCAAGAGGGGTTTGCGGAGCTCGAAGTAGCGGTGCCCTCCCTGCTCGACCATCAGCGGAGCGAGCATCGGAGGGCGCATGGGACAGGCAGCGGCCGGTCAGATCACCGACCGGATCGTGGTCGGAATGGATCCGCACAAGCGGTCGGTGACGATCGAGGTGATGGCCGGCGACGAAGCCGTGCTGGGCGGTGGCCGGTTCGCCACTACGGCCGAGGGTTATCGGGCGATGCGGGCCTATGTTGGCCGGTGGCCGGAGCGCGTCTGGGCGATCGAGGGCTGCGCCGGGATCGGCGGCCACGTCGCCACCCGGCTGCTGGCTGATGGTGAGCAGGTCGTCGACGTGCCCCCGAAGCTCTCGGCCCGGGCGCGGGTGTTCGCGACTGGGCAGGGCCGCAAGACTGACGCCACCGACGCCCACTCGGTCGCGCTGGTGGGCACCCGGATGTCCGGCCTGCGCCCGGTCGTCGACGACGCGCAGTTGGCGGTGCTGCGGGTGCTGGTCGACCGCCGCCGCTCGCTCGGCGACGATCACACACGGATGATCGCCCAGCTGCACCACCTGCTGCTGCAGCTGATTCCAGGCGGCGCGAAGAAGGACCTGTCCGCCGCGCAGGCCAAGGCGTTACTGGCCACGGTGCGGCCGCGAGACGCGGCCGGCAAGGCCCGCCGGCGAGTCGCCGCGGAACTGGTCGCCGACCTCGAACGGGTCTACCAGCGCAAGAAGGCGGCCAACAAGGAACTTGAGGCGCTGCTCGCCGAGACCGGCACCTCCTTGCTGGCGCTCAATGGGATTGGACCGTCCGGTGCTGCCCGGCTGCTGGTCGAGGTCGGTGACATCACCCGCTTCCCCAGCCGGGCGCACTTCGCCTCGTGGAACGGCACCGCCCCGATCGACGCCTCCTCCGGCGACCAGGTCCGCCACCGGCTCTCCCGGGCCGGCAACCGGCAGATCAACCGAGTGCTGCACATCATGGCCACCGTCCAACTACGCAACCCCACCCCCGGCCGGGCCTACTACGACCGGCGCAAAGCCGACGGCAAGACCTCGATGGAAGCCATGCGCGCGCTCAAACGCCGGCTGTCCGACATCGTCTATCGGACCATGGTCAGCGACGCCGTCAGCCCAGCCAGAACCAGCTCGGCCACGGACACGGGGACGGGCCCGGGAGGACACTCGGGGGCGACTACGAACTCCAGCGCGGTCGACTCGAACCCCGGCATCGACGCTTCGGAGAAGTCACTTCCCGGACCCGCCACCGGACAGCCTACGACCCCACTCAAGACTGCCTCTTGAAACAGAGGGGAGCCACGGTCGGGCGATGGCGTGGGATTGATGTGCGGGATCGTTGCGCCAAGGCGCGGCCGGCCGCCCGATGCCCGCCCGGCGTACCGGGCGGCCGCGTTCCCGGCGTGAGTACGGTCTGTAGGCCATGGCAGGCACGTTCAGCCTCGAAACGCCCGAGGCGAGTTTGGTCTACGACGTTCGCGGTCCCCTTCCTCCGGCGCCTGGGCTTCCGCCGCTGATGCTGGTCGGGCATCCCATGGACGCCAGCGGCTTCGGCACGCTCGTGCGAATGTGATCGTGCGGGCGGCCAGGGCGGCGGAGGCGGACGCGATCAGCGCGCTGGCGCTGCGCAGCAAGGCCCACTGGGGTTACGACGCGGACTTCCTCGCGGCGTGCCGGGCGGACCTGACGATCAGCCCCGAGTGGTGCGACGGCGTCCGGCTGGTGGTGGCCGAGCAGGACGGGGTGCTGCTCGGCTACGCCCGCGTCGCCGGTGAGCCACCGGTCGGCGAGCTCGCCGGCCTGTTCGTCGACCCGGCCGCGATCGGGCGCGGCGTCGGCGGGCTGCTGCTGCGACACG
>DASVXQ010000584.1:0-8526 GCA_036392615.1 Actinomycetes bacterium | reverse complement strand
TCCGCGTTCGCCTGGTCGACGGTCTTGTCGACCGGGAAGCGGTCGCCCTTGTCGAAGTGCTTCCAGGCCTCGATCTCGCCAGGCTGCAGCGAGATCAGCTCGGCGTCCGCGCCGGCCTGCTCGACCGCCTTGCGCGGCTCGACGTACTCGACCTGCTCGACGCCGGTGGTGGCAAGGAACGCGATCTTCTGTCCCTGCAGGGAGCCAGCCATATGGTTTCCTCCCTTGTCCTTGGGGTCAGGTCCATCACGGATTGGCTGACCACCGCGCGGAGGGGCTAAACGGCCGAATCGGCCGGGCGGGAGGAGGAGCCGCCGCTTCAGACCTGGTTCTGGTCGTTGAACATCTCGGACACGCTGGCGTCCTCGAAGACCGCGCGGATCGCGTCGGCCACGATGCGGGCGATCGACAGCACCACGATCTTGTCGATCCGCTTCTCGTCCGGGACCGGCACCGTGTTGGTGACCACGACCTCGGCCAGGGGCGCGTTCTTGAGCCGGTCGATCGCCGCCCCGGAGAAGATGCCGTGCGTGGCCGCCGCGGTGACCCGCTGGGCGCCGTTGGCCACCAGCACCTCGGCGCCCTTCACGATCGTGCCGGCGGTGTCGATGATGTCGTCGATCATCACGCAGTGGCGGCCGTCGACGTCGCCGATCACCTCGTGGACGTCGACCTGGTTGGCCACCTCGCGGCTGCGGCGCTTGTGCAGGAAGGCCAGCGGCTGACCGAGCATGCCGGCGAGCTTCTCGGCGCTCTTGACCCGGCCGGCGTCGGGCGCCACCACCACCAGTTCGCCCGGCTCGTTCTCGCGGATGTAGTCGGCCAGCACCGGCAGCGCGGTCAGGTGGTCGACCGGCCCGTCGAAGAACCCCTGGATCTGGCCGGAGTGCAGGTCGATGGTGATGATCCGGTCGGCGCCGGCGACGTCCAGCAGGTCGGCGAGCAGCTTGGCGGCGATCGGCTCGCGCGAACGGCCCTTCTTGTCCTGCCGCGAGTAGCCGTAGTACGGCACGACCGCGCTGATCCGCTTGGCCGAACCGCGCTTGAGCGCGTCGATCATGATCAGCAGCTCCATGATCCGCTCGTTGACCGGCGCGGAGTGGGTCTGCATCACGAAGGCGTCGGTGCCGCGGACGCTCTCCTGGAAGCGGGCGTAGGTCTCGCCGTTGGCGAAGTCCCGCAGGTCGACGTCGCCGCACTCGATGCCGAGGTGGTGCGCCACCTCCCTGGCGAGGTCCTGGCTGGCGCGGCCGGAGAACAGCATGAGGTGCCGTCGCCCGAGCGTCTCGACCATCTTGGGCGTCACCGCGCTCACTGCCCGCCTCCCCCGTCGGGTGGATCGCTGTCGTCGGTGTGGTGCCGGCCCGCCCGGCCTCCGCCAGCCCGCCTCCGGCGCGCCGCCCAGCCCTCGACGATCCGCTGGACCGCGCGCTCGATGGCCAGCGCGCCGGCCGGGACGTCCTTGGTGATGGTCGAGCCGGCCGCCGTCTGTGCCCCGCCGCCGATGGTGAGCGGCGCCACCAGCATGGTATCCGATCCGATGAAGGCGCCGTCGCCGACCACCGTGCGGTGCTTGGCCTGGCCGTCGTAGTTGACGAACACCGTGCCGGCGCCGACGTTGACGTCCTCGCCGATCTCCGCGTCCCCGACGTAGGTGAGGTGCGGCACCTTGCTGCCGCGGCCGATGCTCGACTTCTTGACCTCGACGTAGGTGCCGACCTTGCTGCCCTCGCCGAGCTCGGCGCCGGGGCGCAGGTAGGCGAACGGCCCGACGATCGCGCGCGGGCCGATGTGCGCCTGGACCGCGACCGCCTGGGTCACGGTCGCCCCCTCGCCGACCGTGCAGTCGATCAGCCGGACGTTCGGGCCGATCGAGCAGCCGGCCCCGACCCGGGTGCCGGCCTCCAGGAAGGTCAGCGGCTCCAGCACGGTGTCCTGGCCCACGTCCACGCCGGCGTCCACGTAGGTGGTGGCCGGGTCGACCACCGTCACCCCAGCGGCCAGCAGGCGCGCCAGCGTCCGCCGGCGCAGCACCGCGGCCGCCTCGGCGAGCTGCGCGCGGTCGTTGACCCCGAGCACCTCGTCACTGGGCGCCTCGGCGCTGGCCACCCGCCCGCCGGCCTCCAACAGCAGCGGGATCAGCGCCGGCAGGTAGTACTCGCCCTGGTCGTTGTCCGGCTCCAGCCGGGCCAGGCCGTCCAGCGCGCGCCGCTCGAACACGTAGAAGCCGGCGTTGGCCTCGGTGATGGCCCGCTGCTCCGGGGTCGCGTCGCGTTCCTCGACCACCCCGGTGATCCGACCGTCCGGCCCGCGCAGCACGCGCCCCAGGCCGGTCGGGTTGGCCAGCCGGGTGGTCAGCACGGTCGCCTCGGCGCCACTGGCGCGGTGGGCGGCGAGCAGCCGCTCCAGCGTGGCGGCGGTCAGCAGCGGGGTGTCGCCGTAGAGCACCAGCACCTCGCCGTCGTCGGGCAGCAGCGGCAGCGCCGCGGCCACCGCGTCGCCGGTACCGCGCAGCTCCTGCTGGACGGCGAACTCGGGCTCGCCGAAGCCGAACGAGCCCACCGCGGCGCGCACCTCGTCGGCACCGCGGCCGATCACCACCACGGTGCGCTCGGCCTCGAGCCCGGCGGCCGCCGCCAGCACGTGCCACAGCAACGGCCGGCCAGCCGCTCGGTGCAGTGGCTTGGGCAGGGCCGAACGGAAGCGCTTGCCCTCCCCCGCCGCCAGCACCACCACGCTCAACGCCATCGGCTCGTTCGCCCTCCCGTCACGTCCGCCCCAGGTGGGGCATGGCTTTGGACCGAGCTGGCGGGCAAGGATTCGAACCTTGACCTGACGGCTCCAAAGGCCGCCGTGCTGCCATTACACCACCCGCCATCGGAACGCTGTGCTCCCGACGCCCCGAATGGTACCCGGCCGGGGGATCAGCCGAAGGTCACGCCGGGGACCGGGCCGCGCGCCACCTCGACCCTGGCGAAGGAGGAGCGCACCGCCCCGGCGAGCTGGCCGGCGTGCTCCTCGTCCCTGGCCAGGGCCAGCATCGTGGGTCCGCTGCCGCTCATCACCGCGCCCACCGCGCCGGCCTGCAGCAGCCGGTCCTTGCCGGCCTTGAGCCCGGGGTGCAGGTCGAAGGCGGCCGGCTCCAGGTCGTTCCGCAATTCCCGGCCGAGCCGCTGCACGTCGCCCGCCGCCATCGCGGCCAGCAGCTCCGACGGCCAGCGGTCTTCCAGCGGCCTGGCCAGCCCCAGCTCGTCGAAGCGCTGGTAGACCGGCCCGGTGCCGAGGCTCTCGGCGTCGATCGCCACCACCCACCAGAGCGTCCCCCCGGTCGGCACGGGGCTGAGCGTCTCGCCCCTGCCGCTGCCGACCTGGCAGCCGCCGCTCAGGCAGAAGGGCACGTCCGAGCCGATCTCGGTGGCCATGACGTGCAGGTTGATCGAGGGCAGGTGGAGCTGCCAGAGGCGGTCGAGCGCCAGCAGCGCGGCGGCGCCGTCGGCGCTGCCGCCGCCGAGCCCGGCCGAGACCGGGATGCCCTTGCGCAGCCGGAAGCGCACCCCGGGCAGGTCGAGCGAGCGCCGCGCCAGCTCCCTGGCGGCCACCAGCACCAGGTTGCTCTCGTCGGGCGGCAGGCCCTCGCCCTCGACCTCGAGGCCGAAGCCGCCGGCTGCGACGGTGACCTCCAGGTCGTCCCAGAGCCCGACGGCCTGCATCACCGAGACGACCTCGTGGTAGCCGTCGTCGCGGCGGGCGCCGACCAGCAGCGCGAGGTTGATCTTGGCGGCCGCGCGGGCACGCAGCGGGCTGGGTGGATCGGTCTGGGGGTGGTTGCTGGGCAAGCGCGCTCCCGTGGTCGAGCTGGGCAGTTCCGAGAACCCGGGCATCGTAGCTGGATCAGCCCGCGCGCCCCACCCGCCGCAGCTCCTCGAGGGCGCCGGCGAGTGCGGCGAAGGCCGCCACGTCCAGCCGCTCGGCGCGCAGGCCGAGGTCGACCCGGGCGACGCGACCGAGCGCCTCGACGTCCCGCTGGTCCAGTCCGAGCGTCCGCAGCGAGTTGCGCAGGGTCTTGCGCCGCTGCGAGAACGCCGCGTCGATCACGCGATCCAGCGTCTGCCAGGAGACGCCCGCCGCCGGGTGCCGGCGCCGCTCGATGCCCAGCAGCACCGAGTCGACGTGCGGCTCGGGCAGGAACACCTTGCGACCGACCGGCGCGAGCACCCGCGCCTCGGCGAGCGCCGCCACCTTCACGCTGGTCGCCCCGTAGGCGCTCGTGCCGGGCGCCGCGGCCAGCCGCTCGCCGACCTCGCGCTGGACCATCACGGTGAGCCGCTCCAGGCTGGGGAAGTCGGTCAGCACCCGCAGCACGATCGTCGCCGCCACGTTGTACGGCAGGTTGGCGACCAGCTTGGCGGCTCCGGGTGCGGCCGCGGCCAGGTCGACCCGGAGCGCGTCGCCGTGGACCACCTCGACCTCGGGGTCGTCGCCGAGCGCGTCGGCCAGCGCCGGCAGGACCCGCTCGTCCGCCTCGACCGCGACCACCCGCGCCCCGGCGGCCCGCAGCGCGAGCGTCAGGCTGCCCAGCCCGGGGCCGATCTCCAGCACCGTCTCGCCCGGCTCGACCCCGGCCAGCCGCACCATCTTGCGGGCGGTGTTCGGGTCGACCAGGTGGTGCTGGCCCAGCGCCTTGGCGGGGCGCAGCCGGTGCGCCTCGAGCAGCTCCCGCACCCGCGCCGGGGTGAGCAGCGGGCGCGGCGGCCGCTCCGCGCTCAGCCGGCACCCCGCTGGACGCGCAGCGGCAGGCGGAAGGCGCGCGCGGCGGTCGCGGTGGTCTCCTCGGCGACCCTGGAGGGCTCGACGCCGTGGACGGCCGCGACCGTCTCGGCGGTGATCGCCACGCGGTCGGGGCTGTTGGGGCGGCCGCGGAAGGGGTGGGGCGTCAGGAAGGGGCTGTCGGTCTCCAGCACCATCCGGTCCAGCGGCACCACCGCGCAGGCCTCCCGGAGCCTCGGCGCGTTCTTGAAGGTGACCGTGCCGGCGAAGGACAGGTAGTGGCCGGCGTCCAGCGCCCGCCGCGCCATCGCCGCGTCGCCCGAGAAGCAGTGCAGCACCACCCGGCCGGGGGCGCCCTCGCCGTCGAGCATGGCCAGCACGTCGTCGAAGGCGTCGCGGCAGTGCACCACCAGCGCCTTGTCGAGCTCGCGCGCCAGCCGCACGTGGGTGGCGAAGGCGGCGCGCTGCGCCTCGCGGGGCGCGTTGTCGCGGTAATAGTCCAGCCCGGTCTCGCCCACCGCCACCACCCGCTCGCCGGCCAGCAGGCCGCGCAGCGCCTCCAGGGTGGCCGGGGTCAGCGACTCCGCCTCGTGCGGGTGGACCCCGGCGCTGGCCGACACGTCCTCGAAGCGGGCGGCGTTCGCCGCCGCCCGCCGGCTCGTCTCCAGGTCGATGCCCACGTCCACCAGGTGCCCGACCCCCGCCCCCCTGGCGCGGGCCAGCACCCCCTCGACCCCCTCCTCGAGCAGGTACAGATGGCAGTGGGTGTCCACCAGCATGGGCGCGGTCACGGCTGGCGCTGGCGGGCGTCCCAGGCTGCGCGCAGCCAGTCCTCGGTGTCCTCAGCCCACAGGTCGGGGTCGGCCAGGATCCCCACTGCGCGAGGCTGTGGCACCTGCGGCTTCTCGATGGTCATGTCCGGCAGTATGCCAGTCGTCGTCCACGGCACCAGCGAATTCGGCGGTGCGGCGCCTGAGGGAGCCCGACCTACCCGGCGCGGCGGGCGATGCGGCCTTCGGCGTCGAGGCGGGGGAAGAGGGCGGGGGCCTTGGTGATGCGGACGGCGGCGGGCAGGCCGCCCCAGGCCAGCGCCTGAGGGAGCTCGGCGCGGGCGAGGTCGCCCGGCACGCCGAGCGCGGCCCACAGCTTCGGCGCGGCCTTGGTCAGCCACGGGGCGGTCAGCAGCGCGGCGACCCGCAGGGCCTCTGCGCCGGTGTAGAGCACCGTGTCGAGCGCGTCGTCGTTCCCCGACTTGGCCAGGTCCCAGGGCTTGCGGTCGCTGATGTAGCCGTTGGCGGCGCCGACGAAGCGCCAGATGGCCGCCAGCGCCCGCTCGAACGCCAGGTCGCCGGTGAGCGCTTCGCCCGCCTCGCGGTAGGCCCGCGCAGCGGCCTCGCGCACGGCCGCCTCGGCGGGCCCCTCCGGTCCGGGAGCCGGCAGGATCCCGTCGCGGTAGCGCTCGACCATCGCGGTCACCCGGCTGGCGAGGTTGCCCAGCCCGTTGGCCAGGTCGGCGTTGTAGCGCTCGACCATCGCCTCCCAGGAGAAGTTGCCGTCGTTGCCGAAGGCGACCTCGCGCTGGAAGAAGTAGCGGAACGCGTCCGAGCCGAACGGCTCGACCAGGTCGGCCGGGGCGATGCCGGTGAGCTTGGTCTTGCTCATCTTCTCGCCGCCGACCAGCAGCCAGCCGTGGGCCTGCACGGTCATCGGCAGCTCCAGCCCGGCGGCCATCAGGATGGCCGGCCAGATGACCGCGTGGAACCGCAGGATGTCCTTGCCGACGAAGTGGTAGTCGACCGGCCAGATCCGCTGGAAGCGCTCCAGGTCGGCGTCCCAGCCGGCGGCGGTGATGTAGTTCTGCAGCGCGTCGACCCAGACGTACATCACATGCTTGGGGTCCCAGGGGATCGGCACGCCCCACTCGAAGGTCGAGCGCGAGATCGACAGGTCCTGGAGGCCCTGCTCGACGAAGGAGACCACCTCGCGCCGGCGGCCCTCCGGCCGCACGAAGCCGGGCCGCTCCCGGTACAGCTCCAGCAGCCGGTCGGCGTACTTGGAGAGGCGGAAGAAGTAGTTCTCCTCGCGCACCACGTCGACCGGCGTGCCGTGGATCGGGCACATGCCGTCGACCAGCTCGTCGGGCGAGTAGAACTGCTCGCAGGCGACGCAGTACAGGCCCTCATAGGTGTCGAGGTAGACGTCGCCCTGCTGGTGCAGGCGGTCCCAGAGATGCTGCACGGCGACCACGTGCCGCTCCTCGGTGGTGCGGATGAAGTCGTCGTAGGAGATGTCGAGCTGCGCCCAGGTCTCCTTCCAGCGCTGCACGGTGCCGTCCGCCCAGGTCTGCGGGTCGACCCCGGCGGCCTCGGCGGCGCGCGCGACCTTCTGGCCGTGCTCGTCGGTGCCGGTGAGGAACAGCACCTTCTGGCCGTGGGCGCGCCGCCAGCGCGCCAGCACGTCGGCCGCCACCGTGGTGTAGGCGTGCCCGATGTGCGGCACGTCGTTGATGTAATAGATGGGTGTCGTGACGTAGAAGGTGTCCTTCACCGGTCGCGCTCCTGAGCGTTGCCATGGCCGCGCGGCGGCCGCCTGCCAGCCGCCGTGGTGTCCCGGTCGGGGAGGCTAGCAGACTCCCGAGCCTCCAGGACGGCCTGGTAGAGGGCCCTGCGGGACTGGCCGGTGGCGCCGGCGACCTCCGCCACCGCGTCCCTGGTCGAGGTACCGGACTCCACCAGGCGCGCCACCTCCGCCACCGCGTCGGCCGCCGCCGGCTCGGCCGGCTCGGGCGCACCGGCGACCACCAGGGTGAACTCGCCCCGCTGGCCCTGCCCGGCCAGGCGGCCGCGGACCTCGGCGAGGGTCCCGCGCAGCACCTGCTCGTGGAGCTTGGTCAGCTCGCGGGCGACCGCGCAGCGCCGCTCCGCCCCGAAGGCCGCCGTCATCGCCTCCAGGGTGGCCAGCACCCGGTGGGGGGCCTCGAAGAACACCATCGTCCTGCGCTCCCCGGCGAGCGCGGCCAGCGCCCTGTCGCGGGCGGCATGCTTGCGCGACAGGAAGCCCTCGAAGCTGAACCGGTCGGTCGGCAGGCCGCTGACCACCAGCGCGGCCAGCACCGCGCTGGGGCCGGGGACGACCTCGACCTCGAGGCCGCGCTCCAGGCAGGCGCCGATCAGGTCGTGCCCGGGGTCGCTGACCGCCGGCATGCCAGCGTCGGACACCAGCGCCACCCGCGCGCCGCCGGCGATCTCGTCGGCCAGCCGCCCGGCGCGCTCGGCCTCGTTGGCCTCGTGGTAGCTGATCAGCCGCGCCCGCACGCCGAGGTGCGCCAGCAGCTTGCCCGTCTGCCTGGTGTCCTCGCAGGCGATCAGGTCGGCCGAGGCCAGCGCCTCGGCGAGCCGCGGCGAGGCGTCGCCCAGGTTGCCGATCGGGGTGGCGCAGACGACCAGCCTGCCGCCATGGTCAGCAGCCATTTGCGCGCCAGCTTACGGCAGTGGTCACCAGGGGAAGGGGCGCTCGGCCAGCAGCAGCCAGGGCACGATGCAGCCGGAGCGGCGCAGGCGAGTGAAGGCGGCCCGCTCGCTGACCTCCTGCCGGTAGCGCGGGTCGTCGCCGTGGCAGTGGGCGATCTGGCGCTCCACCGCCTCGACCGGCTCGCGCCAGCTCGCCGGCGGCGCGCCCAGCTCGGGCGCGCGGCCGCTGGCGAGCACCTGGAGGCCCGCGGCGCGCAGCTCGGCGGCCAGCGCCCCGGGCGGGGTGAAG
>DASVXQ010000583.1:0-8607 GCA_036392615.1 Actinomycetes bacterium | reverse complement strand
CGCCGGCGGCGCGAGGCCCGGCGGGTTGACGATCCCGTGCGGCGACGGCGAGCCAGGCGGCTCCGGCGGGCCGAGCGGCCCCTGACCCGCAGGCTCCGGCGGGCCGGGGCCCTGGGCGCTCACCGGCCCCGCCAGGCGGGGGAGCGTCCCTGCCTGAACGCCTGGTAGAACTCGGCGTGGTCCTCGGAGCGGAGCAGCAGCGCCTGCGTCATCGCCTCCAGCTCGATCGCGCCCGAGAGGTTCATGTCCAGCTCGCGGCTCAGCAGCGCCTTGGTGGCGCCGTAGGCGAGCGTCGGGCCGCTGGCCAGCCGGCCGGCCAGCGCGCCGGCCGCCTCGGCGAGCCCCTGGTCGTCGACCACCTCGTTGGCCAGCCCCAGCGCGGCGGCCCGCTCGGCGTCGAGCCGGTCGCCGAGCAGCAGCAGCTCGGTGGCGCGCGCCAGCCCGACCAGCCGGGGCAGCAGGTAGGCCGACCCCATGTCCGCGCCGGCCAGCCCGACCTTGGTGAACAGGAAGGCCAGCGAGGCGGAGCGGGCCAGGATGCGGAAGTCGGCCGCCAGGGCGATCACCGCGCCGGCGCCGGCGGCCACGCCGTTGACCGCCGCGATCACCGGCAGCGGCAGCTCGCGCAGCCGCTGCACCACCGCGCCGGTCATGCGGGTGAAGTCGAGCAGGTCGCGCGGCCCCATCCCCTGGAGCACGCCGATGATCTCGTCGACGTCGCCGCCGGAGCAGAAGCCGCGGCCCTGCCCGGTGAGCACCAGCACCCGCACGCCCTCGCGTTGCGGCAGCTCGGCGAGCAGCTCGCGCAGGTCGGCGTAGACCTCGAAGGTGAGCGCGTTGAGCCGCTCCGGCCGGTCGAAGGTGACCGTGGCCACGCCGCCGGACTCCTGGTAGCGGAAGTGCTCCCACTCGGCGGTGAGCGGCGCCGAACCTCGGAACGGGCTCACTGCTCGCCTCCCCTGCGCAGCAGCTCGCGCGCGATCACGGTGCGCTGGATCTCGGAGGTCCCCTCGTAGATGCGCGGGGCCCTGACCTGGAGATACAGGTGCTCCAGCAGGTGCCCGCGCACCAGCGCCCGCGCGCCGTGCACCTGGATGGCGGCGTCCACCACCCACTGGGCCGTCTCGGTGGCCAGCAGCTTGGCCATGGCCGAGCGCCCGCTGGAGCCGCTGTCGCCCCGGTCGTAGCCGCTGGCGGCCGCGTAGACCAGCAGCCTGGCCGCCTCGGTGCGGGTGGCCATCTCCGCCAGCGTGTGGGAGATCGCCTGGAACTCGTGCAGCGGCCGGCCGAAGGCGCGCCGGCTGGCCGCGTGGGCCACCGCCGCGTCGAGCGCGGCCTGGGCCATGCCGACCGCGAAGGCGCCGACGCTCGGCCGGTAGCGGTCCAGCGTGTGCATGGCCAGCGCGAACCCCTGGTCGACCTCGCCGAGCACCTGCTCGGGCCCCACCCGCACGCCGTCGAATTCCAGCCGCCCGACGGCGTGCGCGCCGAGCAGCTCGAGGTGCTCGCCGCGCAGGCCACGGGCGTCGCCCGGCACTGCGAAGGCGGTGACGCCGCGCGAGCGCGCCCCTGGGGTGGTGCGCGCGAACACCGTGTAGACGTCGGCGTCGGGCGCGTTGGAGATCCAGGACTTCTCGCCCTCCAGCCGCCAGCCGTCGCCGTCCGGCACGGCGGCCAGCTCCAGCCCGGCCGCGTCCGATCCGGCGGCGGACTCCGACAGCGCGAAGGCCGCCACCGCCTCGCCCGCGGCGATCGGCGGCAGGAAGCGCCGCGCCAGCGGCTCGCTGGCGGCGCTGGCGATCGGGTGGCCACCGAGGCCCTGGAGGGCGAGCGCGGTCTCGGCGTCGGTGCACTCGCGCGCCAGCGACTCGCGCAGCAGGCAGAGGCCCAGCGCGGAGGGTGCCGGCCCGCCCCGCTCCTGCGGGACCAGCTCGGCGATCAGGCCGTGCCGGCCGAGCGCGCGGACCAGCCCGCGGTTGACCCGGCCGGGCTGGCCGGCCGCCGCGAGCGGCGCCAGCACGTCGCGCGCCAGCGCCCGCACCTCGGCCATGCGTTCCAGTTGCTGCTCGGTCAGGGTGAAGGCCACGCGCCCATCCTCCCGCTCCAGCTCCCGACGGACGGTCCAATACTGCACGTTCCCGCGGCGGCGGGCGCGCCGGGCGGTCAGGCGACCGGGCGGCTCGCCTCGGTGGTCTCCGGCTCGGGCCGGGCCGCGGCGGCCCGCCGCGCCTCGGCGCGCGGACGCAGCAGGAACAGCGCCAGCGTGGCGGCCACCAGGAGGCCGCTGCCGGAGACCAGGTAGGCGGTGTGGATGCCGCTGGTGAAGGCGCCGCCGACCGCGCGGCGGACGGCGTCGCCGCCGATCGCGCTGGAGCCGATCGCGCCGCCGCCCTGGCTGACGGTTGACTCGACGCGCCGCTGGAGCGCGGCGGGAAGGTGCAGCGCGGCCAGCTGGGAGGGCAGCAGGACGTTGAAGCGCGCGGTCACGATCGCGCCCAGCACCGCCACGCCCAGCGCGCCGCCCACCTGGCGGTTGGTGTTGACCGTCGCCGACGCCACCCCGGCCTGCCCCGGCGGCATCCCGGCGATCGCCGCGGCGACCATCGGCGAGATGGTCAGCCCCAGCCCGAGCCCCAGCAGCAGCAGCGGGCCGAGCAGCTGGAGGTATGGCGTGCCGACCTGGCTGGTGGCGGCGTAGAGCAGCAGCGCGGTGCCGGCCAGGACCGTGCCGGCGGTGACCGGCACCCAGTAGCCGTAGCGCGACGCCAGCCGGCCGGCGATCGGCGCGACCACCACGATCACCAGGGTGTTCGGCGCGAACCGCAGTCCGGCCTGCAGCGGCGTCCAGCCCTGCACCGTCTGGAAGTACAGGGTGTTGAAGAACACGAACCCGAGCAGCGCGAAGCCGACCAGCACCGCGATCGCGTTGGCGCTGGCGAAGCTCGGGTCGCGGAAGAAGCGCAGCTCCAGCATGGGCGCCGCGCGGCGGCTCTCGACCAGCAGGAAGGCGGGCAGGCCGAGCGCGCCGGCCGCCAGCAGCGCCAGGATCGGCGGCGAGGTCCAGCCGTGGGAGTTGCCCTCGATCAGCGCGAAGGTGAGCGAGCCGAGCGTCAGGATGGCCAGCAGCTGCCCGGGGACGTCGAGCCGGCGGCCGGCGGGATTGCGCGACTCCGCGATCACCCGGCCGGCCACCACGAAGGCGAGCACGCCGACCGGCAGGTTCACGTAGAACACGCTGCGCCAGCCGAGCGTGTCGGTCAGCAGGCCGCCGAGCAGCGGGCCGGCCACCAGCGCCATGGCCGACACCCCCGACCACAGCCCGATCGCCTGGGCCTGCTCGCGGCGGTCCGGGAAGGTCGAGGTGACCAGCGCCAGGGTGCTCGGCAGCAGCGCCGAGCCGCCGATCGCCTGGAGCGCGCGGGCGGCGATCAGCGTCTGCTCGTTGCCGGCCAGGCCGCACAGCGCGGAGGCGACGGTGAACAGCACCAGCCCGCCGAGGAACACCCGCTTGCGGCCGAAGCGGTCGCCCAGCGCGCCGGCCGTCAGCAGCAGGCTGGCGAACACCAGGATGTAGGCGTCGACCACCAGCTGGAGGCCGGTCACGCTGGCGCCGAGCTCGCGCTGGATGCTCGGCAGCGCGACGTTCACGATGGTGTTGTCGAGCATCACCATGAACAGGCCGAAGCAGCAGGCCCCCAAGGTGAGCAGCTTGACCCTGCGGTCCTCAGCGAACACCCGCACCTCCCGCGCCCGCACCGGTCCCCGCCGACCGGCGCAACCCTCCTATGGTGCAGGCGATCAGCGAATGGCGCCGTCCAGGCCGTCCAGCACCAGGCCGACGGCGACCCCGGCGACCCGCTCCGGCGGGTCGCCGTCGCGGATCCGCAGGACCGCGGCGTTGACCACACCCTGGACCAGCCCGCCGAGCAGCGCGCCGTCCGGCCCGGCCACGTCGGCCAGCGCCTCGGTCAGCGTCGAGGCGAGCTGGCGGTGCAGCTCGCGGATGCGGGCGCGGGCGGCCACGCCCACCGGCACCTCCGCGCCGGGCGGGGCGACCAGCCGTGGCTCGTCGACCGCCAGGTCGAGCTGGGCGCGCACGAAGGCGGCCACGCGCTCGCGCGGGCCGCTGGCCCCCTCCAGCCGGGAGCGGACCAGCTCGGCCTGGCGGCCGATCTCCCGCTCGCACAACGCCACCACCAGGTCGTCCTTGGAGGCGAAGTACTCGTAGACGGTCGGCCGCGCGAGCCCGGTCCGGTCGGCCAGCGCGCCGAAGGTCAGCCCCGGGTAGCCGTGCTCCTCGAGCAGCAGCCTGGCGGCGTCCAGCAGCGCGGCCCGCTGCCGTGCGCGGTGCTGGGCCACCGTGGGCGCGCTGATCTTCGGCATGGGTAGATGAAATCACCAATGCACCCCCGAAAGCACCGACTCGTTCAAGAGGACAGGCCCGCGCGCCCGGGACAGGACTGTCCGGCGGCCCTGCTAGACTCCCGGCGGGCTGCTCCGGGTCTCCCGGCCGGCCCGGCACCAAGCGCGACGGCCGCCGTCATGGGAGCGCGAAGGGGGAACCAGGCTGCTCGTCGAGGACTACGCCGAGCGGGTCAAGGGCTGTGCTCAGTACCTCACCCGGCTGCTCGCTGACCAGGGGACGCGGGTCGACAACCCGGTCGACGAGCCGATCGGCCCCGAGGAGAGCAGCCCGCTCGACCTCGGCTCGGACCGCGAGCTCGTCCAGTTCGGCGTCGACTCCGCGCCGGGGGTCACCGCCGCGGCGATCGACGGCGGCTCCGCCTGCGTGCTGAACGGCCGCTCCTTCTGGGTGATCGCCTACCGCGCCGGCACCATCTGGCACCGCGACCGGCGCACCGTCGAGGAGCAGGCCGCCCCGCTGACCATCGAGGCGCTCACCCAGACCGACGCCAGGTCGCGCTACTCGCGGGCGCTCGCCGACGCCGGGGTGGCGCGCGAACGGGAGCTGGCCGAGCTCGGCGGCGTGGTCGACGTGCTCCGCGAGCTGGCCGAGTGGCGACGCGCCCGCGAGGCGATCGAGCGGGCGGCGCCCGGCGACGTCGTGCTGGTCGACGGCAGCCTGCACCCCGGCCCGTTCCTGCCCGCCGCGCTGGTGGTGCCGATCCATCAGCTCGCCCTGGACCGTGGCATCGACCTGGTCGGCGTCACCAAGGCCTCCAAGCTGCGCTGGGGCCGCTACGCCCCGCTGGTGCTGCGGGTGCGCCGCCGCGCCGAGGAGGAGCTCGGCCCCAACGCCCGCTGGTTCCTGCGTGTCACCGGCGACATCGGCACTCCGCTGGTCGACCCGTTCACCGGCGAGGTCGCCCCGCCCTGGCACTCCGAGGTCTACGTCGCGCGGCTCGCCTCGCGCGGCGTCTACGCCTTCCGGGTCGACGCGGTCCGCGGCCGGCGCGAGCCGACCGAGCTGTTCGCGCTGCTGGCCGGCCTGTCCGACGACCCAGCCTTCCTCGGCTACCCCTACCCGCTCGCCCGCGTCCACCAGGTCGTCAGCCTGTCCGGCCACCTGCTCGCCGACCTGCGCCGTGACCTGCGCGGCGCGTTCCTGCGCGAGGGCCTGCCCGAGGACGACGTCGACCTGGTGATGCGCGACTTCCACCTGACCCTGAACGCCTGAGAACCACCCGAGGGACCCACGCAATGCCCGAGTACAAAGGACGCATCTTCGGCCGGTCGGTGCAGGACGTGCGCTTCCGCGCCTTCTACGGCGAGGACCTGTTCCTCGGCGAGCTGCTGGTCGGCGCGGACCTCGAGCGTGGGCGGCGCTACCTGTTCCGGGTCACCGACGTGGCCTACGGCTCGGAGTCGTCCGACGAGGGATGGGCCGAGCGGGTCGCCGGCGGGCTGATGGAGATGGACCGCGCCGGCGAGCGGACCGGCATGCGCGACGTGGAGCGGCGCCTCTACAAGGTCGCCAAGGTCGCCTCGCTCGGCTACGTCGACACCGCCGGGCGCTTCCACAAGCCCAAGAGCCTGCCGGCCCAGTTCGGCGAGGTGAGCGCGCCCACCGAGGACGACCTCGAGTTCCTGCGGGCGCGCATGGGCGACGTCGAGATCGGCCGGCTCCGCTCCGGCGAGGACACCATCGAGCTGCCGGTCGGCATCCGCGGCGAGACCCTGCCGAGCCACGTCGGCGTGTTCGCCACCACCGGCATGGGCAAGTCGAACCTGATGAAGGTGCTGGCCGGCCAGCTGCTGGCAGCCGCCGGCCGCTACGCCATGCTGCTGTTCGACCCGCACGGCGAGTACCTCGAGGGCGGCGGGCCGCCACGCAGAGGCCTGGCCCACCACCCCTGGGCCGAGCAGCGCCTGCGGGTCTACTCGCCCAGCCCCAGGGCCGGCCAGGCGAGCCTGCTGCGCCTCTCGCTGGCCGAGCTGTCGGTCGACGACCTGCGCACCGCCTGGAAGTTCACCGGCCCGCAGTCCGAGGCGCTGGAGAGCGCCGCCGCGCTGCTCGGCGACAAGGGGATGTGGCTCAAACGGCTGGCCGAGGAGGAGCCCGAGGAGCTCAAGGAGGCCGAGCTGGGCCGCCACGCGCTGGCGACCATCCAGGTGCTGTCGCGCCGTGCCAAGGCGATCGTTCGGCTCCCGCTGATGACCGAGGACCCAAGCCAGTCGCTCACCGGCAAGGTGCTCGACGACCTGGCCGCCGGCAAGGTCGTGCTGGTCGACACCTCCGGCCTGGAGGCGGTCGAGGAGATGCTGGTCGCCTCGCTGCTGACCCGTAGCCTGCTGGACGAGCGCGCCAACTACTACCGCGCCGACCGCGACCGCTTCACCCAGCTGCCGCGCACCCTGGTGGCGCTGGAGGAGGCGCAACGGGTGCTCACCCGCCTGGAGGACGCGGAGTTCAACGTCTTCCCCCGCCTGGCCAGGGAGGGCCGCAAGTTCAACGTCGGGTTCTGCGCCGTCACCCAGCAGCCCAAGCTGATCGACGCGGAGCTGCTCAGCCAGTTCAACACCTACTTCGTGCTCGGCCTGGCCGACGAGCGCGACCGCCACATCCTCAAGCAGTCGTCCAAGCAGGACCTCTCCGACCTCGGCGCCGAGATCCAGACCCTGATGCCCGGCGAGGCGCTGGTCACCAACCCCGAGGCGCCCTTCGCCCTGCCCGCCAAGGTCCACCTCTACGAGGAATGGCTCAAGGGCGTGCCAGCCCCCGAACCACCCACCCCGCGCCCGGCCGGCGCGCTCGACGGGTTCTACGATTGATGAGCGCAGACATGAAGGTGAGCATGGGATCCAGGAGCGCAGGGGGGGTTCGGCGGGCGCTTGTTGCCCCCCGAATGGACAAGGGACCTTTGGTCCCCAACACGACTGGGCTATGAGCCGCATCGTGGCGATCGCCGATGCGCACTTGGGAAGGGCGCACTATCACGCGGTCAACGAGCAGGGGCTGAACCAGCGGGAGGCGGACTTCGTCGCCAGCTGGCACCGGGCGGTGGACGCGGCGCTGGCGCTCGACCCGGACGGCCTGCTGGTGCTCGGCGACCTGTTCGACATCCCGCGCCCCAGCTACCGGGCCTTCCGCGAGGGCGCCAGGGGGCTGCGGCGGCTGGCCGCCTCTGGCGTGCCGACCTGCGCGATCTCCGGCAACCACGACACCACCCGGCTGCGCGAGTCGGGCACGCCCTACGCCGTGTTGGCCGACGCCTTCCCCGAGGTCCGCTTCGTCTACCGTGGCGCCTGGGAGGCGGTCGACCTGCTGCCCGGGGTGCGGGTCCACGCGGTGCCGCACTGCGCCGGCGAGGGCGAGCTCAAGGAGCAGATCGCCGCGGCCGCCGCCGCCCGCTCGGCCGACCACCTGAACCTGCTGGTCACCCACGCCGCCGTCACCGTGCTGTCGCGGCGCTACACCTACGGCGACGTGAACGAGCTGGAGGTCGACCTGGCCACCCTGGACGCCGGCTTCGACCGCATCCTGCTGGGCCACTTCCACAACTTCGCCAAGGTCGCGCCCAACGCCTGGTACCCGGGCTCGACCGACACCTTCAGCTTCGGCGACCTGCCCACCGGCGACGAGCCGGAGGTCAAGGGCGTGCTGTCGCTGGAGACCAGCTCCGGGCGGGTGCGCCACCACCCGGTGCCCGGCGGCCGCCCGCTGCGCACCTACCGGGTGGACGCCTTCGACCTGGACCTCGGCGAGGTCTACGACGCCGTCGCCGGGCTGGCCGCGCCGGAGGAGACCGACGGCGCGGTGGTGCGGCTGTGGGTCAACCAGGCCCGCCCCGAGCTGCGCCGCCTGCTCGACCGGCGCACCCTGGCCGAGGCGTTCCCCGGCTCGCTGGTGGTCAACGTGCAGGTCGAGGTCGCTGACGAGGAGGGCGCCGCGCAGCTCGCCGCGCAGCCGGTCGCCAGCCTCGCCGACGAGTGGGAGCGGTACCTGGCCAGCGTGCCGATCGAGGGCTACGACCGCGGCCGCCTGGTCGCCCTCGGCCGCGAGCGGCTCCAGCGCGCCGAGGAGGAGGCGAGGTAGCCGTGCACCTGCGATCCCTGCGCCTGCGCAACTACCGCGTCTACCGCGCCGCCGACCTCGAGTTCCCCGACGGCCTGGTCGGCGTCTACGGCCCCAACGGCTCGGGCAAG
>DASVXQ010000582.1:0-18728 GCA_036392615.1 Actinomycetes bacterium | reverse complement strand
GACCACCGACGGCGTGCCGCAGTTCAGCCCGGCCATGATCGAGGGGTGGGGGCCGGGGACCGTGACGATCCGGCCCACCAGCAGCGAGCGCAGCACGCAGGCGGCCGTCAGCGGCTCGACGCCGATCAGGCGTGGGCGGCGCTCCAGCCCCCGGCGCCGGTAGTGCCGCACGGCGGCGGCGGCGAGGGCGCCGACGCCGACCGGCACCATCACCACGTCCGGCCCGTCGGCGCCGAGGGCGGTGAGCTGGTCGTCGACCTCCCAGAAGATGGTGCCGTAGCCCTCGACCACCCAGCCGGGCACCTGCTCGTAGCCCGGCCAGGCGACGTCCGCGATCACCAGGCGGCACTCCGCGGCGGTCGCGGCGGCCGTCGCAACGGCCGCGTCGTAGTCGCCGTCGACCACGGTGACCCGGGCGCCCTCCCCCTCGATGGCGTCGATCCGCGCCTCCGCCGTGCCCTTCGGCACGTAGATCTCGGCGTCGATCCCGAGCAGCCCGGCCATGCGGGCCACGGCCCGGCCGTGGTTGCCGTCGGTGGCGGCGGCCAGGGTCAGCGGAGGGAGCGGCGCCAGGGCCCGGCGGAGCTGGTCGAGGCTCGTCCAGGGCTCCGGGTCCCGGCCGAGCCGTTCGACCACCGCCCGATAGGCGGCCCAGCTCGCCCCGAGCATCTTGAACGCCGGCAGTCCCAGCCTGGTGGACTCGTCCTTGACCCACACCCGCGCGACGCCGTTGGCCCTCGCCAGCGCGGGAACCTCGACCAGCGGCGTCACCGAGTAGCCGGGCAGCCGCCGGTGCAGCGCCAGCGGCGCGCGCGGCGGGACGGCGGTGGCGGCGCTGGCGCGCGCCGCCGGGTTGACCAGCAGCTCGCGCCCCTCCAGCCGGGCGGCGGCGCTCACCGGGTCTCCTCTCGGGCGAGGTCGATCGCGCCGAGCAGCCGCTGGGGCGTGATGGGGAGCCGCGTGACCCGGACCCCGGTGGCCGCGGCCACGGCGTTGGCGATGGTCGCCGCCGGGTTGCCGATCGGCGGCTCGCCGATGCCCCGCGCGCCGAAGGGGCCCTTCCCCTCGCCGCTCTCCACCACGATCGCCTGGACGTCGGGCAGGTCGGCGGAGTAGGGCAGCAGGTAGTCGGCCAGCAGGGTGGAGGAGGGCTGGCCGTCGCGGGTCACGACCTCCTCGCCGAGGGCGTAGCCGAGCCCCTGGTAGGCGCCACCCTGGATCTGCCCCTCCACCCGCAGCGGGTTGATCGCCCTGCCGACGTCGTGGGCGGCGGCGTAGCGCAGCACCCGGACCTGCCCGGTCTCGGTGTCGACCTCGACGTCGGCGGCGTGCGCCCCGAAGGTGTAGTCGGGGAAGCTCGCGCCCTGACCGGCGACCGGGTCGAAGGTGCCGGACTCCGCGTGCCAGGTGGCGAGCAGCGAGCAGTCGACGCCGCCGCGGCGGCAGGCGGCGGCGAGCTCCGCCAGCCGGACGCCGCGACCGTCGCCGGCGTCGCGTTCCCGCACCATCCCGTCCTCGAAGACGAGCTCGTGGGGGTCGGCGCCGAGCAGCTCGGCGGCGACCGGCACGAGCCTCGCCCGCAGCTCCCGGGCCGCCGCCAGCGCCGCGTTGCCGGACATGTAGAGCTGCCGGGTGGCGAAGGTCCCGCCGGCCGGAGGGGTGAGCTGCGAGTCGCCGATGTGCACGCCGATCTCCCGCAGCGGCACCCCCAGCACCTCGGAGGCGATCTGCGCCAGCGAGGCGGCCTGGCCCCCGCCGAGGTCGGTGATCCCGCTGCGCAGCAGCAGGCTGCCGTCCGGCTCCAGGCTGATCCAGCAGGACGCCTGGTCGTGGAACCAGATGGTGCGGCCGTATGGCTGCATGTTGGCGGCGACGCCGCGGCCGACGCGCCTGCCCGGCCCGCTCGCCGGCGTGGGTGGGCCCAGTGCCTCCAGCGCCCGCCGGAGGCACTCGCCGACCGCCACGGCGGTGTCCTGCCGCTCGCCGGTCGGGAGCGTGTCGCCCTTGGCGAGGAAGTTGCGCTCGCGGACCACCAGCGGGTCGAGCCCCAGCTCGGCGGCGATGCGGTCCATCTGCTGCTCGTAGCCGAAGGTGACCTGCATGGCGCCGAAGCCGCGGAAGGCGCTGGTGGGCACGTTGTTGGTGAACACCGCGCTGGCCCGGTGGCGCACGTTGGGCACGCGGTACGGGCCCGAGGCGAGCGCGCAGCCGGCGAACAGCACCCGCGCGCTGAGGTAGGGGTACGCGCCCGCGTCGCCGATGATCTCGACGTCCTGGGCGACGATGCCGCCGTCGCGCCGCACGCCGGTCCGGTAGCGCATGGTGAACGGGTGGCGCTTGGTGCTCGCCATGATCGAGTCCTGGCGGTCCCACACCATCCTGACGGGCCGGCGGGTGCGCCAGACCAGCAGCGCGAGGTAGGGCTCGACCGTCATGTCCTCCTTGCCGCCGAACCCGCCGCCCATGTAGGTGCTGATCACCCGCACCCTGCTGGTGGGCAGGCCGAGGATGGCGGCGATGGTGGCGGCGTGCTCGATGACCTGCGTGGCGACGCGGAGGGTGACCACCCCGGAGGTGTCCATCCAGCCGACCCCGGCCTCCGGCTCGAGGTAGGCGTGCTCGACCCGCTGGGTGCGGTACTCTCCCTCGACCACCAGGTCGGCGGCCGCGAAGCCGGCGTCCAGGTCGCCGCGGGCGATCGTCCAGGTGACCAGGACGTTGCCCTCGTGGTGGACCAGCGGCGCGTCGGGCTCGAGGGCGCGCTCGGTGTCGAACACGCCGGGCACGTCCTCGTAGTCGACCTGGAGCAGCTCGGCCGCCTCCTCGGCCGCCTGCGCGCTCACCGCGGCGACCAGCGCGACCGGCTCGCCGAGATAGCGCACCCGGTCGGCCGCCAGCACGGGCATGGCGACGGCCAGCTCGGCGAGGCCGCCGCTGGCGCGCTCCACCACCTGGTTCCACGGCACGTCGGCGGCCACCAGGACGGCGACCACCCCTGGCACGGCCCGCGCGGCGGAGGCGTCGATGGCGGTGATCCGGGCGCAGGGGACCTGCGCCCGCACGACCTTGCCGTGCAGCATGCCGGGGAGCTGCCAGTCGGCCGCGTACAGCAGCGACCCCTCGACCTTGTCCTCGAAGTCGTGGTGCACGGGGCTGTGGCCCACGATCCGCAGGGCTTCGCGGGTGGGAGCGCCGGTCTCAGCCATCGGTCCCGGACCTGCCGGCGGCCTGGACGGCGTACTGCTCGACCGCGTCGAGGATCTTGCTGTACCCGGTGCAGCGGCACAGGTTGCCGATCAGCTCGCGACGGATCCGCTCGCGGTCGGGGCGCGGCTCGCGCTGGAGCAGCGCAACGGCCGCCAGCAGCATCCCCGGGGTGCAGAAGCCGCACTGCGCCGCGCCGTTGCGCAGGAAGCTGACCTGCAGGGGGTGCGGCTCGCCGCCGGAGGCGAGCCCGCGCACGGTCAGCACCGACCGGTCCTCGGCCTGCACCGCCAGCAGCAGGCAGGCGCTGACGGCCTCGCCGTCCAGCAGCACGGTGCAGGTCCCGCAGACGCCCTCGCCGCAGCCGTAGCGGACCTCATGATGGCCGAGGGCGTCCCTGAGCACGTCGAGGAGGGACTCGGAGGGCAGCACCCAGGCCTCCCGCCGGTCCCCGTTGACCTCCAGGACGATCCGCTGCCGGCCGGGGTCGCTCATCGGTCGGGCTCCTGGTTGGCGCGGGCGGCCGCCTCGGCCAGCGCCCGGCGGCCGAGAACGGCGGCCATGCGCCGGCGATACGCGCCGGAGGCGTGCACGTCGTCGCCGGGGTCGAGCATCCCGCTGACCCGGTCCGCCACGCGCGCGAGCAGCGCCTCCTCCGGCGGCTCGCCGAGCAGGTCCGCCAGCGGCTCCGGTGGGACCAGCCAGGGACGGTCGGCCACGCCGCCGATGGCCACCGAGGCGCCCGCCACCCCACCGGCGGCGTCCAGCTCGACCAGCGCCGCCACGCCGACCACCATCCAGTCGGAGCTGCGGCGGGTCAGCTCGAGGAACGACCATCCCGCGCGGGCGGGCTGGAGCGGCACGCGGACCTCGGTGATCACCTCGTCGGGTCGCAGCGAGGTGGTCAGGAACGACACCAGCAGGTCGCGGACGGGCAGCCGGCGGTCACCGTCCGGGCCCCGGACGGTGACCTCGGCGCCGAGAGCGACCGCCACGCAGGGCAGCTCGCCGCTCGGGTCGGCGTGCGCCAGGCTGCCGCCGATGGTCCCGCGCGCCCGGCTGCGCGGGTTGCCGACATGGGCGGTCGCCGCCGCCAGGATCGGGCAGCACCGGCGCACGAGCTCCGACTGCTCGATGGCGCGGTGTCGGGTCAGCGCCGGCAGGCGCAGCACGCCGTCGAGCTTCTCGATCGGCTCGGCGCCGACCGGGTTGATGTCGATCACCCAGTCGGGCCGGGCGACTCGCAGGTTCAGCATCGGCACCAGGCTCTGCCCTCCGGCGAGCAGCTTGGCTCCGTCGCCGCATTCGCACAGCGCGGCGACGGCCTCCTCGAAGGAGGTCGTGCGCCGGTAGCGGAAGGGCGCGGCGACCACCGGGTCACGCGCCCTCGCGAGCGGGGACGGCGGCCAGCAGCCGGAGCACGGCGGCGATGGCCGCCTGGTTGCTGGTGACCACCGGCAGGCCGAGCCGCTGCTCCAGCTCGGGCAGGGCCGCCACGGCCGGGAAGTTGGTGCACGACACGAAGGCCAGATCGATGTCGAGGTCGCGCAGCGTGCGCTCGGCGAAGTCGATGATCCGCTCCTGCGGCACCGCGGCGATCTCGAAGTTGTCGGAGATGCCAAGGCCCGCGATCCCGGCGACCGCCACGCCGTCGGCCTCGACGCTCTCCCTGATGCGCTGGTTGAGCGCGTCCACGTAGGGGGTCACCACGCCGACCCGCCGGGCGCCGCTGGCGGTGATCGCCTGCCGGACCGAGGCGATCACGCTGACCGTCGGCACGCCCGACAGGTCGCTGATGCGCCGGCACAGGTCGGCGTCGTACCGGTTGCCGCGCAGGGCGCCGGCGCTGGTGCAGCCGAAGACGATCAGGTCGGGCCGGGCGGTGGCGAGGTCGCGCGCGGCCGGCAGCACATGCTCGTCGAGCATGCGGCTCTCGGCCTCGGGGGTGGTCTCCTCCAGGTACATGCGCCCCGTGTGCAGCGTGGCGCTCGGCGGCAGCGCCCGCCAGAAGTCCGGTTCCATGACGGTGTTCGAGGACGGAACGAGCAGCCCGACCCTCGGCCTGGTCTCCATGGTGGTCGCCTCTCAATCCACTCCAGCGGCGCTCCCCTCGAGCTCCCGCAGAATCCGCAGCTCCTCGTCGTCCGGTGGCTGGAGCTCATCCAGCTCGGGGTGGACCAGCAGCTCGAACCCGGTCCGCGCCCGCACGTCGTCCACGCCGACGCCGGGCTGCAGGGCGCGCAGGCGCATCCGCCTGCTCTCCGGCTCGAAGTCGAGCAGGGCGAGGTCGGTGACCACCGTGCTCGGCCCCCCGGAGATCAGCCCGGCCTTCTCGCGGGCGTCGCCGCCGGCGAGATGGCCCGGGCTGGTCACGAAGTCGACCCGCTCCACGAAGCGGCGGGGCTCGTGGGTGGTGACGATCAGCACCTCGTTGCAGAGCGAGGCGATGTCGTTGGCGCCCCCGGTCCCGGGCAGTCGCACGCGGGGCCGCGCGGCCGGCCCGATGAAGCTGGTGTTGATGTTGCCGTGCACGTCGATCTGGGCGGCTCCGAGGAAGCCGTAGTGGAGGAAGCCGCGCTGCGCCAGCAGGAAGACGTCGGCGATGGGGGTGAGCATGGCGGCGTGCCGCGCGGCCCGCATCTCGTTGGTGGAGATCGGCAGCTTGCCGGCGAGCATGCTCGGCCCGATGATGCCGCCCTCCAGCACGATGGTGAGATCGGGCGCCTGGCGGCGCTTGGCCAGCACCGAGGCCAGCAGCGGCACGCCCACACCGGCGAACACCACCCGATGGTCGCGCAGCAGGCGGCTGGCTGACACGGTCATCAGCTCCTGCGGCGTCCAGCTCACAGCGCCATCAACTCCCTGGCCCGCGCCCGCTGCCCTTCGAGCCGGGCCTCGCCGAAGCTGGCCAGGAACCCGGCGAAGTCCGGCTGCCGGTGGACGTGCCGGTCGAGGTAGGCCGACACCGCGCCGCCGCCGTCGCGCCGGATCGCGTCCACGTACTCGCCGAAGTGCGCGAAATCCGCCTCGTAGCGACCGTAGCACTCGTGCGGGTAGGCCCCCATCGGCGCCTCGACCACCGCGTCCACCAGGAAGTGCGGGAGGATGGTCGCGTCCGGACGCTCGATGATGCGCTCGGGCTCGACCACCTCCTCGGCGCTCACGATCACCGTGCGCGCGGCGGCCGCCATGTCCGCGTCCATGTGGGTGTAGCCGTCGATCTGGGCGTTGCCGAAGCGGTCGGCGCGTTGCACGTGGACCAGGGCGACGTCCGGGTTGAGCGCGGGCACCAGCAGCACCTTCTCGCCGGTGAACGGGCAGGTGAGCTCGTGGGTGTCGACCAGGCGGACAAGGTCGGAGCCGAGCATGGTGAAGGTCGGCAGGAAAGGCACGCCCATGGCGCCGGCCTTGTACCGCAGCCCGAGCGCCAGGTGGCTCCACTCCTCGTAGGTCGCCCGGCCGTCCTCGACCAGCTCGCGCACCACCCGCGAGATGCCCCAGGGCAGCCCGATCCCGACCCAGCTGGTCACGATCCCGGTGGCGGCGCCGGCGGCCAGGAACAGCTCCGCCTCGTAGCAGGTCAGCGGGCGGGAGAGCACCAGGCCGGTGCGGCCCTGGCGGAGCAGCTCGAACAGCAGCGCCATCGGCGTGCGGGAGTACAGCGTGCCGCCGATGGCCAGATGGTCGCCGTCGCCGACCAGCCGCATGGCGGCGTCGACCGGCGCGAGCTTGTCGGCCACCGGGCGCAGCTTGCCCCCGAGCTCCTCGCGGAGCCGCCTGGTCGGGGCGCCGACCATTCAGGCCCGCTCCCCCGCCAGGCGTCTAGCGTGCCGCAGCGCCGGAAGCACCTCCGCGGCGATCCGCTCGACCTGGTCGGGCGCGTAGTCGCATGGCACCAGCACGACGTGCCGGGTGCCTGCGTCGAGGTGCTCGGCGAGCTGCTCGGCACACTGCGCCGGGGTACCGCGGATGGCGCTGTCGGGGCTCGACTCGCTCCAGGCGGGGACGTCGAAGTACTCGGCGATGAACGCCCGCACCCGCCGGTCGGCGTCCTCGAACGAGCCCGACACGCAGATCGGCAGCTGGGCGGCGTTGGTCAGCGAGTCGGGGTCGCGGCCCGCCTCGGCGGCATGGTCACGGATCCTTCCCCATGCCGACCGGAAGCTCTTGGCGGTGTAGAAGTAGGTCAGCCAGCCGTCGCCCATGGTCGCCACCCGGCGCAGCACCCGGTCGACGTAGCCGCCGATGAGCACGCGCGGCCGCGGGCGGCTCGGCGGTGCCGGCTGCAGCGCCACCCGCCGCAGGTCGAGCTCGCCGTAGACGCCGGTCACCTCCGGTTCCCGCCAGAGCCGGTCGATGATCTCCAGGTTGCGCTCGAAGATCCGGCCACGCTCCCGGAAGGGCACGCCGCACGCCAGGAACTCCCGCTCGTACCAGCCGGCGGCCACCCCGAGCGTGAGCCGCCCCTTGGAGATGAGGTCGACCGTGCCGGCCACCTTGGCGAGCACCACCGGGTTCCGCAACGGCAGCACCAGCACCCCGGTGCCGAGCGCCACGGTGGTGGTCCGGGTCGCCAGCGCGGCCAGGGTCGACATCGACTCGAGGAACGGGAACGGGCGCCTGCCGCCCAGGAACAGATGGTCCCAGACCCACAATGACCCGAAGCCGAGCCGCTCCGCGGCGCTTGCGTAGTCGAGGATCCGGTCCATGCTCGGCCGCCTGTCCGCCGGAGTGAAGTTCTCGACCGCCAGGCCGAACTCAGCAGGCATGTGGCGTCTCTCCCCTGTCGATTGCCCAAATGCAAAAGCAGGCGTCGTCGCCTGACAGAATTGCGAAAGGAAGCCGTCCCGGGTGGAACGATCGTAGGCGGCCCGGGCGAGCCAAGGCACTGGCAGAGATCGCCGAAGCTCGCCGCCGGGGCTTGTCTGGTGTTGCCATGCGGTATTGCCATTCGTCGGGTTGAGGCCGATCGTCGCGCCGGGTCGAAATGCGGATGGAGGTCGGCGGCCACGCACGTGTTATGGTGGAAAACCAGGAGCAAAAGCGATTCGAGCCCCGTTGGCGGTACCCCAGAAATTCTCTGGAGGCTGCGCTGACCGGTCCCAGCTCCACCGGCGCACCCGCCGGCCGCGACGACTCCCAGCTCACGGTGGGAGCTCTTCCGCGCGGGCCGTCGATCGGCGAGCTGCTGCGGCTGCCCACGCTCGAGTCCGCGCAGGTCCTGGCGGGCCGCTCCGGGCTGCACCGTGTGGTGCAGCGCCTCAACGTGATGACCGTCCCGGACATCCTCCCGTGGGTGAAGGAGCACGAGTTCCTGCTGGCCACCGGGTACCCGCTGCCGTGCTCGCCGGCCGAGCTGGCGGACCTGGTCGGGGCGCTGCACGCCCGCGGGCTCGCCGCCCTGGGCGTGAAGCTCGGCACGTACATCGAGACGCTGCCGCCGGAGATGCTGCGGCGCGGGGACCAGCTCGACTTCCCCATCATCGACATCCCGCGCGAGGTCGGCTTCGACGACATCCTGAGCCAGGCCCTCACCGACATCGTCAACCGGCAGTCGGCCGTCCTCGAGCGCGCCGAGGAGATCCACCGCGTGTTCATGCAGATCGTGCTGCACGGTGGCGGGCTGCCGGAGATCACCGACAAGCTCTCCCAGCTCATCGAGGGCGCGGTGGTGGTGCTGGACGACGACGACCGGGTGCTGGCGGCCTCACGCCTCGACGAGGTGGCGGATTCGCTCGCCGCGGCGGGCCTGCTCGTCGAGGACGGCCGGATCGTCGCCGGCGACGCGCTCGTCCCCAGGACCCGCGTGCAGGCCACCAGGGGCCCGGGCTGGGCGGTCGCGCCCGTGCTGGCCGGCTCGATGCGCCACGGCCGCATCCTGGCGGTCCAGGGCGGCCGCCCGCTCCGGGACGACGTGCTGATCGCGCTGGAGCGCGCCGCCACCGTGGTGGCGCTGGACGCCACCAAGAAGCTGGCGGTGACGGCGGTCGAGCGGAAGTTCCGTTCGGACTTCCTCCACGAGCTGGTCAGCGGCAGAGCGCGCAGCCTGCCGGAGGTGCTGAGCCGTTCCAGATCGCTGGGATGGGACCTGGAACGGCCGCTGAGCGTGGTGGTCGCAGAGTTGGAGCCGCTGCCCGACGGCCAGCGCTCGGAGGTCGAGGAGCAGCGGCTGCGCGCCCGACTCACCGACGCGTGGATCTCCTCGGTGCGTGGCTGCGACCCCGGGGCCGCGGTCGCGGGCTTCGCCAGCGAGTTCGTGGCGGTGGTCGGCGTGCCGCAGGACCGGGACCCCGCCGAGGCGGCCGGGTCGCTGGCCAGCGCCCTCGCCGGCGGCCTGGCGCAGCGCAGCCGGCAGACGCTCTCCTTTGGCGTGAGCCGTCCGGTCGCCACGCCGGGCGAGCTCGCCAACGCCTACGACCAGGCCACCAAGGCGCTGCAGATCGGCCGGCGCATCCACGGCCCGGGCTCGGTCACCCGATTCGACAGCCTCGGGGTCTACCGGCTGCTCAGCCTCATCGACGACGTCGAGGAGCTGCGCTCGTTCGCCTACGAGAGTCTCGGGCCGTTACTGGCGCTGGACCGCCCGGAGCGCGACGACCTGCTCCAGACGCTCGAGGCGCTGATCGAGTGCAACCTCAACGTCGCCAGGGCGGCGCGGCGGTTGTTCTTCCACTACAACACGCTCAGGTACCGCATCATCAAGCTCGAACGCCTGCTCGGCCCCTTCACCACCGACTCGAACCTGTGCCTCCAGATCGAGCTGGCCCTGCAGATCATCCGCATCCGCGAGATGCTGCGCGACCGGCCCGAGCAGCTCCGGTCGCCCGGCGGCCGGTGAGCCGGCCGTTTCGCGCCGCCGAACAGCAGGAAGACTGGTCAGCGACCCGCTGGCGGAGCACGAGGAGATCGGGATGGCCTACAGCGTCACGGTGGAGCCAGGCAAGAAGGTCGACCTGTCCAAGATCGACACCGCCGCGGACGGCGGGCTCAGCAAGTCGGAGGGCGTCAAGCGCACCCAGGAGCTGACCGACCGGCTCGCCGACCTCCAGCAGGAGCTCTATGCCGCCAGCGTCCACAGCGTGCTGGTGGTGCTCCAGGGCATGGACACCAGCGGCAAGGACGGCGCGATCCGCAAGGTCTTGACCAGCGTCAACCCGCAGGGCTGCCAGGTCACCTCCTTCAAGGCGCCCAACGACGTCGAGCTCGACCACGACTACCTGTGGCGCATCCACCGCCGCACCCCGGCCAAGGGGATGATCGGGGTGTTCAACCGCTCCCACTACGAGGACGTGCTGATCGTGCGGGTCCACGACCTCGTGCCGCCCAAGGTCTGGAAGCAGCGCTACCGGCAGATCAACGACTTCGAGCGGCTGCTGGCCGCCAACGACACCATCGTCTGCAAGTTCTTTCTGCACATCTCCCGCAAGGAGCAGGAGGAGCGCCTGCTGGCCCGCGAGCAGGACGTCGAGAAGGCCTACAAGCTCTCCCCAGACGACTGGAAGGAGCGCCGCCGCTGGGACGACTACCTGGCCGCCTACCAGGACGCCCTGGAGCGCTGCAACACCGCCGAGGCGCCCTGGACGATCGTCCCCGCCGACCGCAAGTGGTACCGCAACCTGGCGATCGCCGAGTCGCTGGTCGACCGCCTCGAAGGGCACCGAAAGACCTGGAGCGCCCGCCTCAAGGAGCTGAGCGAGCAGCGCCTCGAGGAGCTGGCCGAGATCCGCGAGCGCGACGACGCCGAGCAGGCCGGCCACTAGCCCGCCGCCGGCGGGTCTTCCCCGGCCCAGTCGCGGAGTCTGTGTCACGATGGGTTTGGCGCGTACTCGGCAAGGGGGAGGCAGCAGGCAATGAGCACCTTCGACAGCGTGGCATGGTTCCCGCTGTGCGCGGGGCTGACGGGCGTCGGGCTCGTCCTGAGCTGGGTGGCCCTGCGGCGGCGCGGCGCCGGCGCCGGCCTTCGCGGCGCGGCGTGGTCGCTGCTGCCGCTGGCCGCCTATCTGACCGGCGCGGTGGAGATGCTGTGGCGCATCGGCACGGCCATCGCGGACTGGGTCGGCGGCTTCGTGTTCTCGCCCAAGGTCTGGTCCGGGGTGATCGTGACCGCCCTGGCCGTGCTGCTGTTCTTCGTCTCCGCCGCGCTCCGCAGCCGGAGCCCGGATCGCCGCGCGCAGGTGGGCTCGGCTGACCGGCGCGGCGTGGGCGGGCGGCAGCCGGCCGGCGCCACTGGCGAGCTCCAGCGGCCACCGGCGGCCCAGCCGGCCCGCAAGGGCAAGGCCGCGGTCGACGACGAGTTCGCCGAGGTCGAGGAGATCCTGCGCCGCCGCGGCATCAGCTAGCCAGGTCCCGCAGGGCCGCCTGGAGCGCGGCCGCGGCGGCCCCGGAGGCGCCGGCGCCGACCGGGTGGCCGTCGACGGTGGCGACCGGCATGATCTCGCGCGTCGAGCTGGAGGTGAACGCCTCCTCGGCGCCGGCGAGGTCCTCGACGGTGAACACGCCCTCGACCACCCGGAAGCCGTTGACGGCGGCCAGCTCCATGACGGTCAGGCGGGTGATCCCGGCGAGGATGCCGAGCTCCAGCGAGGGCGTGTAGAGCGTCTCGCCGGCCCGCCACCAGAGGTTGGCGGTCGGCCCCTCCAGCAGCTCGCCGCCGAGCCCGACGAACACCGCGTCGTCGGCGCCCATGCGCCTGGCCTGCCGCTGGGCGGCCATGTTGACCGCGTAGCTGGTGCTCTTGATCCCGGGGAGCAGCCACGGCGCGGCCGCCCGCACCAGCGGGTCGACCGCCAGGGTCAGCAGCACCAGCCGCAGGCCGCGGCGGCGCTCCAGCTCGAACTCGGGCGGCAGCTCGCTGACGATCGCGAACGCGGTGGACTCGAAGTCCCCCTCGATCCCCCGGGTGCAGACCAGCCGCAGGACGCCGTCGGCGACCCCGGACGAGGCCAGCGCGCGGGCGGCCAGCTCGGGCAGGCCGTGCGGCAGGGCGAGGTCGAGCCCGGCCGCCGAGACGGCCAGCCGCTCGAGGTGGGCGTCGAGCCGGAACGGCCGGCCGCCGTAGACCCGCAGGGTCTCGAAGGCCGCCTCGCCGCGGACCAGGGCGAGGTCCAGCGGCGACAGCCCCGGCCAGCCGCCAGGGGCGGCGCCCGGCCCGCTGGCCTCCACGGCCAGCACGCGCGGGCGCTCCTCTCTCTGGACGACCATGGCTCAGCAGATGGGCAGGCGCTCGGCCAGGTAGCCGACCAGGTTGTCGAGGCTGACACGGTCCTGCCGCATGCTGTCGCGGTCGCGCACGGTGACCGACCGGTCCTCCAGCGAGTCGAAGTCCACCGTGACGCAGTAGGGCGTGCCGACCTCGTCCTGCCGGCGGTAGCGGCGGCCGATCGAGCGGGCGTCGTCGTAGTCGATCATCCAGCGGTCGCGCAGCTTGTCGGACACCTCGCGGGCGAGCGGCACCAGCCGCTCGTTGCGCGACAGCGGCAGCACCGCGGCCTTCATCGGCGCCAGGCGCTTGTCGAGCCGCAGCACCACCCGCGACTCGGTGCCGCCCGAGGCGGTGCGGGCCTCCTCCTCGCGGTAGGCGTCCACCAGGAAGGCCAGCGAGAGCCGGTCCGGCCCGGCGGACGGCTCCACCACGTAGGGGATGTAGTGCGAGCTCGACTCCTGGTCGAAGTAGGTCAGGTCCTGGCCGGAGAACTTCTGGTGCTGGGTGAGGTCGAAGTCGCTGCGGTTGGCGATCCCCTCGAGCTCGGACCAGCCGAAGGGGAACTTGTACTCGACGTCGACCGCGCGCTTGGCGTAGTGGGCCAGCTCGTCGGGGCCGTGCTCGCGCAGGCGCAGGTTCTCGTCACGCATGCCGAGGTCGAGGTACCAGGCGAAGCGCTCGTCGATCCAGCGCTGGTGCCACTCCTCGTCGGTGCCGGGCCGGACGAAGTACTCGAGCTCCATCTGCTCGAACTCCCGGGTCCGGAAGATGAAGTTCCCCGGGGTGATCTCGTTGCGGAAGGCCTTGCCGATCTGGGCGATCCCGAAGGGGATCTTCTTGCGGCTGACCGACTGGACGATCGGGAAGTCGACGAAGATGCCCTGGGCGGTCTCGGGACGCAGCCAGACCACGGCCGACTCGTCCTCGACCGGGCCCATGAAGGTCTTGAACATCAGGTTGAAGTTGCGCGGGTCGGTGAACGGCCCCTTGCCGCAGTTGGGGCAGGTCAGCTCGCCGCGCTCGGGCCTGCGGCCGTGCTTGGCCTCGAATGCCTCGATCAGGTGGTCCTCGCGGAAGCGCTGGTGGCAGTTGGTGCACTCGACCAGCGGGTCGGCGAACGACTCGAGGTGGCCGGACGCCTCCCACACCCTGGGCGACATGATGATGGCGGAGTCCTGCCCCACCACGTCGTCGCGCAGCTGCACCACCGAGCGCCACCAGGCGCGCTTGATGTTGTTCTTCAGCTCGACCCCGAGCGGGCCGTAGTCGTAGCTGGACCGCAGTCCGCCGTAGATCTCGCTGGACTGGAAGGCGAAGCCGCGACGCTTCGCCAGGTTGACGATCTGATCCATGACATCGGTGGGCACGTGCAGCCTCCTGGAGGGCCGCCTGCATGGCACGCAGGCGGCGGTGGGTTCCGAACTCCTGATGCCTCATCCTACCCGAGCCCGACAAGGTGATTTCCGATGCCGTCCACAGCCGGCATGGGCGGCCAGCGGCGGCCGGCGAGAGCCTCAGGTGGACGGGACGAACTCGTGGCGCCTGCGCCGCAGGAAGCTGTCCGGGAACACCTTGGTGTCGAGCTCGCCGGCGAGCAGCAGGGCGAGGAACTCGGTGACCCGGTGGTTGTGGATCTCGTGGTCGGTGGAGCGGCCGGCGAAGACCACCACGCTCCAGCGGTTGGGCCTGCCCTTGGTCACCCAGTACAGCTCGTTGCCGTTGTCGCTGTTGCCCAGCGGCAGCAGGCCGCCGGGCTCCGGCCAGGGCGGCAGCGGCAGCCGGTCGGGGAACTTGGCGCGCGTCCCGGCGTAGCCCTCCAGCATGAGGTCGCGGCTGCTGACCAGGTTGCCGGCGGGGTCCTTGGCGAACGGGTTCAGCAGGTACAGGAAGTCGTCGAACTTGCCGGAGCCGTACCGCTCAGTGAAGCGCTTGAAGTCCTCCGGCAGCTCGGTGCCCAGTTCCGCCTCGACCCGCGGCCACCGGTCCGGCCTGCCGGCCTCCAGCGGCTTGGCCGGCGGCGGCGCGATCGACTCCAGTCGTTCGAGGTCCACTGCTCCGCCTCCAACGATCCGCTCAGGCCGCCGGCGCGGTGGTCACCTTGACCGGCGCCTGCGGCGTGTTGGCGATCTCCACGTCCAGCCGGAAGCCGTGGTCGCCGACGGCCACCAGGTGCACCGCCCTGGGCGCACCCTTGTCGGTCGGGCTCGAGTACAGCGGCTTGACCTGGTAGCGGATGGTCTGGCCGCGGCGCACCGCGTCGGCCACCATGGTCTCGTAGTCCCGCATCACCGGCGAGTTGGCGCGCGACTGGTACAGCGCGACCAGGTTGCTGGCGACCTCCCCGGAGCCGCCGAGCTGGCGGCCGAGCAGGTGGCCCCGGGAGCGGTTGCGCGAGGAGAGCTGCTCGAAGCCGGGCGGCCGGATCTCCTCGTCGGCCTCGGAGCCGAGCTTGTGGTCGGCGGCGGCCGCGACCATCTTGGGGGTGATGATCGCGCTGATGCCGCTGCGCTGCCCGGTGGTGCGGTTGACGTGGCCGTAGTCGACCCTGCCGCCGAGCTGCTTAATGGCCGTGGTGTTGTGCGCCAGGTCGTCGTTGCCCGAGCCCGCGCCCGAGCCGCCTTCTGGCGGGCGGACGCTGATGTCGGGCGCGTGGAGGTCCGGCAGGGACCGGCCGATGCTCGGCGGCAGCGACTTGAGCACGTCCCCCCCGACCAGCCACAGGCCCACCAGGACCAGCAGCGCCACCGCCAGGGTGATCGGGTTGACAGCTCCGCGCCGGCTGCTCCGGCGCCTTCGCGTTCGTGCCATGCCGAAGTTCTACCCAGACCGGGCGTTCCTAGGCCTAGACCCCAGCCGGGTGCCAGACGGTCTTGATCTCCAGGAACTGGGCGATCCAGTACGGGTCCTGGCCCTTGGCGTCGTCGAGCCAGTCCTTGGCCGCCAGCCTGACCGGCGGGGCGACCCGCTTGACGCTGTCGGCGGCGGCCAGCTCGGTGTCCCGCAGCAGCGCCAGGTCGAGCCCCGCGAGGTCGAGCGCGTCGACGTCCATGTGCGCCGCCAGCGGCTTGACCAGCTCGGCCGAGAAGCCGGTGACCAGGTTCACCACCCCGCCGGGCAGGTCGCTGGTGGCCAGCACCTCGGCCAGGGTGACCGCCGGCAGCGGGCGGGCCTCCGAGGCCAGCACCACGGTGGTGTTGCCCGAGACGATCGCCGGCGCCAGCCGCGAGACCAGCCCGAGCAGCGACGAGTCCGCCGGGGCGACCAGCCCGACCACGCCGGTCGGCTCCGGCACCGAGAAGTTGAAGTACGGCCCGGCGACCGGGTTGGAGGAGCCGAGCACCTGCGCGATCTTGTCGGCCCAGCCGGCGTACCAGACCCAGCGGTCGATCGCCTTGTCGACCGCCTCGGAGGCCGCCCGGCGGCTGGAGCCCTCGGCGGCGGCGACCTCGTCGACGAACTGCTTGCGCCGGCCCTCCAGCATCTCGGCGACGCGGTAGAGGATCTGTCCGCGGTTGTAGGCGGTCAGGCCCGACCAGCCCTTGAAGGCCCCCCTGGCGGCGCGCACCGCGTCGCGCACGTCCTTGCGCGAGCCCCGGCAGGCGTTCGCCAGCGGCCGGCCGTGGGCGTCGCTGACCAGGTAGGAGCGGCCCGACTCGGTCCGCGGGAACTTGCCGCCGATATAGAGCTTGTAGGTCTTGCGCACCTCGAGACGTTCGACGTCAGCCACTGTCTCCCCCATCGAGCCCGACGGACGATCCGACGTAGAGGGTAGTGCGCGCGGCGCCGCCGCGCGCGGCCAGCGGCGGGGTCGCCCAGGCGGGCCAGAACCGCTCGGCGGCGGCCTCCTCCGGCAGCGCCTCGTCCAGGGCGAGCAGCACCTCGGTGGCGTTGGCGGGCCGGTCGGCCGGGTCAGGCGCCAGCAGCGCGCCGATCAGGCCGGCCAGCTCCGGCGGCACCGCCCGCTCCAGCGCGCGGCGCTGAGCGGCGCGGTCGGGCGAGCACTGCGGCCAGCGCTCCAGCGCGCTGCCCTCGTCCGCCGGCTCGAAGGCGGGCTCGGCGGTGGCCAGCTCGAACAGCAGCGCGCCGAGCGCGAACAGGTCCATGCCCGGCGCGGCCGACCGGCGCCGGACCTGCTCCGGCGCCATCCACGCCGGCGTGCCGCGCACCCGGCCGGGTGGCGGCGGCTGGCCCACCCGGCTGGTGAAGCCGAAGTCGATCAGCACCGGCCGCTGGTCGCGCAGCACCACGTTGGCGGGCTTGACATCGAGGTGGACCAGCCCGCCCGAGTGCAGGTGGCCGAGCGCGGCGGTCAGCTGCATGCCGGTCAGCACCACGTCGATCGGGTGGAAGGCGCCCTCGTCCTCGACGGCGTCCTCCAGGTTGGGGCCCTCGACGTACTCGAACTCGAGGAAGGGCAGCGGGCCCTCCAGGCTCGCGTCCAGCAGCCGCTGGATCCCCGGGTGGGCCAGGCCGGCGACGGCGTCCAGCTCGGGCCGCAGGGCGGCCGCGCCCCGTCCGGAGCGCAGCGTCGCCGGCGACGGCACCTTCACCGCCGCCGGGCTCCAGCGGCGCACGTCCCAGGCGAGCCAGGTCTCGCAGCGCGGACCGTCGCCCAGCCGCGTCCAGGCGAGCAGCCCGGGCACCAGCGCCTGCCCTGGCGCGAGCTCCCAGCCGGCGTCCTGTGACGGCTGCGTGCTCATGGATCGTTCCACCTCTCGTCAAACGTGCCGGCCGTCGCCCGGACCAACGGGGGGAGGGCGTGGCCCCGGCGACGGCCGGTGGCCCGGGCGGGGGGCGTCCGGGCCGGAAACCGGTACGACACGCGGCGGTCGCGCGCGCACCGGCTCCGAGGAGGGCCGGTGCCGGTGGGCACCGACCCCCCGCGGATTGCTGTCGGCGTCGGTTCAGTCAGTCACGCGACCGCGAACGCGAACGAGAGCGCGAACGCGAACGGGACCCCGAGCGGGAGTCCCCGTGGTGCCGGTGCCCGAAGACGTGCACCGAACCACGGACCCGACGACCGCGGCGTCCGTGCGACATTGGCTCACCTCCTTTTGATCAAGACCGTCTGCGCCTCCCGGCGCTCAGCGGCCGGACCGTCCGGGGCGCCACCGGAACGGTGGTCCTGCCGCTCGCCGGGATGTTGGAGCGCCCACATGCGGGCGAAGTCGCCGCCCTCCTCCAGCGGCTCGGAGGGCGGGCCCTGCTCGACCACGCGGCCGGCGTCCAGCACGACCACCCGGTCGGCGTCGCGCGCCAGGGCGAGGCGATGGCTGACCGAGACCACCGTGCGGCCGCGGGCCGCCCGCTCCAGCGCGCGCAGCACCGCGCGCTCGGCGGCCGGATCCAGGCCGCTGGTGGGCTCGTCGAGCAGCAGCACCGAGGCGTCGCGGAGGATCGCCCTGGCGAGCGCCACGCGGCGGCGCTGGCCGCCCGACAGCCGGACGCCGCCCTCGCCGACCTCGGTGGCGTAGCCGTCGCGAAGCTGCTCGGCGAACTCCTCGACCAGCGCGATGCGCGCCGCCAGCCGCACCTCGGCCTCGCCGGCGGTGGGGCGGCCGAAGGCGATGTTGGAGGCGATGCTGCCGTCCAGCATCCAGGGGTCCTGCGGCACCAGGGCGATCTGGCGGCGCAGCGAGTCCAGCTCCAGGTGGCGCAGGTCGAAGTCGTCCAGGTCGATCACGCCGTGGTCTGGGTCGTAGAAGCGCAGCAGCAGGGCCAGCAGGGTCGACTTGCCCGCGCCGATGGGCCCGACCACGCAGACCCGCTCCCCCGCCTTGATCTCGAGGTCGACGCCGCGCAGCGCCGGCGGGCCGTCGGGGTAGGAGAAGCCGACGTCGCGCATGACCAGCGAGCGGCGCATCGGCTTGGCGCGCAGCGCGACCGGTGAGGACTCCACCACCTCCGGCGAGGCGAGCACCTCGAGGATGCGCTCGCGGCTGGCGGCGCCGCGCGCCAGCGTCCTGGCCAGACGCGCCAGCGAGCGGATCGGCCCGTAGAGGCTGCCGAGGTAGGAGAGCACCACCAGCAGGGTCCCCACGGTGATCCGGCCGCTGATGACGGCGACCACGCCGAGCCACAGCACCAGGCCGCTGCCGCCGGCCAGCAGCAGGTCGGCCAGCGGGGAGTAGCGCGCCTCCAGGTCCATGGCGCCGACCACCGCGCGCAGCGCGCCGCGGCTGCGGCCCTGGAAGCGCTCGCTGGTTTCCTCCTCGCGGGTGAACGCCTGGACCGCGCGCACGTTGCGGAGCACCTCGGTGGCCTCGGCGGCCAGCCTCGCGCTGGCGTCGCGCGAGCGGCGCTGCGCCTCGCGGATGCGGCG
>DASVXQ010000581.1:0-9771 GCA_036392615.1 Actinomycetes bacterium | reverse complement strand
TGCCGCCGGACGGACGGCCTGGAGGTCGCCGGGCTGATGCTGATGCCGCCGCCGGCCCCCTCGGCGGAGGCGACCCGCCCGCTGTTCCGGCGGCTGGCGGAGCTCGCCCGCCGGCTCGGCGGCGACCTGCGCGCCCTTTCGATGGGAATGACCGCCGACTTCGAGGTGGCGGTGGAGGAGGGCGCCACCCTGATTCGGGTCGGTACCGCCATTTTCGGTCCACGTCCGGTGGAAAAGGTCGCCAGATCAGGAGCCGGTTGAACATGACGAAGCAGCGCTCGTCGCCGAATGCCGCCGCAGACGACAACAACAGCATTGCCGGGGGGTGGGTTGATGAGTATTGCGGAGGCGCCGGCGCCACGCGCCCGGCGGTCCATGCCGGGTCCGCTGATTGGGGGCGGTAGCCATGGGCGGACAGGGGCGTTGCGACGTAGGATGACGAGCGGACGGAGGTAGGTGAGGTGCATGGCCGGGACGTTCAAGAGGAGCCTCGTCTGGCTGGGATTGGTCGAGCCGCCTGACGAGGAGGAAGAGCTGATCGACGTGGCGGAGCCGAACAGGGCGGTCGGCACCGCGCCGGTGCGGCGCGTTCGTGGCGACGACTACGGCGACGGCCGTGGCCGGCACGACGACCAGGTCGAGGCGGTGATCCATCCGATCCCGTCGGCCCCGACCAGGCAGGTGCACCTCATCGAACCGTCGGGCTTCAGCGACGCCGAGGAGATCGGCGAGAAGTTCCGCGCCGACATCCCCGTGATCGTGAACCTGCAGGCCATGGAGCCCGAGACGGCCAAGCGCCTGATCGACTTCGCGGCCGGCCTCACGTTCGGGCTGGATGGGCGCATCCAGCGCGTCGCCGAGAAGGTGTTTCTACTGACCCCGCGAAACGTCGAAGTGTCGGCCGAGGAACGGCGCCGGCTACAAGAGCGCGGCTTCTTCAATCAGGCGTGAACAGTGTCCACAGTATTGGTCATCATCTCGGTCCTACTGACCCTCTACTGGCTCGTCCTCCTTGGGCGGATCATCCTGGATCTGCTGCTGTCGATGACGGGCGGTCGGGGTCTATCCGGTTTGGCAATCGTCTACGGTATCCTGTATGACTTGACGGAACCTGTCCTCCGACCTATCCGGCGACTCCTTCCCCCTCTGCGCGTCGGTGCTGTTGCCCTCGATCTGTCCCCCATCCTGGTATTCATGCTGATCGTCCTGTTGAAGCAGGTGGTGAGTTAGCAGGTAGTACGTGGCGATCGAGTGGTGGTACTCCGGTACAATGACCGACCACTTGCAGTAAGGAGCGCAAATGCCGCCATTGACCCCGTTGGACATTCAACATAAAGAGTTCACCAAGGCCATGCGCGGTTACGCCATGCACGAGGTGGACACCTTCCTCGACCAGATCACCGAGGAGTTCACCCGGCTGCAGGACGAGATCGCGCGGCTACGGGAGCAGGCAGCCAACACGCAGGTCGGAGGCCCTGCCCCGATCGTCATGCAGGCCCCCCAGCCGGCGCCCCCGCCGCAGCACCAGCCGTCGCCCCAGGGCGGCTCTGGCGCCGGCGGCGAGGAGGCGATCGCCCGCGCGCTGGTGATGGCCCAGCGGATGGCCGACCAGACGGTCGACGAGGCCAAGGTCAAGGCCAAGTCGATGGTGGCCGAGAGCGAGGCCCGCGCCAAGAGCCTCACCGAGCAGTCGCAGATGCGCGCCCGCGAGCTGACCGAGGCGGCCCAGATGCGCGCCAGGGAGCTCACCGAGGCCGCGCAGATGCGCGCCCGCGAGGTCACCGAGGCCGCCCAGGCCCGCGCCCGCGAGCTGACCGAGGGGCTCGAGACCCGCTACAAGGAGCGCATCCAGTCCGCCGAGGCGCGCGCCCGCGTCGCCGAGGAGCAGTCCCGGATGCAGATCGCCCAGGCCACCGAGCAGGTCGCCCGCCGCAGGCAGGAGCTGGAGAGCTCCATCGAGGCGCTGCGGGCTTTCGAGCGCGACTACCGCGCCCGTCTGCGGGGCTTCGTCGAGGGTCAGCTCAAGGCGCTCGAGGACGCCGCCCCGTCGGGTCCGGTCGCGCCGCCTCAGCCGCCCGGCCTCGGCTCGGTCGGCAACTCGCGGCCGCTGCCCGGCTCGGAGGACCTCCCGGCGCTGTCGACCGGCGCCCGCCAGGTCAACAACTCCTACTCCGCGCTCCGCGACCCGACCACCGACCAGCTCGGCAACGGTCGCGACCGGGTGGACCGGCTGCGTCACGACGACTGACGACTGAGCGACCGACCCGTCCCGGGCCGGAAGCGGCTGACCGTGGTCGTCGGCGCGCTGCTGGCGCTGCTCGCCGCCGTGGGCCTGCTGGCCGCCTCGCTGTTCTCGGCCCAGGGGCTGCTGCTGGCCTGGCTGTCGGTCGCCGCGGACGCGCTCGCCCTGCTGCTGCTGGTCGTCTCGCTGCGGCGGCGCCGTCCGGACCAGGAGCCCCTCAGGTAGCCCGCTCCCGCGCCGCCCGCCTGGCTGGCCGGTCGGCCAGCCGCACCACGAACCGCAGCGCCGTCCACACCTGGTCGATCGCGCAGATCTTGTTGTCGACCAGCCCGCTCTCGAGGCCGAGCCGCTGCGCCTCGTCGAAGTCCAGGTCGGTCGGGACCTTGGACGACTTCTTGGGCCAGGCCACCCAGAGGCCGCCATCGTCCTCGAGCGCCTCCACCGCCCGCCCGAAGCGGCGTTCCAACGCCGCCCGTCTGGTGGCGAACAGCACGATCACGTCCAGCCGTCCCTGCGCCCTACGCCGGATGGCGACCCCGTCGGGCAGCGGCGCCAGCAGCTCCTCGATCCCCGGCGGCGCCGCCAGCAGCCCGACCACCGCGTCCGGCCTGATGCCCAGCTTGCGCGCCAGCGGCGTGCCCGAGGGCCCGGCGCTCACGCCGCCGTCCCGTAGAGCACCGGCCAAGGATCCGCGACCGGCACGCTAGTCCCCGCCGGCGCGGCTGACCGCCACCGCGGCGCGCTCCGCGGCCCGCTCGAACGGGTTGCGGCGGTACCCCGCCAGGCTGGTCAGCAGGTAGGCGGGGTAGAACAGCGGGCCCCAGCGCTCGTGCTGGGCGACGTGCGCCAGCTCGTGGGCCAGCAGGTGGTCGTCCAGCGGCTGGTTGGCCACGATCACGTGCCCCAGCGTGATCGCGGTGAAGCCGCGCCAGGCCAGGAAGCGCGCCAGCCCGAGGCGGCTGCCCTCGATCAGCAGCACCCCGCGGCAGCGGGTCGGCCGGCTGGCCGTGGTCAGCGCGCCCAGCAGCCCGACCAGGCTGTTGGGCGCCGCCCACAGGTAGCCCCACAGCGGCCGGCCGGCCGGCAGCCGGTCGCCGAGCCCGTCGAGCCGGGCCGGCCTGGCCGGCCGCGGCGACCCCCGGCGGCCTCCCATCGCGGCGCCCTCCCCGCTAGGCCCGCTCGTCCGGCGCGGGGCGCAGCCAGAGCCGCACCGGCGTGCCGTCCAGGTCCACGGTGGCCTCGGCCCCCTCGCCCCGGGGCGAGTCGTGCAGCGCCACGGCCAGCGTCTCTGCCCGCAGGTAGTCGCCGTGGGCCTGGACCGCCTCAGCGACCTCGCCGGCGGCCTGGACCGCCAGCTCGATGCGGTCGGAGACCTTGAGGCCGGCGTCCTTGCGCAGGTCCTGCACCGCGCGGACCAGCTCGCGCGCCAGGCCCTCCAGGCGCAGCTCCGGGGTCACCGTGAGGTCCAGCGCCACGCTGGCGCCGCCCTCGCGCACCACCCGCCAGCCGGTGACCGGCTCCTCGGCCACGCCGACCTCGTCGGGGCCCAGCTCCACCGGCCCGACCCCGGGGACCTCCAGCTCGACCCGCTCGCCGGCCTGAAGGCGCGGGGCCAGCTCGCCGGCGTCCGCCTCGCGCACGGCCGCGGCCACCGCCGGCGCCCGCCGGCCGAAGCGCGGGCCGAGCGCGCGGAAGTTGGGCACCAGCCGGTAGGCCACCAGCCCGTCCTCGCCGGAGGCGAAGCCCACCCGCTTGACGTTCAGCTCGGCGGCGACCAGGTCGAGCAGGCCGGCGACCGCCTCGCGCCGCTCCGCCGGCACGGTCACCAGCGCCCTGGCGAGCGGCTGGCGGACCTTGACCTTGGCGTCGGTGCGGGCCTGGCGGCCGAGCCCGACCAGCCGGCGCACCTCCGCCATGGCGGCGCGCAGCTCCGGGTCGTCGGCGGCGCCGTCGGGCTCCGGCCAGTCGGCCAGGTGGACCGAGTCCGGCGCCCCCGGGTCGACCGACACCACCAGCCCCTGCCAGAGCCGCTCCGCCAGGAACGGCGTGTACGGCGCGAGCAGCAAGCTGAGCGTCTTCAGGCAGGTCCACAGCGTGCGGAAGGCCGCCTCGGAGTCCTCGCCGGCGCCGCGCCAGAAGCGCCGCCGCGACAGCCGCACGTACCAGTTGGACAGGTCGTCCACGAAGGTGGTCAGCCGCCGCCCGGAGATGGCCGGGTCGTAGGCCTCCAGCCGCTCGGTCACCTCGCGCACCGTGTCGGCCAGCTCGGCCAGGATCCAGCGGTCCAGCGCCGAGGGCGCCGCGCTGGCTGGGGCGGTCGGGTCGAAGCCGGAGAGGCCCGCGTAGAGGCTGAAGAACCCGTAGGTGTTCCACAGCGTCAGGAAGAACGAGCGGGTGACCTCCTCGAGCACCTCGGGCGCGAGCCGGCGTGACACCCAGGGCGAGCCGCCGGCCAGCATGAACCAGCGCAGCGGGTCGGCGCCGTAGCGCTCCAGCAGCTCGAACGGGTCGAGCACGTTGCCCAGGCTCTTGGACATCTTGCGGCCGTCGCGGTCGACGATGTGCCCCAGGACCACCACGCTGCGGTAGGGCGACTGGTCGAACAGCAGCGTGCTGACCGCCAGCAGCGAGTAGAACCAGCCGCGCGTCTGGTCGATCGCCTCGGAGATGAAGTCGGCCGGGAAGGCCTCCTCGAACGCCTCCCGCCCCTGGTGCGGGTAGCCCCATTGGGCGAACGGCATCGAGCCGGAGTCGAACCAGGCGTCCAGCACGTCGGGCACGCGGCGGGCCTCCTGGCCGCACTCCGGGCAGGCGAAGGTGACCGCGTCGACCCAGGGGCGGTGCGGGTCGAGGTCCGCAAGGTCCCTGCCGGTCCGCGCGGACAGGTCGGCCAGGCTGGAGACGGCGGTCACGTGGCCCCGCGGGCAGCGCCACAGCGGCAGCGGGGTGCCCCAGTAGCGCGCCCGCGACAGCGCCCAGTCGACGTTGTGGGCCAGCCAGTCGCCGAAGCGGCCGTCGCGGATGTGCTCCGGGTGCCAGTCGATCTTGGCGTTCTCCTCCAGCAGCCGCTGCTTGACCGCGGTGGTGCGCGCGTACCACGAGGTCAGCGCGTAGTAGAGCAGCCCGGTGCCGCAGCGCCAGCAGTGCGGATAGGCGTGGCGGTGCTTCTCGGAGCGCCACAGCAGGCCGCGGCGGCGCAGGTCCTCGACGATCTCGGCGTCGGCCTCCTTGACCGGCTTGCCGGCCAGCCAGCCGGTCTCCGGACCGAAGCGGCCGTCCGCCTGCACCGGGTGCAGGATCGGCGTGCCGTGCTGCTGGCCGACCGCCAGGTCCTCGGCGCCGTAGGCGGGGGAGGTCTGCACCAGCCCGGAGCCGTCGGTGGTGGTGACGTAGGGGTCGGCCACCACCTTCCAGCCGCGCTCGGCCTCCTCCTCGCTCACCGGGATCATGTCGAAGGCGCGCTGGTAGCGGGTGCCGACCAGCTCCTCGAGGGGCACCGGCCGCAGCACCCTGGCGTCGGGGCCGACGGCCTGCTCGACCAGGTCGGCGGCGACCACCAGCTTGCGGGTGCGGCCGTCCTGCTCCGCCTCGACCAGCACGTAGGAGATGTCCGGGCCGACCACCACCGAGACGTTGGGCACCAGCGTCCACGGCTGCGTCGTCCAGACCAGCAGCTCGGCGCCCTCCTCGGCGAGCGTCCCGGAGGTCGCCGGCAGCCCCACGTAGGCGGTCAGGTCCTCGACCTCCTGGTAGCCCATGGCCACCTCGGCGTCCGACAGCGCGGTCTCGCAGCGGGGGCAGTAGGGGACGACCTTGTAGTCCTCGACCAGCAGCCCGCGGCGGTGCAGGTCGGACAGCGCCCACCAGACCGACTCGACGTAGGGGGTGTTCATCGTCCAGTAGGCCTGGCTGGTGTCGATCCAGAAGCCGATCCGCTCGGTCAGCCGCTCGAAGGCGTCGACGTAGCGGGTCACCGACTCGCGGCAGCGGGCGTTGAAGCGCTCCACCCCGTAGGCCTCGATGTCCTGCTTGGTCCTCAGGCCGAGCTCCTTCTCGACCTCCAGCTCGACCGGCAGGCCGTGGCAGTCCCAGCCGCCCTTGCGGTCGACCCGGTAGCCCCGCATGGTCTTGAAGCGGGGGAAGAGGTCCTTGACCACCCGGGCCTCGACGTGGTGCACGCCGGGCCGGCCGTTGGCGGTCGGCGGCCCCTCGTAGAACACGAACGGCCTGCCGTCGCCCCGCTGGTCCAGCGAGCGCTCGAAGACCTTGCGCTCGCGCCACAGCTCGAGCACCCATCGGTCGACCGCCGGGAGGTCGAGGGGCTCGACCTCAGGGAACTGCCCCATCTCGCCTGTCTCCTTCGCACGTCAACGCCACCGCCAGCGAAGGGACGAGGCCTGGGCCCCGCGGTACCACCCTCCTTGCCGGCGCCCTCGCGGGTGCCGGCCGCTCACGGTCACCTGGCCCGGGGGCCGCTGATGGCCTGCCGCTGTCACGGGCGGACCCGGCTGCGTCTACTGGGCCGGCGGGGAGGCCGCACGCCCCTACGGGGCTCGCTGGCCACTCCGGCCGTTCGGGCAGCGGCTCGGGGAGGATCTTCGGAAGGGTCGTGCCCGCCGGGCTTCCACCATCCCCGGCTCGCTTGCTGGCCGTACCGGACCTACTCGTTCCCGTCGTCGCCTTTCAGGGGAAGTGTAGCCCGCCGCCGCCGATTGCCCAAAGGCGATTCCGCGCCGCTTCACGCCCCGCCGGTACAATGCTCCACCTGCACATACCCACGCGCGTCGCGGCGGGTGGAGGGCGCGAGCGCCGGATAACGCCCCCTCCATCCGGTTTGCCGTGCGCCGGTCCACCGCCCGCTGGGCCGATGGACGCGGAGGAAGCACCGATGTCCACCAAGAAAACCCAAGGCGCACGAGCCTCCCACTCGAGGTCGTCCTCGCCGTCCCGGACAGGCCCGGGCAAGCGGATCACCGCCCGTGACCTCAAGTCGTTCCGCCGCCGGCTCGAGGAGGAGCTGACCGTGCTCACCGGCCGCCACGCCGGGCTCGAGGCGGCCAACGCCAGCGGCTCGGAGGCGATCGGCGCCGGTGACCTCGGCGAGGAGGGCGGCGACGCCGGCCTGTTCGCCACCGAGCGGGAGCGGGACCTGTCGCTGGTGGGCAACCTGGCGGACCTGATCACCAAGATCCAGGGCGCCCTGGCGCGCATCGACGAGGGCAGCTACGGCCGCTGCGAGGTCTGCGGCGAGCCGATCGAGGCCGAGCGGCTCGACGCCCTGCCCTACACCACGCTCTGCCTCGCCGACGCCCGCCGCCGCGCCCGGGCGCGCTGAGCATGCGCCCCTCGGCCAAGCGCCTGCTGATCGTCTACGGCATCGCCGCGCTGGTGGTCGGCGCGGACCAGCTGATCAAGTGGGTGGTGATCCAGCAGCTCGCCGGCCGGCCGCCGCTGCGGCTGATCGGCGACTTCGTCGAGCTGCGCTACACCACCAACTCGGGGGGCGCGTTCTCGCTGCTCACCGGCGCGCCGGTGTTCTTCGCGCTGACCGCCATCGCGGTGATCGGCGGGCTGGTCTACGCCAGCGGCCGCACCCGCGGCCTGGGGGTCGCGGTGGCGCTCGGCCTGCTGCTGGGCGGCGCGGTCGGCAACGTGCTCGACCGGCTGCTGCGCGGCGACCACCCGCTGCGCGGCGAGGTGGTGGACTTCGTCAAGGTCGGCCCGTGGCCGCTGTTCAACCTGGCCGACTCGTGCATCGTGATCGGCGGCATCCTGCTGGCGCTGCTGCTCGGACGACCGCAGCGCAGCGCCGACGACCATGGCGAGCGGCCAGGGCCGCCCGGCGGCGGCAGCCAGGCCACCCCGGCCGGCGACGCCGAGGCCGGCGAGGGCCCGCAGGCGCGCTCGCGCCAGGGTTGAGCGGCCCCGGGTGTCCTGGTCCGGAGACCGCACCGGCCGCCGGACCCGCCGAGGCCCTGGTCCCGGCCGGCCGGGCCGGGCAGCGGCTCGACCAGGTGGTGGCGGAGCTCGCCGGCGCCTCCCGGGCGGCCACCGCCCGCTGGATCGAGGCGGGCCGGGTGCTGGTCGACGGCCGCGCCCGCCCCAAGTCGCACCGGCTCGAAGGCGGCGAGCGGCTGCGCTGGGAGCCGCTCGAGACGCAGGCCTCGCCCGATCTGGTGCCGGAGCGGCTGCCGCTGGAGGTCCGCTTCGAGGACGAGCACCTGCTGGTGGTGGCCAAGCCCGCCGGCCTGGTGGTCCACCCGGCGGCCGGCCATCCCACCGGTACCCTGGTCAACGCCCTGCTCGGTCGGGACGACCCGCGGCTGTCGTCGGCCGGCGGGACGATCCGGCCAGGGATCGTCCACCGGCTCGACAAGGACACCTCCGGGCTACTGCTGGTGGCCAAGCACGACCGCGCCCACGCCGCGCTGGCCAGGGACCTGGCCGCCCGCCGCATCCAGCGCCGCTACCTCGCGCTGGTCCAGGGCCACCTGGACCCCGAGGGGACGGTCGACGCGCCAATTGGCCGGCACCCGCGCGACCGCAAGCGCATGGCGGTCGTGCCGGGCGGCCGCCGCGCGGTCAGCCACTGGCGGGTGCTGGAGCACCTGGCCGGCCTCGATCTGCTGGAGGTCCGGCTGGAGACCGGCAGGACCCACCAGATCCGGGTCCACCTGTCGTCGCTCGGCCATCCGGTGGCCGGCGACCGCACCTACGGCGCCGACCCTCGCCTGGCCGACCGTCTCGGCCTGGGGCGCCCCTTCCTGCACGCCTGGCGCCTGCAGCTCGACCACCCCGTCACCGGCGAGCGCATCGAGCTCGAGGAGCCGCTGCCCCCCGACCTGGAGGCCGCCCTGGCCAAGGCCCGGAGCGCCCCGAGGTCCTAGGAGCGTGGATCGCGTCCGGAATGTCGCCGCGCCCGAACCCGCCGGCCCGCCGACCTGGCGATTTCCGCCGGATCCCTTGTGGCGCAGGGGATTCAGCCGTTCCCTGGCAGGTCCATACTTGATTGATCGGGTGACCGATCCGGGCTACCCTGACAGGCGACTTACACGCGTGTAATTCTGTCCACAGGGGTGTGGAAAACTAGTCCAACGCTGTGGACACCGTCGCCGGCCGGCGGCGCGCACGAGGAACTTCGAGGGACCGAGGAGACGGGGGACGGCGTGCCGGACAGCTTCGTACATCTCCACGTCCACACCGAGTACTCGATGCTGGACGGCGCCGCCCGGATCGACGACCTGTTCGCCGAGGCGGCTCGCATGGGGATGCCGGCGCTGGCCATGACCGACCACGGCTACCTGTTCGGCGCGGTCGACTTCTACCAGGCCGGCAAGCGGCACGGCGTCAAGCCGATCATCGGTCTGGAAGCCTACCTGGCCCCCGGCTCCCGCTACGAGAAGCAGCGCCGCGACACCGCCGAGCCGTACAGCCACCTCACCCTGCTGGCCGAGAACCAGACCGGCTACGCCAACCTGCTGCGGCTCGTCTCGCTCGCCTCGCTGGAGGGCTTCTTCTACAAGCCGCGC
>DASVXQ010000580.1:0-3612 GCA_036392615.1 Actinomycetes bacterium | reverse complement strand
AGGGTCCACCCCGGCCAGCTTCGGCCGGGGGTTGCGGGCTGTGACCGCCGGTGGGGACTTTCACCCCACCTCGGAGAGCGTGCTACCGGCTTCAGCGTAGCACCGGCGTGAGCTTGGTTGCCTTCAGCCCCGATCGATGTGGGGGGAGCTCGCTCCCCCCACGGCCCCCAAGAGCGCCTGTGCCATGGGAACCCCTCCACGCCCCTCCAAGAGCGCCTGTGCCATGGGAACCGCGAGCGCCTGTGCCATGGGGGCGGGACAGAGTTGGCACCAGGCCGCTCCGTGCGTGGGGATCGGATCCCCATGGGAACCCTCAGGAGCCGCGACGGTCCATGGCGTAGCTGGAGCCCTGGTCCCTCTTGGCGAGGCCCTTCAGCTCGGTGGCGGTGGCGACCACCTCGCGGGGACTGGAGAACGACCGCTGCGCGTTGGAGGCGATGCCCAGCGACATCGACACGATCGGGAAACGCCGCAGCTGGCCCTGGCGGTCCTCCAACTCGATCATGCCGGCACCGGCGTCCTCAGGGTCGTAGAGGCTCAGGATGCGCGCGTCGAACGACTCGATCACCCGGTTGGAGAACGCCTCGGCCGCCTCCGGCGGCACGATCGCGACGAAGTCGTCGCCGCCGATGTGGCCCACGAAGCCGTCCGGGCCGGCGGCCTCCTGGGCGGCCAGGCGCAGCACCTGGGCGGCCAGCGAGATGACCTCGTCGCCGCGCAGGAAGCCGTAGCGGTCGTTGAACGACTTGAAGTTGTCGAGGTCGGCGTAGACCACCGCGATCGGGGTGTTGCGCTCCATGCGCGCCTGGATCTCCTGCTCGATGCGGTTGTTGCCGGGCAGGCCGGTGAGCGGCGACAGGGCGCGCATCTCGCTGGCGCGGCGCAGGGTGGTCTTGACCCGCGCGACCAGCTCCATCGGGTCGAACGGCTTGATGATGTAGTCGTCGGCGCCGGCGGTCAGGCCGAGCACCTTGTCGGCCGACAGCGACTTGGCGGTCAGCATGATCACCGGGATGTGCGCGCTGCGGCCGTCGGCCCGCAGCTTGGTGCAGACCTCGTAGCCGTCCATGCCGGGCATCATCACGTCGAGCAGGATCAGGTTCGGCTGCAGGTCGAGCGCCTTGGCCAGGGCGTCCTTGCCGTCGTGGGCGGTGATCACCTCGAAGCCCTCGAGCCGGAGGTTGACCTCGACGAAGCGGACGATGTCGCGATCGTCGTCGGCGATCAACACCATCTCGTCCACGACTATGCCTCCCCAGCTCGATCGTCGGGGCCGGGACCACGCCCCTCGTCGATCAGCGAGCGGAACATCTTGGCCGCGGTGGCCGGGTCGTCCGCTCGGAAGATCGCCGTTCCCACCACGAACACGTCGGCGCCGGCCGCCAGGCAGTCGTCCAGGGTCGCCTGGTTCACGCCGCCGTCCACCTGCAGGGCGACGTCCCGCCCCGCGGCGTCGATCGCACGCCGCGCGGCCGCCACCTTGGGCAGCACGTCGGCGCGGAACTCCTGCCCCCCGAAGCCCGGTTCAACCGTCATGGGCAGCACCAGGTCGATGCGGTCCAGGTACGGAAGCAGCGCGTCGAGCCCGGTGCCGGGCCGCAGCGCCAGCCCCACGGACAGGCCATGCTCGGCCGCGGCCCTGATGGCCCCGGCCGGGTCCGGCAGGGCTTCGACGTGCATGGTCACCGAATCTGCCCCCGCTTCGGCGAGTGCAGGCAGCAGCTCGACTGGATTGTCCACCATCAGGTGGCAGTCGAGAAAGCGGGCCGTGTGGGGGCGGAGGGCGGCGACCACCGGCGGCCCGAAGGTCAGGTTGGGCACGAAGTGGCCGTCCATCACGTCCAGGTGGATCCACTCGGCGACGTCCTGCACCAGGCGCACCTGCTCGGCGAGCTGCGCCAGGTCGGCGTTGAGGATCGAGGGGGCGAGACGTCGGGGCAACGGCATTCCTCGTATCCAGCGGGCGGGTCCGTCGGGGGCTGTGTCGGGCCCAGCGGGCCTGGACCGGTCCCGGTGATGGTATCGGCGAAGGCCCACTGAACGTGAACGGGAATCGACTCGGTCAGTGGATCTTGCGCAGCCGCGCGAGAAATATCCCATCACTTCCGTCGCGATGTGGCCAGAACTGGTGCCGATCGCGCGGTGGCGCCGGGCCGGTCGCAGCGGTCGTTCCCAGCGGGCCGGGCAGGCCGGTCAGCGGAGCGGGCTCCAGCTCGGGATGGCGCCGTAGGGCGTCGTCGACCACCCCGTCGGTCTCGGCCTGTGTCCAGGTGCAGACCGAGTAGAGCACGTGGCCGCCGGGCCGGACCGCCGCCACGGCGGCGTCCAGCAGCGCGCCCTGGAGCGCCGCCAGCCGCTCGAGCTCCTCCGGGCCGTGGCGCCAGCGTGCCTCGGGCCGGCGCCGCAGGCTGCCGAGATTGCTGCAGGGCGCGTCGACCAGGGCGGCGTCGAACCGCCCGCCGGCGAGCGGCGGGCGGGTGCCGTCGCCGGTGACGGTCCACAGCCGTTGCTCGAGGCGCAGCCGCGCGGCCAGGTCGCGCACCATCCTCGCCCGCGCCGGGTGCAGCTCGACCGCCAGCACCCTGGCGCCGAGCGCGGCCAGGTGCCCGGCCTTGCCGCCCGGGCCGGCGCCGAGGTCCAGCACCAGCTCGCCCGGCTCCACGCCGAGCGCCGGGGCGACCAGCGCCGAGGCGGCGTCCTGCACCACCGCCCTGCCCTCGGCGACCGCCGCCAGCGCGCCGGGCTCGCCGTGCTCCAGCACCACGCAGTCGGGCGACAGCGGGCTCGGCCTGGCCGCCACGCCGACGCTCTCCAGCTCGACCAGCAGCTCGTCGCGGGTCCTGCGGCCGGGGGTCACCCGCAGGGTGACCTGCGGACGCAAGTTGTCGGCCTCGACCAGGTCCAGCGCCTCCTCGGCGCCGAGCCGCTCGATCGCCTGCTCGACCATCCAGGCCGGATGGGAGCCGCGGGTGGTTGCCCAGCCGAGCGGGTCGTCCTTCGGGTCGGGCCAGCGGGGCGGGCGCCGGGAGAGCTGGCGCAGCACGGCGTTGACGTAGCCGCCCTGCCCCTGCGTGCCGCCGCGGCGGACCGCGCCGACCACCTCGTTGAGCGCCGCGTGCGGCGCGGTGCCGGCGAACAGCAGCTCGTAGGCGCCGAGCCGCAGCCCGCGCAGCACGGCCGGCTCCAGCCGCTCCAGCGGCTGGCGCGACAGCGGCCGCAGCGCGTGGTCGAGCGCCCCGCGCATGCGCAGCGAGCCGTAGACCAGGTCGGTCACGGCCGCCCGGTCCCCGGCGGCCAGGCCGGAGGCGGCCAGCAGCCGCGGCACCACCAGGTTCGCCCAGGCGCCCTGGTCGACCCGGGCGAGCGCGTCGAGCGCGACGTCTCTGGGACCGGCAAGGGCCTGGCGGGTCAGCGGTCGAGCCATTCCGCCTCCCCCAGCCGGGCGCCGCGGGCGAACTCCGCCCCGGACATCGCCCGCCTGCCCTCCGGCTGGACGGCCAGCAGCTCGACGGCGCCGTCGCCCGCGCCGGCCAGCAGCACGCTCTGGCGGCTGACCTGGCGGGCCGTCGAGCATGCCTGGATCAGCAGGTAGGCGTGACTGAGGTCGTCGTC
>DASVXQ010000579.1:0-3973 GCA_036392615.1 Actinomycetes bacterium | reverse complement strand
TAGCCCGCCTTGGTGGAGATGACCAGCTCGTCGCGGTGGCCGCGCAGGTCGGTGGCGAGGATGCGGCCGAAGTTCTCCTCCGCCGAGCCGTACGGCGGCCCGTAGTTGTTGGCCAGGTCGAAGTGGGTGACGCCCCGGTCGAAGGCCCGCCACACGATCTCCCGCTGGCCCTCCAGCGGCCGGTCGCCGCCGAAGTTCTGCCACAGGCCCAGCGACACCGCCGGGAGCATCAGGCCGCCGCGGCCGACCCGCCGGTAGGGCATGGTGTCGTAGCGGGCGGGGTCGGGCTGGTAGCTCACGATGAGCGCTCCTCTGCCGGGCGGAGCGCGTGCTCCAGGCGCTCCACGGTCAGGTGCCAGGCGTCGCTGGCCGGGTCGATCAGGCTGCGGTGGCCGACGCCGTCGAGCGCGATCAGCTCGCAGGCGTCGCCGGCCGCGCGCGCGGCGGCGGCGTAGCGCTGGCTGATCTCGAACGGCACGGCGTCGTCGGCGGTGCCGTGGACCAGGATCTGCGGGACGCCGAGCGGCAGCAGCGCCAGCGGCGAGGCCTGCCGGTAGGCCTCCGCGCGGTCCTCCGGCCGGCCACCGAGCAGCTGCACCACGGCGTCGTCGCTCAGGCCCTGGCGGCAGGCCTCCTCGAGGTCGCAGATGCCGGCCAGCGCGACCGCCAGCGCCGGCGGCAGCAGCGGCGGCGCGCCGGGCCTGCCCTCCAGCCGCGGCCGGCCGGCCAGCCACAGCGCCAGGTGGCCGCCGGCGGAGTGCCCCACCACCGCCACCCGGCCGAGGTCGAGCCGGTGGCGGTCGGCCAGGTCGCCGAGGAAGTCGAAGCCGGCGGCGACGTCGTCGAAGGTCCCGGTCCAGCCGCCGCCCGGCGAGTCCATGCGGCGGTACTCGAGGTTCCAGGCCGCCAGGCCGCGCCGTTGCAGGTCGGCGGCGACGGCATGCATCAGGTCGAGGCGGTAGCGGCTGCGCCAGTAGCCGCCGTGCAGCAGCACCACCACCGGCTGCGGTCCCTCGTCGGCCGGCGGCACGCGCGCGGGCCACAGCTCGCCGAACTGCTCGGGCGCGTCGCCGTAGCGCTCGACCAGCAGCTCGCCGCCCTCGGTCGGGGTCAGCCGCGCGTATTCCTCGGGGTACGCCTGCACCGCGCCTCCACTCCTGACGGCCCCTGGGGCGTTCGGCGGGCGCGCCGCAGGCCTGCCCGCGGCGGCCGCTCGCCCGACGAGTCTAACAAGGCACCCAGGGCGCGCCCGCGGGGGAGAGGGCCCGTCAGGGCGCGGGCGCGGCCCCGGGTGGCGGCGGGGTGCCGGATCTGGCGAACTGGAGCAACTGCTCGACGGTGTCGCGGTGCGAGCCGAAGGGCGCCGCGTCGAGGTAGGCCTGCAGGCTCTTGACCGCCGCCTTGGGGTCCTGCACGCCCATCAGCTCGATGAGCCCCTTGGCGTAGAGCGCCTCCGGGTAGCGCGCGTCGGTGGCCAGCGCCCGGTTGACCGCCCGGAGCGCCGGCTCAACCAGGCCGGAGCGGAACAGCAGCAGGGACAGGTTGGTGTTGGCGTCGACGTTCCCCGGGTCGAGCTTCTGCGCGGCCAGGTACTGGTCGGTGGCCTCGCGCAGCTTGCCGGCGTCGAGGTAGCGCCGGCCGAGGTCCAGTCGCGCGGCGACGTCCCCCGGGTGGTCGCTGACGCGCTGCTCGAACACTGACAGGGGGGCCGACTGGTCCGGGCGCTGGGCGGCGGCGCCCGCGTCGGCGCCGGTGATGGTCGCCTCGGCGCCGCGGTCGCGGGTCGCCCTGGTGAGCAGCGTTGTCCCGGCCAGCACCACGGCGACCGCCAAGCCGGCGAACGCCACCCGCTGCCAGCGCGACGGCGGCGCCGTCTCGCCGGCGGGTCGCTCGCGCACCTCGCGCAGCCCGGCGAGCAGCTCGCCGGTGCCCTCGCGGTGCTCCAGCGCCCGCAGCACGGCGACCGCGCGGGCCTCGGCCTCGGCGCGCGCCGCCTTGTGGGCCTCCTCGTCGAGCTTGCCGAGCGCCAGGTCCTCGTCGAGGTCGCGCAGGTGGCGCAGGGCACGGCGGCGCTCGTCCTCGAGCGGGTCGCCGGCGCGCTCCAACACGGCCGCGGTGCCCCGCTGGAAGGGGCCGAGCACCGCCCAGGCGGCCACGCCGACCAGCGCCAGCATCACCACGGTGACCGCCTCGTTCACAGCGGCTCCTCCTCGTCGAGCCGCGCCAGCTCGCGCTCCAGCAGCTTGCGGTCGGCCGCGCGGACGGCCGGCCGGGGCCCGTCCGCCGGCGGGCCGGCCACCGACACGCCGGCGCGCCAGCGGCGCACGATCGTCAGGGCGATCGCCAGCCCGGCGGCCAGCAGCAGGGCCGGGACGACCCAGGCGACCAGCCCGATGCCCTTGCGCGGCGGCGAGAGCAGCACCGACTCGCCGTAGGAGGCGACGAACTCGGCGCGGATCCGGTCGGGCGTCCGCCCGGCGGCGAGATCCTTGGCGATGGTGTCGCGCATCTGCTGGGCCAGCGGCGCCGGCGAGTCAGCCACCGACAGGTCGCGGCAGACCGGACAGCGCAGCGTGCTGGCGATGTCGTGGACCCGGTCGGCGGTGGACTGCGGCCGCGCCGGTCCGCGCAGCGCGATCAGCCCGATCGCGCCGGCTGTGACCAGGCCGAGCAGCAGCCAGGGCAGCGGCCGCCTCATCCCGCGCCCCTCGGCAGCAGCCGGTCGACCCGCGCGGCGATCCGCGCGAAGCTGACCGGGCCGACGTCCTTGGCGGCGATCTGGCCGTCGGGACCGATGAAGAAGGTCTCCGGGATGCCGTAGACGCCGTAGGCGAGCGCGGTGCGCGAGCCGGGGTCCTCGACCGCCGGCCAGGTCATCGCAGCCTGGTCCATGTAGGCCAGCGCGTCGGCCCTGGTGTCCTGGAAGTCGACCCCGACCAGCACCACCCCGGCGTCGCGGTAGCGCTGCCAGGCGGCGGCCAGCGCGTCGTGCTCGACCCGGCACTCGGTGCACCACGACGCCCAGAAGTTCACGATCACGACCTGGCCGCGCAGGTCCGCGAGGTTCACGGCCGACCTGCCGTCAAGGGTGCGCAGCGAGAAGGCGGGAGCCGGCTTGCCGACCAGCGGCGACTTGATCGCCGTCGGGTCGCGGCCGAGCCCGAAGGACAGCAGCCCGGCGACCAGCGCGACCACGCCGACGACCGCCAGCACCGGCCAGAGGCGCCACCTCCGGGAGTGGGCGGGGGCGGGGACCGGGGTGGGGGCTGGGACCTGCGCGCTCACCCGCCACCCACCCCGGTCAGCTCCCGCCGTCTGGCGCGCTCGCGGCGCCTGGCGCCCTCCCGCTGCCCGGCGTCCCGACGCCTGCGCCGGGCCGGCCAGACCACGATCAGCCCGCCGGCGGCCATCACCGCGCCGCCGACCCACAGCCAGGTGACCCCGGGGTTGAGGAAGAAGCGGAAGGTCGCCGAGGCGCCACCCGAGTCGACCCCGATGACCGAGGCGTAGAGGTCCTTGACCGACCCGTAGCGGATCGAGGGGGTGCCGATCGGCTCGCTGGCGGCCGGGTAGAGGTTCAGCGACGGCGTCATGCGGCCGAGGTCGCTGCCGTGGCGGACGACGCCGACGTCGGTCACCAGCACCACCCGCTGCGGCTGCTGGTGGGTGCGCAGGCCCTGGTACTGGAGCTGGTAGCCGGCGAAGGAGGCCGTCGCGCCGCGCTGGAGGGTCACCTCGGTCTGGCGCGCCATGGTGGACGAGGCGGTGATCGCCACCGCCGCCAGCGCCAGGCCGACGTGGACGATCAGCCCGCCGTAGCGGCGGCGGCCGCGTGCCAGCGCGGTGGCGCCGCCGCGCACGGCGGCCCTGGCCCCCTGGACGAGCTCCATCCCGTTGGCGACCGCCACGAAGGTGGCCAGCCCGAAGGCCGCCACCGCCGGGAGGTTGCGCACCCCGGCCAGCGCCAGCGCGA
>DASVXQ010000578.1:0-3468 GCA_036392615.1 Actinomycetes bacterium | reverse complement strand
GTGACCACCCTGTGGGTCGACGGCCGGCCACTGGCCGGTGAGCTGCCGGCCGCCCGGGCGCTGCGCGACGGCATGGTGGTCTCGCTGTCGCCCCGCTACGCCCAGGCGACCAACCTGGTCGAGCCCGACGGAGTGGCCGAGATCCGGGTGGTCGGCGGGCCGGCCGCCGGCTCGGTGCACCGCCTCGGGCTGGGCCGCTTCGAGATCGGCGCCGATCCCCGCTGCGCGGTGGTGGTGGCCGACCCGGCGGTGCCGCCGCGGGCCGCGCTGGTCTCGGTCGCGCCGGGCGGTACCGAGGTCGAGCCGGCCGCGGGCGCCGGCATGGCGCTGGACGGCCAGCCGCTCGGCGGCCCGGCCGCCTGGCCGTACGGCGGCGTGCTGGCGCTCGGCGACAGCCTGCTGGAGCTGCACCTGCCCGAGGAGGCCGACGCCTCGCTGGTGCCCGGCGACGACGGCGGGCTGGCCTACAACCGGCCGCCGCGGCTGCTGCCGCGACGCGTTCGCCCGCGCCGCCTGGTGGTGCCGAGCGAGCCGGTCAAGGGCGAGGGCCCGCGCCTGGGGGTGCTCACCATGCTGCTGCCGGCGCTGTTCGGCGTCGGCATGGCGGTGCTGCTGCACCAGGTCCTCTACCTGCTGATGGCGCTGCTCGGCCCGCTGACCATGGGCGCCGGCGCGTGGAGCGACCGGCGCGGCGGCCGCAAGCGCCACGGCGCGGCGATGCGCGAGTACCAGCGGGCCAAGGAGAAGTACGAGCAGGACCTGGAGCAGCTGCGCGCCGCCGACGAGGTGGAGCGCCGCGCGGCCATGCCCGACCCGGCGAGCCTGCTGCTGGTGGCCACCGGGCCGCGCCGGCGGCTGTGGGAGCGCCGCTCCGACGACCACGACGTGCTGCACCTGCGCGTCGGCACGGCCAACCTGTCGGCCGGGATCGAGCTGGCACGCGACCGCGGCGGCCGCGCCGACGAGGAGCCGCCGCCCCCGCCGCTGGCCAGGCACGTGCCGGTGCCGCTGGACCTGGAGGCGCTCGGGGTGGTCGGCGTGGCCGGCGAGCGCGCCGCCGCCCGCGGGCTGGCCCGCTGACTGGTGGCCCAGGCGGCCATCCTGCACAGCCCGCGAGATCTCCAGATCGTCGTGCTGGCACCAGGCCCGGACGGCGGCGAGGACTGGGAGTGGGTGCGCTGGCTGCCGCACGCGCGGCCGAGCGAGGGGCAGGACTGCGTGGCGCTGGTCGGCGGCGACGGCGAGACGGTCGCGCGCCGCGTCAGCGAGCTGGTCGACGAGGTCGCCGCGCGGCGCGACGAGCGCGGCGGCGCCTTCAGGCTGGGCCGCGACAGCCAGCGGCCGCGCGTGCTGGTGGTGCTGGACGGCGCGCGGGCGCTGCGCCGCGTGCCCGGCATGCCGCAGGTGCTCGGCGAGGGCCCCAAGGTGGGGGTGCACGCCATCTGCGTCGACGACGACGAGCGGCTGCTGCCGGAGGAGTGCAGCACGGTGGCGACCTGGCTGTGGGACGAGCCGGCGCGGCTGCGGCTGCGCGGCGGCGGGCTGGACGTGCTCGGGACGGTCCTGGGCGAGCAGGTCGGCACCGCCTGGTGCGAGCGGGTCGCCAGGGCGATGGCGCCGGTCTGCGACCTCGGCCGCGACGCCGGCGGCATGCTGCCGGACAGCGCCCGCCTGCTCGACCTGCTGGCCATGCCGGAGCCGGCGCCAGAGCTGATCGAGCGCTCCTGGGCGCGCGGCGGCCGCACCACCGAGGCGCCACTCGGCTACGCCGCCGACGGCCCCTTCACCCTGGACCTGCGCCGCGACGGGCCGCACGCCCTGGTCGCCGGGACCACCGGCGCCGGCAAGTCGGAGCTGCTGCAGACGCTGATCGCCTCGCTGGCGGTGGCCAACCGCCCCGACGCGATGACCTTCGTGCTGATCGACTACAAGGGCGGCAGCGCCTTCAAGGACTGCGCGCGCCTGCCGCACACCGTCGGCATGGTCTCCGACCTGGACGGCCACCTGACCCAGCGAGCGCTCGCCTCGCTGTCCGCCGAGCTGAAGCGCCGCGAGGAGCTGCTGCTGCACGCCGGCGCCAAGGACATCGAGGACTACTGGGACGAGCTGCGGCGCCGGCCCGGCCTGGAGCCGCTGCCGCGCCTGGTGCTGATCATCGACGAGTTCGCCTCGCTGGTCGCCGAGCTGCCCGACTTCGTCACCGGGCTGGTGGGCATCGCCCAGCGCGGCCGCTCGCTGGGCGTCCACCTGGTGCTGGCGACCCAGCGGCCGGCCGGCGTGGTCAGCGCCGACATCCGCGCCAACACCAACCTGCGCATCGCCCTGCGGGTCACCGACGCCACCGAGTCGAGCGACGTGATCGACGCGCCCGACGCCGCCGCGATCGCGAAGTCCACCCCCGGCCGCTGCTACGTGCGCTCCGGAGCGTCGTCCCTGACCGCCGTGCAGGCGGCCCGGGTCGGCGGCCGCCGGCCGGGCGCCAGCACGGTGGCCAGCGCCCCGCTGGTCGCGCGCGTCGGCTGGAGCGAGCTGGGCCGCCCGGCCCCGAGCATGGTGACCGACGGCGAGGACGACGACGCCAGCACCGACCTGTCCGTGCTGGTGGCCGCCATTCGCCAGGCGGCGGAGCGGCTCGGCATGGCCACCCAGCGCAGCCCCTGGCTGCCGCCGATCGACGAGGTGGTCACCGTGGCCGAGCTGCCGCCGGCCGCGGAGGGGGCAGCCGGCGAGCTGGCGCCGCTCGGCATCGGTCTGGTGGACGTGCCAGCCGAGCAGCGTCGCCGCGCGCTCGCCCTTGACCTGGTGAATGGCGGCCACATGCTGGTGGCCGGCTCGCCGCGCACCGGCCGCTCCAGCGTGCTGCGCACCATCGCCGGAGTGATCGGCGCCGAGGCCTCGCCGGCCGACGTGCACCTCTACGGCGTCGACTGCGGCGCCAACGCGCTGCTGCCGCTGGTCGGCCTGCCGCACTGTGGTGCGGTCGTCGGCCGCGACCAGCCCGAGCGGGTCGATCGCCTGCTCGGGCGGCTGCTCGGCGAGGTGTCCCGCCGCCAGCAGCTGCTGGCCGAGCAGGGCGCCTCCAGCCTGGCCGAGCAGCGCGCCGCCGCGCAAGGCGAGCGGCTGCCGTGGATGGTGCTGCTGCTGGACCGCTGGGAGGGCTTCACCGCCGCGTTCGAGAGCTACGACCTCGGCCGCCTGATCGAGACGATGCTGCGGCTGCTGCGCGAGGGCCCGGCCGTCGGCCTGCGCGCGGTGGTCGCCAGCGACGCCAGCGGCTTCGTCGGCCAGATCTCCACGGTCTTCGAGGAGCGCCTGCTGCTGCGCTTCGCCGACCCGGACGACTGGGGCCGGGCCGGGGTGCCAGGCCGCGACGTGCCGCGGGCCATGCCGCCGGGGCGCGCCCTGCTGCCGACCGCCGGCGGGCTGCTGGAGGCGCAGCTCGCGCTGCTCGACCCGGACCCGTCCGGC
>DASVXQ010000577.1:0-5591 GCA_036392615.1 Actinomycetes bacterium | reverse complement strand
TCGCCGCCACCGAGATCGAGATCCGGTTGCACCTCGGCGGCACCGGGCCCTGGGCCGGGGTCCGCTCGGCCGACCTCACCCCCGAATACGTGCGCCTCAACGCGGAGTACACCACGTGATGCCGGAGCACAGCCCCAACGGCCAGGCTGAGCGTCCCGAGGACCTCCAGGCCAAGGCGGCCGTGCTGCACGAGGCGCTGCCCTGGATCAAGCGGTTCGCCGGCCACACGGTGGTGGTCAAGTACGGCGGCGCCGCCATGGCCCCGCCGGCGCAGCCGCCGGGCGAGCAGGCCGCGCAGCTCGGCCCCGGCCCGGCCGACCTCGACTCGTTCGTCGACGACGTGGCGCTGCTGCGCTACGTGGGCGTCGACCTGGTGGTGGTCCACGGCGGCGGGCCGGAGATCAGCCGGGCGATGGAGCAGCTCGGCAAGCGCCCGGTGTTCGTCGAGGGCCAGCGGGTGACCGACGCGGAGACCATGGACCTGGTCCGCATGGTGCTGGTCGGCAGGATCAACAAGACCCTGGTCGGCCGCCTCAACCGGCACGGGCGGGTGGCCGTCGGGCTCTCCGGCGAGGACGGGCTGCTGATCAGGGCCAGGCCGCGGCTCGACCCGGGTGGGCTCGACCTCGGCTTCGTCGGCGACGTCGAGGCCGTCGACCCGACCGCCCTGCGCGCGCTCACCGGCGTCGGGCTGATCCCGGTGATCGCCACGGTCGCGGCGGGCCCGGGCGGCCAGCCGTACAACGTCAACGCCGACGCGGCCGCCGGCTCCGTGGCCGCCAGCCTCGACGCCGAGAAGCTGGTCTACCTCACCGACGTCGAGGGGCTCTACGCCGACCTGTCGGACCCCGGCTCGCTGTACTCGCGCATGAGCCTTGCGGAGGTCGAGCGGCTGCTCGACGCCGGCAGCCTGCACAGCGGCATGATCCCCAAGCTCCATGGTGTGGCCACCGCCCTGCGGGCCGGCGTGCGCAGCGCCCACATCCTCGACGGGCGGCGCCGCCACGCCCTGCTGCTCGAGCTGTTCACCGACCGCGGCGTCGGCACCATGATCCGCTCCGGGGACCCCGGAACGACCGCCCTCGCCCAGGAGGACTCCAGGACGTGATGGACATCCAGACACGGGAAGCCGCGGTGCTGTGGCAGACCTACGCGCGCCCGCCGGTCGAGTTCGTCCGCGGCGAGGGGGTCCGCCTGTGGGACGTGCACGGGCGCTCCTACCTCGACTTCCTCGGCGGCATCGCGGTGGTGGCGGCCGGCCACGCCCACCCCAAGGTGGTCTCCGCGGTGGCGGGGCAGCTCGCCACCCTGGGCCACACCTCCAACCTGTACTTCACCGGCCCCCAGGTCGACCTGGCCGAGCGGCTGGTCGACCGCTTCGGCGGCGGGGCCAAGGTGTTCTTCTCCAACTCCGGTGCCGAGGCCGTCGAGGCGGCCATCAAGCTGGCCAGGCGCTGGGGCAGGGCCAACCGCGGCGAGCAGGCGGTCGGCATCGTGGCCGCCGAGGGCGGCTTCCACGGGCGCACCCTCGGCGCCCTGGCGGCCACCGGCAAGCCGGCCATCAAGCAGGCCTTCGAGCCGCTGCCGCCGGGCTTCCGCCACGTGCCGTTCGGCGACGCCGACGCGCTGCGGGCGGCGATCGGCCCGGAGACGGCCGCGGTGCTGCTGGAGCCGATCCAGGGCGAGGCTGGCATCCGCGTGCCGCCCGACGGCTACCTGGAGGCGGCCCGCGAGATCACCAGCCAGGCCGGGGTGCTGCTGATGCTGGACGAGATCCAGTCGGGCATGGGGCGCACCGCGCGCTTCTTCGCCCACCAGCACGCCGGCATCCGGCCGGACGTGGTGACCATGGCCAAGGCGCTCGGCAGCGGCTTCCCGATCGGCGCGACCCTGGCGGTCGACCAGGTCGCCGCCGCCATGCGGCCGGGCGACCACGGCACCACCTTCGGCGGCAACCCGGTCGCCTGCTCGGCGGCGCTGGCCACGCTCGACGTGATCGAGCCGCTGCTCGACGGGCACGTGACCAAGATGTCGCGGCGGCTCGGCGACGGGCTGCGCCGCCTGCGCGACCGCATCGGGCCGGACGCGGAGCTGCGCGGCGCCGGGCTCTGGTTCGGGCTCGACCTGGGCCCGCGCGACCCGGGCGACACCGGCGCCCCAGGCGCCAGGGACGTGGCGGCGGCCGCGCTCAGCCGCGGGCTGGTGGTCAACCCGGTGACCGATACCGCGCTGCGGATCGCCCCGCCGCTGGTGATCGAGGAGGCCGACATCGACGAGGGCCTGTTGCGGCTGGGCGGCGCGCTCGAGGGGGTGGGTGCATGTCGGTGAAGGCCGCTCGTCAGCGGGCGCTGGAGACGCTGCTGCGCAGTCGCCAGGTGTCGAGCCAGGCGCGGCTGCTGGACCTGCTGCGCGTCCAGGGCTTCGACGCCACCCAGGCGACCGTCTCGCGCGACCTCGAGGAGCTCGGCGCCACCAAGGTGCGCGCCAGCGACGGGCAGCTGGTCTACGCCCTGCCGGACACTGACCCCGGCCCCGAGGTGAGCCGCGACCAGCTCTCCCAGGTCCTCTCGATGTTCATGCTCTCGGCGGTGCCCTCCGGGAACCTGGTGGTCCTGCGGACCCCGCCCGGCCACGCGCAGGCGCTCGCCTCGGCGATGGACCGAGCCGGCCTGCCCGACGTGGCCGGCACCGTCGCGGGCGACGACACCGTCCTGGTGGTCTGCGCGGACCGCACGTCGGGCAGGGCGATGGCACGGCAGCTCCGCGAGCTGACCAGCCTTCCGGCCGGCGGCAGGGACGGCTCGCGCGAGCAGCAGGCGACCTCGACCGGCACGGGCCTCGGCCTGGCCGGCCTCCAGCTGATCTCCCGAGGAGAACCCGCATGATCGACCCGATCCCGCCGTCGCCGCCGGACCCCAACCTGCTGGTGCTGGCCTACTCCGGCGGCCTGGACACCACCGTGATCGTCCACCGGCTCACCCACGAGCAGGGGCGCCAGGTGATCGCCCTGCTGGCCGACGTCGGCCAGGGCGAGGACCTGGCCGCCGCCGCCCGCCGCGCGCTGGCCGCCGGCGCGGTCGACGCGGTGGTGGTGGACGCGCGGGCCCGTTTCGCGGCGGAGTTCCTCACCAGGGCGGTCGCCGCCAACGCCCTCTACGAGGGCCGCTACCCGCTGGTCTCCGCGCTGTCGCGGCCGCTGATCGCACAGCTGCTGATCGAGGAGGCGCACCGCAGGGGCGCCGGCGCGATCGCCCACGGCTGCACCGGCAAGGGCAACGACCAGGTCCGCTTCGAGGTGAGCTGCGGCGCGCTGGCTCCCGAGCTCGAGGTCCTCGCGCCCGTGCGCGACTGGGCGATGAGCCGCCCGGAGGCGATCGCCTACGCCGACAAGCACGGCGTCGACCTGGACTGGATCAGCGCCGACAAGCCCTACTCGGTCGACCAGAACCTCTGGGGCCGCACCATCGAGGCCGGCGTGCTGGAGGACCCGTGGGTCGCGCCACCCGAGGAGGCCTTCGCCTGGACGGTCCCGCCGTCGTCCAGCGACGGGGTGCGCGAGCTGGTGGTGCGCTTTGAGGCCGGCGTGCCGGTCGCGCTGCACGCCTGGGGCACCGGCGCGTCGGTGCCGGTGGCCAGCGGCTTCCAGGAGGTCGTCGCGGCGCTCAACCACCACGGCGGCGAGGCCGGCTTCGGCCGGGTCGACATGGTCGAGAACCGCCGCGTCGGCATCAAGAGCCGCGAGGTCTACGAGGTGCCCGGTGCGCTGGCGACCATCGCCGCCCACCGCGAGCTGGAGGCGCTGACGCTCGACCGCGACGTGCTCCACGAGAAGGCCCGGCTGGAGATCCGCTACGCCGAGCTGGTCTACGACGGCCTCTGGTTCTCGCCGCTGCGCGACGCGCTGGACGCGTTCATCGCCGAGACGCAGCGGTCGGTCACCGGCGAGGTGCGGCTGGAGCTCTCCTCCGGCCGCTGCGAGGTCACCGGCCGGCGCGCGCCGCACGCGCTCTACCGGCCCGACCTGGCCACCTATGAGTCCGGCGACAGCTTCGACCACGAGGCCGGCCGCGGCTTCGTGGCGCTCTGGGGGCTGCCGGCCCGCACCTGGGCCCGGGTCCGCCAGGAGGCCGGGCAGGGAACCTGATGGGCAGGAGCGACCCGCTGTGGGCCGGCGGCTTCGCCGGCCCCCCCGACCCGAGCATGTGGGCCTACGCCTGGTCGCTGCCGGTCGACCGGCGCCTGTGGCGCGAGGACGTGGCCGGCAGCCGCGCCCATGTCCGCGCGCTGGTCCGCGCCGGCGTGCTCGCGCAGGAGGAGGGCGCCCGGCTGCTCGACGGGCTCGCCAAGGTCGCGGTCGAGCTGGCAGGCGGCTCGTTCGCCTGGCTCGACAGCGACGAGGACGTCCACTCGGCGGTGGAGCGGCGGCTGACCGAGCTGGTCGGGCCGCTCGGCGGCAAGCTGCACACCGCCCGCAGCCGCAACGACCAGGTCGCCACCGACCTGGCGCTGTGGCTCAAGGGCGCCCACGCCGCGGCGGTGGCGGCCTGCGCCGAGCTGATCGGCGCGCTGGCCGGCACCGGCCGCCGCCACCCGGCCGCGGTGGTCCCCGGCCTGACCCATCTGCAACCGGCGCAGCCGGTGCTGTGGGGCTTCCAGCTCGCCGCCCACGGGTTCGCGCTGGCACGCGACGCCGGCCGGTTCGAGGACGCCGCCGCGCGGGCCGACCGCGGTCCGCTCGGCGCCGGGGCGATCGCCGGCTCCTCGTTCCCGCTGGACCCGGAGGCGACCGCGCGCGACCTCGGGTTCGGCTCCGGCTTCGACAACGCCATGGACGCCACCTCCGACCGCGACGCGCTGGCCGAGTTCGAGGCGGCCGCGGCGATCGCCATGGTCCACGCCTCGCGGCTGGCCGAGGACGTCGCCCTGTGGGCCGGCCGGGGCTGGGTGCGGCTGCCGGACGCCTGGGCGACCGGCTCCAGCATGCTGCCGCAGAAGCGCAACCCGGACGTGGCCGAGCTGGCCAGGGGCCGCGCCGGCACGGTGATCGGCCGCCTCACCGGGCTGCTCGCCACGCTGAAGGGCCTGCCGCTGGCCTACGCCCGCGACCTCCAGGAGGACAAGGCCGGCGCCTTCGAGGTGGCCGACACGCTCTGCTCCACCATGCTGGCCCTGGCCGGCCTGGTCGCCGGGCTGGAGCCCGACCTCGAGCGGATGCGCGCCGCCGCCGCCGGCGGCGAGACCACCGCGGTCGACCTGGCCGAGGCGCTGGTCCGCGCGGGCGTGCCGTTCCGCGAGGCGCACGCCGCGGTCGGCGCCGCGGTACGCCTGGCGGCCGGCCAGGGCGCCCGCCTGGCCGACCTCGACGACCGGGAGCTGGGGGAGATCCACCCCGCCCTGGTCGAGGTCGACCGCGCCGTGCTCGACGTCGACGGCAGCCTCGCCGCCAAGGCGACCCCCGGCTCCACCAACCCCGCGATGGTCGCCGACCAGCTCGCCACCCTGTCCGAACGGGCAGCCACCGCCCGCGCCTGGTCCGCCGCCCACCGTCCCCACCTCGACCTCGGCATCGAGGACTGAGCCCGCAGCTCAGC
>DASVXQ010000576.1:0-1516 GCA_036392615.1 Actinomycetes bacterium | reverse complement strand
GTCCGGCTCATCAGCCGGCTGGTGGTGGACCCGGCCTGAGCCACCCACCCGGGGAGTAGTCGCCCGCCGGCCGCTGCGCCGGGAGGAGTAGGGGAGGCCCCGGAGAGGGTGGCGCGGCCCGCCCGAACCGGTCACTCCAGCGCCCTCGCGGCCCTCGCCGGGCGGCCGCCGCCTACGCCCGCCGGCGCCGGCGCTACGCGCATTGGCGCAGGCCAAGAGCCTCCTCCGAGCCGACGACGGTCAGGCCGCCGATCGGGAGCATGGAGCCATCACGACAGACCAGTGCGACGGCCCCAGGGCCGGATGGCGAAGGAGGCTCCCGATGGCGTTCAGCGGACAGATGCTCGACAACCCGATCAGCGGCGAGCGGTTCATCTTCCACCAGACCGCGGGCGACACCGGTGGACAGCTGCTGTCCTTCGACTTGACGGTGACCCCCGACGGGCGGGTTCCCGGCGGGCACGTCCACCCGATGCAGCAGGAGAGCTTCGAGGTGGTGCGCGGGGTCATGCGGTTCCGCAAGGGCCTGCGCACGGTCGTCGCCCGCCCCGGCGACACGGTGGTGGTCCCGCCGGGCGCGTTCCACCAGTTCGCCAACGCGGGCGACGAGCCAGCGGTGGTGCGGGTGCGGGTCGAGCCGGCCCTGCGCATGGAGCAGCTCTACGAGACGGTTGCGGCGCTGGCGGCCGAGGGCCGCACGCTGCGGTCCGGGATGCCCAAGCCGCTCGACCTGGCGGCGTTCATGCGCGAGTTCGAGCAGGAGGTGCAGGCGCCGGTGGCGCCGGGCCTGGTGCGCGCCGCGCTGGCGCCGCTGGCCTGGATGGCGGAGCGGCGCGGGCTGGACCGGCGCATGCGGGCGCTGGCCACCCCGGCGCTCCGGCGGCCGGTGCCGACCCACCCGGGTGCCGGAAGGGTCAACGGCACGCGCCCCGGCCCCGCCCGTCCCTCGACGTCGGCGCCGCGGGCTCCGCGCGCCGCCGCCAGGGGCCGCGTCGCCGGCTGATGAGAACCGAGCTGTCAATCGTGCGATCGAGGAAGAGGAGGTGACTTGGACATGATGGCCTGGTACTGGCACGGGCACGACGGAGGCGTCGGCACGTGGCTGTGGCTCGCCTGGATGGTGCTGTTCTGGGGCGGCCTGCTGGCCGCCGGCGTGTACTTCATCCGGCGCCGCCCAGCGCACGTGGACGCCGGCCCGGAGGCCGAGGACGTCCTTGCCGAGCGGTACGCACGCGGCGAGATCGACGACGACGAGTACCGTCAGCGCCGAGCGGTGCTCCGCGAGCACCGCAACCGCGGGCGAGCAACCTGAGCCCCTGCGACCGCGACCCCGCCCACCCCGGGCGGGGTCGCGGCGTTCCCACCCCGGGCCCGCGGGGCGCCCGGGGGCCTGGGCCTCCCGCCCCGCTTCCCGCGACCGCCGGCCCCACCCCCCGGCCTCCGCCGGCGCCGGCGCCGGCCGCCCCACCTGGCCCATTGGCGGCTCACCGGTGCATTCCTACTATGTCGGTTGAGA
>DASVXQ010000575.1:0-16624 GCA_036392615.1 Actinomycetes bacterium | reverse complement strand
CCAGGGCCGCCGGCCCGGCCGCGCCGCGGCTGTTCTTCGACACGCCGCAGGCGGCCATGCGCTACCTGGCCGACGCCTACAACCGCAACGACCTGCTGGCGCTCCGGCACGTCACCACGCCGGTCGCGCGGGTCAACCTGGTGGCCATGCGCCGCACCGCCACCAACCTCGAGCTGGTCGGCTGCACCGCCAACGCCGGCCGCGGCGACTACTCGTGCAGCTTCACCCACGACTACCCGCCCAAGCTGCACCAGACCGGCCTCGGCCACGCGCACTTCACGGCCGCGCCCGCCGACGCGCACGGCTGGTACATGACCGTCCTGGAGGACTGCGACTAGGCCGGGACGTCCGCGGCGCCACCCTGGCCCCTCGCGTCGGCGAGGACCGCCAGGGTGGCGGCCTCCCCGGCGCAGGCCTACACCTGCTCGACCAGCCGGTCCGTCACGGTCACCGGGGACGTGTCCAAGACCACGGTCACGTTCCATCCGCACTGCAGCGACGGCAAGTTGCACTGGAGCGGCACGCTCTGGGACACCAGGTGCGACGGGCGCTCCGCGCGGGTGGTCCTGGTGGCCAACCAGCGGTACGGAGTCTGGCAGTGGGATCACGGCTACAACGCCGGCAACGGCTGCGGGACGTACAGCACGTATACGGGCAGCGACCGGTCGGTGGTCGCCTACGCGGGGAACAATTGGATCGTCGAGGTCTCGGTCGGCGCCTGTAGCTGGAGCTGCTCCAGCTGCACCCGCGGGTACCCGCGCAACTGAGGAGTTGACCCGCGACCGCGGCGACCGGCCCGAGGTCCAGGCCGGCGCCGCGGTCGCCCGCGCCGCATCCTCCCCGCTCAGCGGCCAGGTCCACCAGGCACCTGGAAGACCTGGCACCATGCTCGGAGATGCGTCCGCGCGGGAGGGTGCCGAGGTGACGCTTGTCGAGCGCGGGAGCGACCAGTCGCTGCTCCCGCCGAGCGAGCCGGTCCGCCTGGTCGACGAGGCCGGCCGGGCCGTCCCGGACGCCCCGCCGCCGCGGCTCGCCGCCGAGGAGCTGCCGGCGCTCTACCAGGCGCTGGTGATCGGCCGCCGCTTCGACCGGCAGGCCACCGCGCTCACCAGGCAGGGCCGGCTGGCGGTCTACCCATCCTCCAACGGGCAGGAGGCCTGCCAGGTCGGCGCCGTCCTGGCCGTGCGCCCGTGCGACTGGCTGTTCCCCACCTACCGCGAGAGCGTCGCCCTGGTGACCCGCGGGATCGACCCGGTCGAGGTGCTCACCCTCTTCCGGGGCGACTGGCACCTGGGCTACGACCCGAGGGCGCACCGGGCCGCGCCGCAGAGCACCCCGCTGGCCACCCAGACCCTGCACGCCGTCGGCCTGGCCGACGCCGCCCGCCGGCGCGGCGACGACCTGGTCGCGCTCGCCTTCGTCGGCGACGGCGCCACCAGCGAGGGCGACTTCCACGAGGCGCTCAACTTCGCCTCGGTCTGGCGCGCCCCGGTGGTCTTCCTGATCCAGAACAACCAGTGGGCGATCAGCGTCCCGCTCGACAAGCAGACCCACGCGCCCACCCTGGCGCACAAGGGCATCGGCTACGGCATGCCCGGGCGCCGGGTCGACGGTAACGACGTGCTGGCGGTCCACGCGGTCGTCGCCGAGGCGGCCGAGCACGCCCGCGGCGGTGGCGGCCCGGTGCTGATCGAGGCGGTCACCTACCGCATGGACGGGCACACCAACGCCGACGACCCGGGCCGCTATCGCGGCGCCGGCGAGCTGGAGGCGTGGCGCCGCCAGGACCCGGTCGAGCGCTTCGAGCGCCATCTGCGTGGCCTCGGCCTGCTGGACGACGAGGGGGTCGCGCGGGTCGCCGCCGAGGCCGACGACTTCGCCGCGGACCTGCGCGGCCGCATCGTGCCCGAGGCCGAGGGCGACCCGATGGAGATGTTCGCCCACGTCTACGCCGAGCCGACGCCCCAGCTGCGCGAGCAGGCCGCGCAGCTCGCGGCCGAGCTCGACGCCGAGCGCGAGGAGGGCTGAGGCATGGGCGTGACCATGGCCAAGGCGCTCAACGCCGCCCTGCGCGACGCGCTCGCGTCCGACGAGCGCGTGCTGGTGATGGGCGAGGACGTCGGCCAGCTCGGCGGCGTCTTCCGGATCACCGACGGGCTCACCAAGGAGTTCGGCGAGGACCGCTGCTTCGACACGCCGCTGGCCGAGGCTGGGATCGTCGGCACCGCCGTGGGCATGGCCATGTACGGGCTGGTCCCGGTGGTCGAGATGCAGTTCGACGCCTTCTCGTATCCCGCCTTCGAGCAGATCACCAGCCACGTCGCCAAGACCCGCAATCGCACCAGGGGCCGCATCGACCTGCCGATGGTGATCCGCGTCCCCTACGGCGGCGGGATCGGCGGCGTCGAGCACCACAGCGACTCCTCGGAGACGTACTTCGTGCACACTGCCGGGCTCGCCGTGGTGACACCGGCCACGGTCGACGACGCCTACTCGCTGCTGCGCCAGTCGATCGCCGCGCCGGACCCGGTGGTGTTCCTCGAGCCCAAGCGGCTGTACTGGCGCGAGGCCGAGCTCGACCTGCCGGTGCGGACCGCCCCGATCGGCAGCGCGGTCGTGCGCAGGGGCGGTCGCCACGCCACCCTGGTCGCCTACGGCCCGACCGTGCCGACCGCCCTGGAGGCGGCCGAGGCGGGCGCCGAGGAGGGCTGGGACCTGGAGGTCGTCGACCTGCGCAGCCTGGTCCCGCTGGACGACGCCACCCTGACCAGCAGCGTGCGCCGCACCGGCAGGGCGATCGTCATCCACGAGGCGCCCGGCTTCGCCGGCTTCGGCGCCGAGCTGGCCGCGCGGATCAGCGAGCGCTGCTTCCACCATCTCGAGGCGCCGGTGCTGCGCGTCACCGGCTTCGACACCCCGTACCCGCCGCCCAAGCTGGAGCACCGCTACCTGCCCGACGCCGATCGTGTGCTCGACGCGGTCGACCGGCTCCAGTGGGAGGCCACGCGGTGAGCCGGGCGCGCCAGTTCACCCTGCCCGACCTCGGCGAGGGCCTGGTCGACGCGGAGGTGGTCCGCTGGCTCGTCCGGGTCGGCGACACCGTCGCCGTCGACCAGCCCGTGGTCGAGGTGGAGAGCGCCAAGGCCACCGTCGAGCTCCCCTCCCCGTTCGCCGGCGTGGTGCGCGAGCTCCACGCCGAGGTCGGCACCACCATCGAGGTCGGCGCCCCGCTGCTGTCCATCGAGTCCGCCGACGCCGCCGGCTCCGCGCCCGGCGCTTCGGCCGAGCCCGGTGGGGCCGAGCGGGACGACGCCGTGCCGGCCGTCCCACCCGAGCCCGGCGAGTCCACCAACGTCCTGGTCGGCTATGGCACCAGCCCCCGCCGCCGCCGAGCCCGCGGCCGCGCCAACCGTTCCCGCCCCGACGGCGCCGGGCCGGCACCGGGTCGGGCGGCCGAGCCCATGGCGCCGCGGCCCGCCCCGGCCCGGCCGGCCGAACCCGCTTCGCCGTCGCCCGAGGCGCCCGACAGGGCCGCCCCGGGGCGGCCGGCGGTCGTCTCGCCGGTGGTCCGCCGGCTGGCGCGCAGCAACGGCATCGACGTCGCCGCGCTGCGCGGGTCGGGCCCGGGAGGCCTGATCGTCCGCGCGGACGTCGAGCAGGCCATCGCGGCCAGGGCCGCACCCGCCGCCGCGCCCGCCGGCGAGGACCGTCGCATCCCGCTCCGCGGGCGGCGCCGCGCCACCGCCGACAAGCTCACCCGCAGCCACCAGGAGATCCCCGACGCGGCGACCTGGGTGGACGTGGACGCCACCGGCCTGCTGGCCGCGCGCGACGCCATCGCCAGCTCGCACCCGGAGGCGCGGATCGGGCTGCTCGCCCTGCTGGCCCGGTTCACGGTCGCCGGCCTGCGGCGCTTCCCCGCGCTCAACGCCAGGGTCGACCTGGAGCGCCAGGAGATCGTCGAGCTCGCCTCGGTGCACCTCGGCATCGCCGCGCAGACCGAGCAGGGCCTGGTGGTGCCGGTGGTGCGCGACGCCGACCGCCGCACCACCGCGGACCTGGCGGCCGAGCTCCGGCGGCTCACCGAGGCGGCCAGAACCGGCACGCTGCGCCCCGAGGAGCTGACCGGCGGGACCTTCACGCTCAACAACTACGGGGTCCTGGGCGTCGACGGCTCGACCCCGATCATCAACCACCCCGAGGTCGCCATCCTCGGCGTGAGCCGCATCATCGACAAGCCCTGGGTGGTCGACGGCCAGCTCACCGTGCGCAAGCTCGCCCAGCTCACCCTGGTCTTCGACCACCGCGTCTGCGACGGCGGCGTGGCCGCCGGCTTCCTGCGCCACGTCGCCGACTGTGTCGAGCAACCCGCCCGTCTCCTCGGCGCCCTCTGAGCCGCGGAGGCGGCGCCAGATTGGAGGCAGTATGACCCGGCAGGACTTCGGCGCGATCGCCCGCGAGATCATCGACGCGAACCTCTACATGGTCCTGGGCACCGCCGACCAGCAGGGCCAGCCATGGGCCACGCCGGTGTACTTCGCCGCCGATGGCTACCGGGAGCTCTACTGGATCTCGTCGCCCGAGGCGGCCCACTCGCGGAACATCGCCAGGCGGCCGGGCGTCAGCGTGGTCGTGTTCGACTCGCGGGCTCCGGTCCTCACCGGCCAGGCCGTCTACATGGCGGCCGTGGCCGAGCAGCTCGCCGGAGCCGACGTCGAGCGCGGCCTCGAGGTCTACCCCGGCCGGTCCGAGGCGGGCACGATGGCCGTCGAGGACCTCCAGCCGCCCAATCCCTACCGCATGTACCGCGCCACCGTGTCGCGGCACTGGATCCTCTGCCCCAGAGACTCTGGCCCGTGCACTCCCCATGGCCTCGCCTTCGACCACCGCGCCGAGGTGACCCTGTAGCGCTCGCGATGAGTTCCCGGCGCGGCGACGGTCAGTTGGGTGGTGGTGCGGGCCGAGTGAAGGGACGTGAGGGCGATGGGGGGATATGTCCAGCTGGGCCAGGTGCGCACCTGGTACGACCGGGTGGGCGAGGGAGAGCCGCTGGTGCTGCTCCACCCCGGAATGGCGGACGCGCGGGCCTACGGGCCGAACATCGACGCGCTGGCGGCGAGGTTCCAGGTCTTCACGCCGGAGCGCCGCGGGCACGGGCGCACGCCGGACGTCGAGGGGCCGCTGTCGTTCGAGCTGATGGCCGGGGACACGGTGGCGTTCGTCGAGACGGTGGTCGGCAAGCCGGCGCACCTGGTGGGCTGTAGCGACGGCGCGACCGTGGCGCTGGTGACGGCCCTGCTGCGGCCGGACCTGGTCCGGCGGCTGGTGCTGATCGCCGGCGTCTTCCACCACGACGGCTGGGCGCCCGGGGTGCTCGAGCCGGACGGCGACGAGGAGGGCGTGGCGTTCCTGGCCAACAGCTACGCGGAGGTCTCGCCGGACGGCCGGGAGCACTTCCCGGTGGTGGCCGGGAAGATGGCGCGGATGCACCTGGTGGACCCCGCCCTCACCGCCGACGACCTCGCCAGGGTCCGCGGCCGCACGCTGGTGATGATCGGCGACGACGACGAGGTGACCCTGGAGCACGCCGCGGCCATGTACCGGGGCATCCCCGACGCCGAGCTGGCGGTCGTGCCCGGCACCTCCCACGGGCTGATGGTCGAGAAGCCGGCCCTGGTCAACCGGCTGATGGTCGACTTCCTCACCACCGACCCCGTCCCCACCATCGCTCCCATCCGCCGCGCCGCGGCGTCCCAGAGCCGGTGACCCCGCCTCACCGCCGGTCGGTCGCGGCGCCCCGGAGCCGGTAAGCCGACCCCGCCGGTGTCTCCTCGCGGCCGGCCGGTTTTGCCTGCGTGCGGGCCCGATGACGTGGTGTTCAACCCTCCTGCCGACGACGGTTCTATTCCTTGACAAAAAAGTTTGTCCGTGGGAGGGTAGCGCCATGGAGAAGACGGCGCGAGGAGAGGTGGGAACGATGGCGCACGTGATGACCCTGGGCGCCGAGGCGGCCGGGGGGATCTCCGAGAGCTCGAAGCGGACGCGGGCGCTGCTCGGCTGCGGCGTGGTGGCGGGACCGCTCTACATCGTGGTGGGCCTGGCGCAGGCGTTCACCCGCGACGCGTTCGACCTCCGGCGCCACGCGCTCAGCCTGCTGAGCAACGGCCCGCTGGGATGGATCCAGATCGTCAACCTGGCGATCACCGGCCTGCTGTTCACCGCCGGCGCGGTCGGCATGCGGCGGGTGCTGCGCGGCGGCCGCGGCGGCAGATGGGCGCCGTAGCTGATCGGCCTGGCCGGCGTGGGCACGTTCGCGGCGGGCTTCTTCGTGGCGGACCCGGCCGATGGCTTCCCGCGCGGGACGCCGGCCGGCCAGCCCGCGACGATGAGCTGGCACAGCGGGCTGCACTTCGCCTTCGCCGGCATCGCCTTCCTCTGCCTGATCGCGGCGAGCTTCGTGTTCGCACGCCGCCTGGCGTCCGAGGGAGCGCGCGGCATGGCCAGCTACTCGCTGGCGACCGGCGTGGTGTTCCTGGTGAGCTGGGTCGCGCTGCTGGTCAGCCCGGGGCACGCGGCGATCAACCTGGCGTTCGCGGTCGGCGCGCTCAACGGGCTGGCGTGGGCGTCGGCGATGGCGGCCAGGCTCCGCGCCGCCACCGCCTGACATCACCGGCATGAACGAGGAGGAGGACCCGATGAAGTTCCGAGCCACCATCCTGCTGAGCGGCAAGACCGCGACGGGCATCGAGGTGCCGGAGGAGGTCGTGGCCGCGCTGGGCAGCAGGCGGCCGCCGGTGTGGGCGACCATCGGCGGCTACACCTACCGCAGCAGCGTGGCCTCGATGGGCGGGCGCTTCCTGCTGCCGGTCAGCGCGGAGGTTCGCGAGCGTGCCGGCGTGGCCGCGGGCGACGAGGTCGACGTGGAGCTGGAGCTCGACACCGAGCCCCGCGAGGTCGCGGTGCCGCCGGAGCTGGCCGAGCTGCTGGAGCGCGAGCCGGACGCCAAGCGGACCTTCGAGGCGCTGTCGTACAGCGGCAAGCAGCGGCTGGTGGGGCCGATCGCCGACGCCAGGACCACCGAGACCCGCCGGCGCCGTGTCGACAAGGCGATCAGTCAGCTGCGAGCGGGCCGCGCCTGACGCCAAGCCCCGCGGCCACGGCAACCACGGCTCCAGCCAACGACGAGGAGCAGACGATGCAGACAGTGACATCCAAGGACGGAACGACCATCGCGTTCGACCGCACGGGCACGGGTCCGGCGGTGATCGCGCTCAGCGGCGGGCCGCTCGACCGCACGGCGGACGCGCCGGTGGCCTCGCTGCTGGCACCGCACTTCACCGTGTACACCTACGACCGGCGCGGCCGCGGCGACAGCGGCGACACCCAGCCGTACGCGCTCGACCGGGAGTTCGAGGACCTCGAGGCGCTGATCGCCGAGGCGGGCGGCTCGGTCTTCTTCTACGGGTCGTCGGGCGGCGGGGTGCTCGGGCTCGAGGCGGCCGCCCGCGGGCTCGGCATCACCAGGCTGGCGATGTGGGAGCCGCCCTACGTCGTGGACGACAGCCGGCCGCCGGTGCCGGACGACTATGCGCGGCGGCTGTCCCAGATGCTGGCCGAGGGGCGCCGTGGCGACATGGTGGAGCTGTTCTTCACCGAGGCGGTCGGGCTGCCGATGGAGTTCGTCGCGCAGCTGCGGTCCTCGCCCTTCTGGGGATCGATGGAGGACCTCGCGCACTCGCTGATCTACGACGCCGCGCTGATGGGCGACTTCTCGATGCCGGCCGAGCGGATCGCCTCGGTGTCGGTGCCGACGCTGGTGATCGACGGCGGACTGACCCCGTGGCTGCACAACTCGGCCGAGGCGGTGGCCCGGACCCTGCCCAACGCGCGGCGCGCGGCGCTCGAGGGCCAGCCGCACAACGTCGCCCCGGAGGCGATCACGCCGGTGCTGATCGAGTACTTCAGCCAAGCCGGCGCCTGAGGAGGGCAGGCGAGAAGAGGAGACCGCTGGCCGGCCAATCAGCGGGTGGCCCCGCCGTCCAGGTCGACGATCCGGACGCGGGGCCATCGCTGTTGAACCCGCTTCGCCGCGATCCGTCGGCGGTACTCCGCGACGCTCACCCTCCTGGGGTTCCGCCGGCAGACGCCGTCGAGCAGGTCCGCCAGGCCGCAGGGCGCCAGGATCTCCAGCCGGCCGTCTCCGGCCAGCCGCAGCGCCACCGCGGTCGCCGTCTCAGGCCAGGTCGCGACGCCGTCCGCGGTGCTGCGCAGTGGCGGCACGGGGTGGCCGAAGCGGCGCTCGTACCAGAGGTGCACCGCGGCCTGGTTCTTGGCGTCCCACCGCACCTCGGGGAGCAGGCGCGTCAGCTCGTCCTCGACCGCCTGGTCCCGTTCGCGCCGCAGGTCGTGCGGGTCGAAGAAGGCGGCGTCCACGTCCTTGACCAGGTCCGGCCGGAAGCCGCCGTGCAGCTCGTCCCAGACGAGGTCGCGTAGCGCGCCGGCACCGACCCAGCAGTCCGGTGCGCCGGAGGCTCTCGCGGCCTCCAGCAGCCGCAGGAACCACCCGGACCCGCGGACCAGCCGCTCGAGCCGGGCAGCGCCAGCGGGGTCGAGCGGGGGAGCGTCCGACCCGTCCGGCCCGTCCGGCTCGCCCGAGCTCGCGGCGAAGCTGGACTCCATGCACACAGGCTACAGCGGGCTGGCGGAGCGTCTGGGCATCCGCGCGCCGTCCCTCTACAAGCACCTGCCCGACAAGGCGGCGCTGGAAACGGCGATCATCGCCACCGGCTTCGAGGACACCGCGGCGGTGCTGGAGGAGGCGCTGGCCAGCGCGGAGCGGAGCGGTGACGACCCGCTGGAGCGGTGGGCGACCTCGACCGGGCACGGGCGCTGTGGGCGTTCGCCCACGGGATGATCATGCTGGAGCTGGCGCGGCGCTTCCCGCCGGGCGCGGAGGTCGGCAGCGCGTGGCGGGCGGGGATCCAAGCCTTCCAGGCACAGCCGGCGGGCTCGCCGGCCTGAACTCAACCCTGGAGCGAGTCCGCGGTGCGGGGCTCGTGGCCCTCCAGCGGCTCGGTGAGCTCCGGGTGGTTGTTGCGGACGTTGCCGACCGACGGGTCGACCGGCCAGCAGGCCAGCAGGTCGTCGGGCGCCGGCACCAGCAGCTCCTTGAGGTGCTCGGCGTCGGTGTTCTCGGGGTCGAGCCAGGTGTCCCAGACCTCCGGCGGCAGGATCACCGGCATCCGGTTGTGGACCGGCTCCAGCAGCTTGTTCGGCGTGGTGGTCAGGATGGTGCAGGTCCACATGTCGCCGTCGGCGCCGCCGTTCCCGGCCGCCCCGGTGCCGCCCTCGGCCTTGGCGTCCTCGTGCGGGTGCCACTTCTCCCACAGGCCGGCCAGGGCGAGCGGCTGCGGCTCGCGGGCGGTGATGTAGATGGGCTGCTTCTTCTGCCCCTTGCCCATGTTCTGCCACTCGTAGAAGCCGTCGATCGGGATGATGCAGCGGCGCCGGGCGAGGTTGCGCTGCCAGGACTTCTTGTCGCGCACGGTCTCGGCGCGCAGGTTGACGATCTGGTTGCGGGAGGAGGGCTCCTTGGCCCACTTGGGCACCAGGCCCCAGTGCAGCGCCTGGAGCCGGCGGGCGCCGTCCTCGCTGGCGAAGATCACCAGGATGTCGCTGGCCGGGGCGACGTTCCAGCTCGGCTGGTGCGACTCGACGCCGACCGGCTCGGCGCGGAACCGCTCGGCCAGCAGCGACGGCTGTGTCGTGGAGGTGAATCGACCGCACATGCCGTTACCGTAGCAGGCGAGCGCGACAATCCCCACCCCGCCGGGCTCAGGACCCGGCCGGCGCGCGGCGTGCCGCGCGGTACATGTCGGCCAGTTCCTGCACGGTGGTGGCGTCCTCCGGCGCCTTGTCCTGACGGTAGCGACCGGTGAAGCGCGGGAAGCGCAGCGTCAGGCCGGCGTCAGGGTCGAACACCCCCCAGGCCGCGGTGTGCCGGGGCGAGGGGGTGATCTCGGCGGCGAGCACCTCCAGCACCATGCCGGGCTCGAACCAGGCGTCGGCCCTGCGGCGCGCGTCGACCCGCGCGGGCGGCTCGGGCCGTGCCAGCGGGGCGAGCTGCTCGTGCAGGCTCGCCAGGTCGGCGTCGGAGAACCCGGTGCCGCACTTGCAGGCCGTCTGGAACCTGTCGGTCTCCGGGTCGTAGGCGGCCAGCAGCAGCGCGCCGTAGACGCCGGCGCGGCGGCCGCGGCCGTAGAGGCCGCCGACCACGGCCAGGTCGACGGTGTCGGACAGCTCGGTGCGGTAGTCGCGCTTGAGCTTGATCCACTGCCAGCCGCGCGCGCCGGCCTGGTAGCCGGCGGCGGGGTCGAGCGACTTGCACAGCACCCCCTCGCAGCCGTCGGCAACGGCCTGCTCGAAGGTCAGCTCCAACGCCTTGGTGTCGGAGACCTGCTCGGCGGTGGTCAGCCGCAGCCGTGGCGACTGGGTGATCGCCTCCGACAGCCGCGCGCGCCGCTCGAGGTAGGGCAGCCGGGTGAGGTCCTCGCCGTCGGCGTAGAGCACATCAAAGCAGAACATGCTCACCGGGACCTGCTGGATGGCCTCCTCGATGCCGTGCTTGCGCCGCCGGAACATGACCTCGGCGAAGGGGCCCAGCTCGCCGGTGGCCGGATCGGCGGCGACCACCTCGCCCTCGAGGATCACCTCGCGCGGCCGGATCGACTCCTGGAGCAGGTCGACCACGTCGGGGAACTGGTTGGCGACGCGCTCCAGCCGCCGGGTGAACAGCTCCAGGTGGCCGTCGGCGGTGCGGTGCGCCTGCACCCGGATGCCGTCGTACTTGTACTCGGCCGCGCAGGAGCCGCCCAGCTTGGCGAGGATCTCCTCGGGAGTGGACAGCCGCTGGGCCAGCATCGGCCGGACCGGGTTGCCGGCGCGCACCTCGATGCGCTCGACCTCGGGCAGCCCGCCGGAGACCAGCCGCTCGGCCACCAGCCCGATGTCGGAGCAGATGTTGTAGGCCCGCTCCAGCACCGGCCGCGCCTTGCGGCCGCCGGCGTGGACCTGCGCGAGCGCGTCGAGGATGGTGGCGGTGCCGATGCCCAGCCGCAGGTTGCCGGTGACGGTCCTGACCAGGTAGCGGGCCTCCAGCGGGGTGGCCACTTCCAGCAGCCCGACCATCAGGCCGAGCTTGCCGGCCTGGGAGCCCTGGCCCTCCTGGCGGGCGATCTCGTGCAGGGTGTCGAACACCCGGCGGACCTCGAGGCTGGGGGTGCGCCGGCCGCCTTCGACGCCGACCAGCTTCTCGGCGGCCAGGCCCAGGTCGCCCACCTCGCGGGTGCTCTTCAGCACCTGCTCGCCCGGAACGCCGGTGGCCAGGCCGACCGCGCGCGCCGCCAGCCGCTCGGCCAGGCCGATCTCGACCCCCATGAAGTCGGGTGCGATCTGCCCCTGGCAGAGCATCACCACGATGGGCAGCAGGTCGTCCGGCGTCGCCCGCACCAGCTCCGCGAGCCGGTCGATCAACGCGAGCCGGCCACTCGCCGCCTCCAGATCCCGATCGGTCTCCGCAATCGTCTCGTACCGCACCCGCTGCCTCCCTCCGGAGCCGCCCACCCCGCTCCACCAGTCGGTCATCGCAGGATAACGGCTCCGCCAGACACCGCCGGGAGCCCGGCTCAGCCCCTGCGGGGCAGGGCGAGCGCCTCGACCGCGCGCCCGAGCGCGCCGCCGATGCCCCACCTGGCGTCCAGCTCGCCCAGCCGCTCAGGGTCGCGCGGCACGTTCGGCAGGGTGGTGTCGATCTTCGGCAGCGGCAGCTCGCGGGCGGTGCGCACCACCACGACCGCGCGCGCCAGGTACTCCTGGGAGGCGTTGAGCTTGCCGGCGGCCATGGAGAGGCGCCGGTCGCGCCGCGCGGCGGCCTCCAGCAGCGCCTCCAGCGTGCCGAAGGTGGCCAGCAGGCTGGCGGCGGTCTTCTCGCCGATCCCCGGCACGCCGGGCAGGCCGTCGCTCGGGTCGCCGCGGAGGGTGGCGAAGTCGGCGTACTGCGCCGGCGCGATGCCGTAGCGCTTCCGCAGCGCGGCGCCGTTCATGATCTCCAGCTTGGCGACCCCACGGCCGGTGTAGAGCACGCGGACCTCGCGCTCGTCGTCGATCAGCTGGAACAGGTCGCGGTCGCCGGTCACCACGTCGACCGGCATGGTGGCGCGCTCGGCGAGGCTGGCCAGCACGTCGTCGGCCTCGTGGTCGGGCGCGCCCAGCACGGCGATCCCCAGCGCGTCGAGCGCCTCGAGGATGATCGGCACCTGCTCGGCGAGCCCGGGCGGCTCGGCCTCGCCGGGCGGTGCGCCGCCGGTCAGCGCCTCCTCGGGCCCGGCGAGCCGGTGGGTCTTGTAGGAGGGCACCAGCGCCACCCGCCAGGCCGGCCGCCAGTCCTCGTCGAGGCAGGCGACCAGGTCGCTCGGCCGGAAGCGGGTGACCAGCGTCGAGACCATGTCGAGGAAGCCGCGTACCGCGTTCGTGGGGGTGCCGTCCGGTGCCGGCATGGCGGCCTTGACCCCGAAGAAGGCACGGAAGTACAGGCTCGCCGAGTCGAGCAGCATCAGCGTCACGCGGGTCGTCTCCCTGGCCGGTGGGCGGCCGCAGCCGCGAGGTCGATCGCCCAGTGTGACCTGCCGGCGCCACATCCGCAGGACGAGGACCAGCAGTGGCGGGCTGCAACCGACCGGCGGCCCGGCCACGAAGCTCCCGGCGAAAGGACCACCGCGCCGGCGGGCCGCGCAGCGGATGTGGCGTCGTCGCCGGCGCGAGCCAGCAAGGCAAGGGAGGACCTCACGTCTGCCGTCCCGGCGGGGCGGGTCGCGCCGGCCGCGGCCACGCAGGACCCGCCAGCACCCGCGATCAGCCCGGTCGACCTCGAAGGCGTCAGGGAGCGGGTCGACCGCGCCCTGGCCAGCTTGGTGGAGCGGCGCCGCGACCAGCTCGACTTCCTCGAGGGGGATGCGCCGCCACTGCTCGCGGCGCTGTCGGAGACCGTGCTCGGACCGGGCAAGCGGCTGCGGCCGGCGTTCGTCTACTGGGGGTACCGCGCCGCCGGCGGCGAGCCCCACGGCCCGGGCGCCGAGCGGGCGATCGGCGCCGGCTGCGCCGTGGAGCTGCTGCACGCCTGCGCGCTGACCTGCGACGACGTGATGGACGGCTCGCGAACCCGGCGGGGGCGGCCGGCCGCGCATGTGCGCTTCGCCGGGCTGCACCGGCGCGAGCGCTGGCGCGGCGACCCCGAGGGCTTCGGGCGGTCGGTGGCCACCCTGCTCGGCCTGCTGCTGTCCGGCTGGGCCGAGCAGGCGGTGGTCGAGGCCGGCGTCCCGGCGGAGCGGCTCCCCGAGGTGCTCGGCCTGCTCGACCTGCTGCGCACCGAGGCGATCGGCGGCCAGTACCTCGACGTGGTGCAGGCCCGCCGGGGCGTGGCCGGCGAGTCCGAGGTGCGGCGCGCGGTCACCTTCAAGACCGCCAAGTACACCGTGGAGCGGCCGCTGCATCTGGGACTGGCGATCGCGGGCGGCGGACGGCTGCGCGAGGCGCTGTCGGCCTACGCGCTGCCGCTCGGCGAGGCGTTCCAGCTGCGCGACGACCTGCTCGGCGCCTTCGGGGACCCGGCGGTGACCGGCAAGCCGTTCGGCCAGGACCTGCGCGAGGGCAAGCAGACCTGGCTGCTGCTGCGGGCGCGGCGGCTGGCCGAGCCGGCCGCGCGCGAGCTGATCGACCGGTCGGTCGGCCAGCCGTGGCTGCGCGGCGAGCGGCTCGACGAGGTCTGCGCGCTGCTGGTGGAGTGCGGCGCCCTGGCCGAGTGCGAGCGGCGCATCGCCGGGCTGGTCGCCGAGGCACTGGCGGCCCTGGACGCGGCCGCCCCGCCCGCGCCGGCCCGGGCGGCGCTGACCGCGCTGGCCTGGTACGCGACCGGGCGGTGGCGCTGAGCGTGGCCGGGCCGACGGTGGTGGTCGGCGCGGGCCTCGCCGGGCTGGCCTGCGCGATCCACCTGGCCGCCGCGGGCCGCGAGGTGCTGGTGGTCGAGGCGGCGGATGGCCCCGGCGGCTGCTGCGGCAGCCGCGAGCTCAGCGGCTACCGGTTTGACACCGGCCCCTCGGTGCTGACCATGCCGGAGGTGCTGCGGGCCACCGTCGGCGCCGCCGGCGAGGAGCTGGACGACTGGCTGCCGCTGGTGCGGCTGGACCCCGCCTACCGGCTGCGCTTCCACGACGGCAGCCGGCTCGACGTGCTGCCGGACACGGCCCGGATGGCGGCCGAGGTCGAGCGGCTGGCCGGCACGCAGGAGGCGGCCAGGTATCTCCACTTCCGCGAGCACCTGGCGCGCATGTTCGCCGCCGAGTGGCGGCCGTTCATCGCCGCCAACCAGGGCCGCCTGCGGGACCTGGCGCGACCGGTCGCCTTGGCCAGGCTGCTCGCGCTGGGCGGCTTCCGGCGGCTGGAGCCGCTGGTCGCGGCCCACCTGCGGGACTGGCGCCTGCGCCGGGCCCACACCTTCCAGTCGCTCTACGTCGGCCTGCCACCGCGGCGCGCGCTGGGGCTCTACGCGGTGGTCGCCTACATGGACACGGTGGCGGGCGTCTGGTTCCCGCGGCGGGGCGGCATGTTCGGCGTGCCGCTGGCGCTGGCCGGCGTGGCCTCCAAGGCGGGCGCCACCCTGCGCTACGGCGCCCCGGTGGAGCGCGTCGAGGCGGACGGCGACGGGGTCGCGGGGGTGCTGCTCGGCACCGGCGAGCGGATCCGCGCGCGCGACGTGGTGGTCGCCTGCGACCCGTCGTCGACGGGTGGTGGACTGCTGCCGCCGGAGGCGCGCGAGGAGCGGGCATGGCGGCGGCGCCCGCGCTACGCGCCGTCGTGCCTGCTGCTCCAGCTCGGCCTGCCACGGCGGCTCGAAGGGCAGGCGCATCACACCCTGCACCTCGGCCGCTCCTGGGAGGAGAGCTTCGAGGCGATCACCCGGCGTGGCGAGCCGCAACCCGGCCCGGACCCGAACCTGCTGGTCACCTACCCGATCGAGCACGATCCGCAGGCCGCGCCGCCCGGCCGCGCGACCCTGTCGGCGCTCGAGCCGACCGCCAACCTCGATGGCGGGCGCCAGTGGGGAGCGCGCACCGCCCGGCTGCGCGAGCGCATGCTGGCGCGGCTGGAGGCGCTCGGCTATGGCGACCTGGGGCGCGAGCGCGAGGTCGAGCTGCTGGTCGATCCGCCGGGCTGGGCGGCGATGGGCCACTCGGCGGGCACGCCGTTCGCGCTCGACCACCGCTTCGGGCAGACCGGCTGGCTGCGGCCGCCGAACGTCGCCCGCTCGGTGCCGGGGTTGGTCTTCGCCGGCATGCACACGGTGCCCGGGGTGGGCGTGCCGATGGTGCTGGTCTCCGGCCGGCTGGCGGCCGAGCGGGTGCTGGCGAGGCGGGCGCGATGAGCGGGCGGGGGGCGGAGCCGCTGACGCTGTCGGCCGCCTACGAGCGCTGCCGCCAGCTCCACGCCAGCGCAGGGCGCTCGTACTACCTGGCCACCAAGCTGCTGCCGGCCTGGAAGCGTCAGCACGTGCACGCGCTCTACGGCTTCGCGCGCTACGCCGACGAGATCGTCGACGACCTCGACGCGCGGCGCGGCGGCCCGCAGCGCGCCGCGGCGCTGCGGGCGTGGGGCCGGCGGTTCTTCGCCGGGCTCGAGGGCGGGCGCTGCAACGACCCGGTGCTGCCGGCCGTGCTCCACACCGTGCGCGCCTTCGACCTCGACCTGGACGACTTCCGGCGCTTCCTCGCCTCGATGGCCGCCGACCTGGAGGTCGGCGCCTACCAGACCTACGACGACCTGCTCGGCTACATGGACGGCTCGGCCGCGGCGATCGGCACGATGCTGCTGCCGATCCTGGAGCCGAGCGACCCGGCGGCGGCGCGCGAGCCGGCGCGGCAGCTCGGCTTCGCCTTCCAGCTCACCAACTTCATCCGCGACGTCGGCGAGGACCTCCGGCGCGGCCGCCTCTACCTGCCCCTGGCCGACCTGGAGCGCTTCGGCGTGGCGCGCGCCGGCCTGGCCGCCGGTGTGGTCACCCCGCAGTTGCGGGCGCTCCTGGCCTTCGAGGTCGAGCGGGCCAGGGCGCACTACGCGGCCGCCGCGGGCGGCATCGAGCTGCTGGCGCCGTCGTCGCAGCCGACCATCCGGGCGGCGTTCGAGCTGTACGGCGGCATCCTCCACCAGGTCGAACGCTCTGGCTACCAGGTGCTCACCCGCCGCGTGCGGGTCCCCCGGCACCGCCGCGCCGCGATCTTCGCCCGCCATCTCGCCACCGGCAGGGCGCACGCCCGGGCGGAGCGGCGGGTGTCGGTTCCGACCGTTGCTGTCCCGAGCGCCATCCGCGGAGAAGAATGGGGCCGGGATGCGCATCGAACCCTTGCCTGAGCCGGCGGCGGCTCCAAGCTACGACGTGGCGGCGGTGGCACGACGGCTCGGCGTGGCGCCGTCGACCCTGCGCACCTGGGACCGGCGCTACGGAATGGGGCCGTCCAGCCGCACCAGCGGCGGGCACCGCCGCTACAGCGAGCTGGACCTCGGCCGGCTGGAGCTC
>DASVXQ010000574.1:0-5563 GCA_036392615.1 Actinomycetes bacterium | reverse complement strand
GGGCTCACCGGCATGCCGATGTTGTCGATCCCCATCGGGGCCAGCGCGTCGACCACCGCGTTGACGACCGCCGGCGGGGAGCCGATCGTGCCGGCCTCGCCGACGCCCTTCCAGCCGCCCGGGTTGCTGGTGGACGGGGTGACCACGTGGTCGGTCTCGAACGAGGGCAGCTCGGCCGCGGAGGGGACCCGGTAGGCGCCCATGTTGCCCGAGGTGAGGTTGCCATGCTCGTCGTAGGTGGCCTCCTCGTAGAGCCCCTCGGCGATGCCCTGGGCGAGCCCGCCGTGGACCATGCCCTGCGCGATCATCGGGTTGACGATGTTGCCGCAGTCGTCGACCGCCACATACCTGATCAGGTCGACCAGGCCGGTCTGGGTGTCGACCTCGACCACCGCGACGTGGGCCCCCGACGGGAAGGTGTTGTTGACCGGGTCGAAGACCGCGCTCTCCTCCATGCCCGGCTCCATCCCATCGGGGATGTTGTGCGCCAGGAAGGCGGAGAAGGCGACGTCGGCGACGGTGCGCGACTTGTCCGGCGCGCCCCGCACCCGCAGGGCGCCGTCGGCGAACTCGACGTCCTCCTCGGCGACCTCGAGCTCGTGGGCGGCGATCTTCCTGGCCTTGGCGATGATCTTCTCGGCCGCCTTCTGGATGGCCACGCCGCCGGCCGCCAGGCTGCGGCTGCCGTAGGTGTCCAGGCCCTGGGGCGAGATCGCGGTGTCGCCGTGCAGCACCTCGACGTCCTCGAACTTGACCCCGAGCGCGTCGGCCACGATCTGCGACCAGGAGGTCTCGTGGCCCTGGCCGTGCGGCGAGGTACCGGTGACCACCACCACCTTGCCGGTCGGCAGGCAGCGGATGGTGGCCGCCTCCCAGCCGCCGGCGCCGAAGTTGACCGAGCCGAAGCCGCGCGACGGGGCGCTGCCGCAGGCCTCGATGTAGGTCGACAGGCCGATGCCGAGCTGCTTCGTGTCGCCGCGCTGGCGGCGCTCGGCCTGCTCGCGACGCAGGCTCTGGTAGTCGGCCAGCTCCAGCGCCTTGTCGAGGCCGGCCTTGTAGTTGCCGGAGTCGTACATCGCGCCGAAGACGTTGGCGGTCGGCTCGGAGAACGGCGGGATGAAGTTCAGCTCCCGCACCTCGGCCGGGTCCTTGCCGACCCGCCTGGCCAGCGCGTCCATGATCCGCTCGATGGCGTAGGTCGCCTCGGGCCGGCCGGCGCCACGGTAGGCGTCGGTCGGCGTGCGGTTGGTGAACACCGCCGTGCACTCGAACGAGGCCGCCTCGGCCTGGTAGACGCCGGAGAACAGGGTCGCGCCGAGCACCTGGATGCCGGGGGCGACCAGCTGGCAGTAGGCGCCCATGTCGCAGAGCACCTTGGCCCGCACGCCGAGCAGCTTGCCCTCCTGCGTGGCGGCGACCTCCATGTCCTGGATGACGTCGCGGCCGTGCAGGGTGGCCAGGTAGTTCTCGGAGCGCTCCTCGATCCACTTGACCGGCACGCCGAGCTTGCGCGCCACCGCCAGGCAGATCGCCTCCTCGGCGTAGACGTCCAGCTTGGAGCCGAAGCCGCCGCCCACGTCCGGGGCGATCACCCGGAACTTGGACTCGGGGATGCCGAGCGTGAGCGCCAGCAGGGTGCGCAGGATGTGCGGGATCTGGGTCGACGACCACATGGTCATCTCGCCGGTCACCGGCATGGGCTGCGCCAGCACGCCGCGCGGCTCCATCGCGTTGGGGATCAGCCGCGGGTGGTAGTAGCGCTGCTTGACGACCACCGGCGCCTCGGCGAACACCTTGTCCACGTCGCCGCTGGCGATCTTCAGGTCCTGGAAGCAGATGTTGTTGCCGAACTCCTCGTGGATCACCGCCGCGCCGTCGGCCAGCGCCTGCTCGATCGAGGTGACCGGCTGGAGCGGCTCGTAGTCGACGTCCACCGCCTCGGCGCCGTCGACCGCGTGCGCGCGCGTGTCGGCCACCACCACGGCCACCGGGTCGCCGACCATGCGGGCCTTGTCCTTGGCGACCGGCCAGTGGTCCGGGATCTTGGTCTCGGGCGCGACCGGCCAGGCGCAGGGCAGGCCGGCGGCCCATTCCGAGGCCAGGTCGGCGCCGCTGTAGGCGGCCACCACGCCGGGCACCTCGAGCGCCGCGGAGGTGTCCACCCGGTTGATGCGGGCGTGCGCCAGCGGGCTGCGGACGATCGAGACCCAGACCATGCCGGGCAGCGCCAGGTTGTCGACGTAGCTGCCCCTGCCGGCGAGCAGCGGCCCGTCCTCCTTGCGCAGCATGCGGGACCCGACGTACCTGCCCATCTCGACGTCGGTATCGGTCAGCGTGCCGACGGCGCCTTCCTCAGCCGCGGCCTCGCCCGGGAGCGGACCTTGCGCCATGCTTCACCCCTCCTCAGGACTGGGCCGGAGCGCGCATGGTCGACGCGGCGCTCTGGATCGCCTTGACGATGTTGTGGTAGCCGGTACAGCGGCACAGGTTGCCCTCGAGCCCGACGCGGATCTCCTCCTCGCTGGCCGCCTGACCATTCTCGACCAGCCCGACGGCCGCCATGATCATCCCCGGGGTGCAGTAGCCACACTGCAGCGCGTGGTTCTGCCGGAAGGCCTCCTGCATGGGATGCAGCTGGCCGTCGCGGGCCAGGCCCTCGATCGTGACGATCTCGCTGCCGTCGGCCTGGACGGTCAGCACGGTGCAGGACTTCACCGACTTGCCGTCCATCATCACCGTGCAGGCACCGCACGACGAGGTGTCGCAACCGACGTTCGTGCCGGTCAGCCCCAGCGTCTCCCGCAGGAAGTAGACGAGGAGTTGACGCGGCTCGACGTCGGCCTCCCGCCGGACCCCGTTCACCGTGCAAGTGATGTGCCGCAAAGGGCCACCTCCTTGGCGTCGGGGGTGATTGCCCCCGGCTCGAAGGGATTGCGAGGCACGGCAGGACGAACCGGCTTTGCCCCGCTGCATCCGATTCCATTGGCCGATCGAGGTTTCAGGCTGCTGAGCAGAGTAACACCGGCATCTCGGCAGAGGAACCGGTTGTCCACACCCCCCGCGACCTGCCCATTGCCGCACCGCCCCGGTGATGCGCTACTCGCCTCCGGCCCGCGCGGGTACTCTTGAGGTCCGAGGTGAGGCGACCGTCCGGCGCGCCGGTCGCAGGCAGCCGTGCGAAGCCAGCGGGCTGGTCAAGGAGCGTGCGAGATGCGAGAGGTGCTCAGCGCGATCGACGAGTGGAAGGCCGAGGGCCACCAGGTCGCGATCGCCACGGTCACCAAGGTCAAGGGATCCGCCCCGCGTCCCCCCGGGGCCAAGATGGCGATCAGCGACGACGGGCGCTGGCTCGGCAGCGTCTCGGGCGGCTGCGTCGAGGCGGCCGTGCTCGAGGAGGCCGGCAAGGTGCTCGCCGGGGACCCGCCCAAGCTGATCACCTACGGAATCACCGACGAGATGGTCTGGAGCGTGGGCCTGGCCTGCGGCGGGATCATCGACGTCTTCATCGAGCCGGTGCCCTGACGTGGGTGCCGCCACCAGCGACGGCGAGCGGCGCTCGGCGGAACGGGCGCCCGGCGGCGTGGCCTGGGAGTCGATCCGCGAGGTGATCCGCGCCGACAGGCGGGCCGCCCTGGTCACCGTGCTCCAGGGCGAGGGCGCCGGCGCGAAGCTGCTGGTCACCGTGGACGGCACCGAGGGCTCGCTGGGCGACGCCGAGCTCGACCGGGCCGCCGCCGCCACCGCCCGCGAGCTGCTCGGAAGCGAGGAGTCGGCGGTGCGCGAGATCGCCGGCCGGGAGCTGTTCTTCGACGTCTTCGCGCCGCAGCCCAAGCTGCTGATCGTCGGCGCGGTCGACTTCGCCGCGGCGCTCGCCCGGGTCGCCAGCCAGACCGGCTACCGGGTGATCGTGGTCGACGCGCGCGAGCGCTTCGCCACCCGCGAGCGCATCCCCGACGCCGACGAGGTGATCGTGGCCTGGCCGCACGAGTACCTGGCCGGCAACCCGCCCGGCGACTCGACCTACGCCTGCGTGCTGACCCACGAGCCGCGCTTCGACGACCCCACCCTGCGCGCCCTGCTGGGCAGCCAGGTGGCCTACATCGGGGCGATGGGCAGCCGCCGCGCCCACGGCGAGCGGCTCGAGCGGCTGCGCCAGGACGGCTACGGCGAGAACGACCTGGCCAGGATCAACGGCCCGATCGGCCTGGACATCGGCGCCAAGTCGCCGGAGGAGACGGCCGTGTCGATCATGGCCGAGGTGATCGCCTCGCGGCACGGCCGCCGCGGCGGCCGGCTGTCCGACCGCGAGGAGCCGGTCCACACCCTGCGGGAACGGGGCACGGTGTAGGCGTGGCGGTTGTCGGGCTCGTGCTCGCTGCCGGCCGGTCCACCAGGATGGGCCGCCCCAAGCAGCTCGCCGAGCTGGACGGCCGCCCGATGCTGGAGCACGTGCTGGCGGCGCTGGCGGCCGCGCCGCTCGACCGGGTGGTGGTGGCGCTCGGCGCGCACGCCGCCACGGTGCTCGAGCGGGTCGACCTCCACGGCGCGGAGCCGCTGGTGGTCGACGGCTTCGAGGCCGGCATGGGACACGTGCTCGCCCGCGGTGTCGAGGCGCTCGGCGAGCCCGACGCGCTGGTCGTCTGCCTGGGCGACCAGCCGCTGGTGGGTCCCGAGGTGGTCGCCGAGCTGGTCGCGGCCTGGCGGGGCGGCGCCGGCCCGGTGGTCAGCGCCGCCTACGGCGGCCGGCAGGGCAACCCCAAGCTGTTCGACCGGACCGTCCTGGCCGAGCTCCGCGGGCTCGGCGGGGACACCGGGGCGCGCGAGCTGCTGGCGGCGCACCCCGAATGGCTGGCGGTGGTCGAGGTGGGGACGATCGGCGACGATGCCGACGTGGACGACGAGCGCGGATTGGCCGAGGTCGCGGCGCGGTACGCCAACGGACGTGGCGCCGGCGTCGCAGGGCCCGCGCCGGCCACCTGAGCTCCGCATCGACGCAAGCTCCCGCAACATCCGCGAACCGCGCACCTGGAGGTGGCAAGCATGAAGATCGAGCAGAACGTCGAGGTCGACGCTCCGCTGAACCGGGTGTGGGCGCTGGTGAACGACGTGCCCAGAATCGCCCCCTGCATGCCGGGCGCCCAGCTCACCAACGTGGTCGACGACCGCACCTACGAGGGCACCATCCGGGTCAAGCTGGGGCCGATCAACATGTCCTACAAGGGCACCGCGGTGCTCGACGAGATCGACGAGTCGACCCACAGCGCCCGGCTGACCGCCAGCGGCAAGGACGTACGCGGCGGCGGCACCGCCAGGGCCGGGGTGCTGATGAAGCTGGAGCAGCGCTCGGAGACCTCCACCAGCATGGCGGTCACCGCCGACGTGCAGCTCACCGGCAAGGTGGCCTCCTTCGGCCGCGGCGCCATCCAGGACGTCTCCGCCAAGCTGTTCGGCCAGTTCGCGCAGTGCCTGCGCGAGACCCTCGAGGAGGAGAGCAGGGCCGCCGCGCCGGCCGCGGCCGGGGCCGGCGCCTCCGGCGGCGCGGCCGGTGGCGACGGCGGCGACG
>DASVXQ010000573.1:0-9790 GCA_036392615.1 Actinomycetes bacterium | reverse complement strand
GTGCCAGCCAGCCGCTCCAGCCGCCTCGGGCCGGGCGGGGCGGGGATCCGGGCGGCGACGCCGACGGCGAGCAGGCTGCGGCCGGGCGAGCGCCAGGCGAAGCCGCGCTCCCCCGCCAGGGCGAGCAGGCCGAGCGGCTCCGGGGCGGGCGGCAGCCTCACGGCGCGGGCGCGCAGGATCGGTCTCAACAGGCCGCGGTCAGGTTCGCGCTCCGGGCGGGGGTCACGCGCCGGCGCCGGGGAGGGACAGGCGGCCGGCACCGAGCTCGCGGGACAGGCCGCGGGCGGACTCCTTGACGGCGGCGAGGAGGTCGCCGGCTGGGGCGCCGCCGGGAAGCAGGTGCTCGACCGGTCCGGCCAGGGCGATGCCGCCGACCACGGCGCCGCGGTGGTCGAACAGCGGCGCGGCGATGCCGGCCTCGCCGACGATCGCCTCCTGGTCCTCGATGGCGACCCCCTCGCGGACGATCCTGTCGAGCTCCTGGACGAGCGCCTCGGGGTCGGTGAGCGTCTGCCCGGTGAGCCGGGGCAGGCCGCCGTCGAGCAGCTCCTTGCGCTGGGAGGGCTCGAGGAAGGCGACCATCGCCTTGCCGAGCGCGCAGGCGTGCCAGGGGATGGAGGCGCCGACCTCCAGGATCTGCACCGAGTCGTCGGGCCGGAAGACGTGGTGGACGATCAGCACGTTGGGCCCGTAGAGCACGCCGACGTGGACCGCCTCGCGGGCCCTGCTGGCCAGCGACTCCGCCCACAGCAGCGAGCGGGCGCGCAGCTCGTGGTTGTCCAGGAAGGCGTTGCCGAGCTGGAGCAGCGCCGGCCCGAGGCGGTACTTGCCGGTCTCGATGTCCTGCTCGACGAACTGGTGGGCCTCCAGGGTCCGCAGCAGCCCGTAGACGGTCGCCTTGGCGAGCCCGAGGCGCTCGGCCAGCTCGGTCACGCCCAGGCGGGCCTGCTCGGAGCCGAGCGCCTTGAGGATGCGCGCGGCCCGCCCGACGGACTGGATCATGTTCGGCTCAGCGGTCATGCATCTCTCCCAGGGATATCGGCTGGTCGGCGGCCAGCCGCTGAGCGCGCTGAGCGAGCACGGCGTCCTCCAGCGCGGCGAACAGCAGCGCGGTGGAGGTGGCGCCAGGATCCTGATGGCCGACGCTTCGTGGTCCGAGATAGGAGGCACGTCCCTTGCGTGCCTGCAGCGGGATGGTGTTGCGGGCGCCCTCCATGGCGGCGGCCCGCGCCTCGCGGACGGCCGACTCGAAGCTGCCGTGGCGCAGGCCGACCTCGAAGGCGGCCAGGCCCGGCGCGAGCGCGTCGACCATGGTCTTGTCGCCGACCACGGCCGCGCCGACGCGCTGGACGCCCTGGAGCGATGCCCGGATGATCTCCAGCAGCCGTCTGGGGCCGAACGCCCCGTCGCTGCCGAGCGCCTGCCCCGCCTGGACGAAGGCGGTTCCGTAGAGCGGCCCGGCCGCGCCGCCGACGATCGAGACGAACGTGCGGCCGGCGCTGGTCAGCAGCTCGCCCGGCCCGGCGCCGTCGAGGGTGGACAGGCGGGCGAGCACCGCGGTGAAGCCGCGGTGCATGTTGATCCCGTGGTCAGCGTCGCCGATGGCGGCGTCGAGGTGCGTGAGGTAATGCCGCTCCGACTCGATGCGCGCGGCGGCGACCTCGAGCCAGCGGCGAACGCACGCGGCGTCCACGATCCGGCTCTCCCTCCGATGCGGTGTCTGCGGTGCGCCCATCCTACAGCGCGGCGTCCGTGGTCACCGCTGTTTCGACTTTCCCATCGTGGCCGCGCCGCGGGCGGCCTCGGCGACCTCGTCCAGGGAGGAGCCGGTGCTGGCCTGGATCGCGGCGATCACCGCGCCCTCGACCAGCGGCGCGTCGGCGATCCGCACGCTGCCGCGGCGCTGCTCGTCGACCAGCTCGTCGATCGCCAGCTGGGCGGACAGCACCGCGGAGCCGAGGTCGGCGAACACCAGCACGCCGTCGCCGGAGTCGGCCGCGGCGATCGCCTCGGCGATCAGGGTGGCGTCGGTGCCGATGCCGCCCTCGTCGGTGCCGCCGGCGGCTTCGATGCGCACCCCGGCGGCCATCTGGGCGGCCATCTCCACCACGCCCTCGGCGACCTTGGCCGAGTGCGACACCACCACCAGACCGACGCTCACCGGGCCACCCTGCCGATTCCGGTCAGGCGCGCCAGCGCAGCCCGGGGGTGTGCACCGGCGCGTCCCACAGCCGGGTCAGCTCGTCGTCCAGCCGCAGGATGGTCACCGAGGCGCCCTGCATCTCCAGCGAGGTGATGTAGGGGCCGATCAGGTTGCGGGCGATCTGCACGCCGCCCTCGTCGAGCAGCTGGGCGACCCGCCGGAAGACCACGTACAGCTCGGCCAGCGGGGTGCCGCCCATGGAGTTGACGAACACCAGCACGCGCTCGCCGGAGTTGAGCCCCAGGTCCTCGATGACCGGCCGGGTGATCCGGTCGGTGAGCTGGTCGGCGGACTCCATCTTGATGCGCTCGCGGCCCGGCTCGCCGTGGATGCCGATGCCGATCTCGACCTCGTCGTCGCCCAGCTCGAAGGTGGGCGAGCCCGCCGCCGGGACGGTGCAGGAGGTCAGCGCCAGGCCCATGGAGCGGACTCCTGCGATCACCTTGCGGGCGGTGTCGGTCACGCTGGCGAGGTCGGCGCCCTCCTCGGCCTTGGCGCCGGCGAGCTTCTCCAGCAGCACGGTGCCGCCGACGCCGCGCCGGCCCTGGGTGTAGGTGGAGTCCTTGACCGCCACGTCGTCGTCGATGGTGACGCTCTCCACCTGGCTGCCGGAGTCGCGCGCCAGGTCGGCGGCCATCTCGAAGTTCATCACGTCGCCGGAGTAGTTCTTGACGATGTGCAGCACGCCGGCGCCGCCGTCGACCTTGTTGGTGGCCCACTCCATCTGGTCGGGCGTGGGCGAGGTGAACACCGCGCCGGGGCAGGCCGCGTCGAGCATGCCGAGGCCGACGAAGCCGCCGTGCAGCGGCTCGTGGCCGGAGCCGCCGCCGCTGACCAGGCCGACCTTGCCGGAGCGCGGCGCGTCGGCGCGGTAGACCACCGCCGGGTCGAGGTTGACCGAGAGCAGGTCGCTATGCGCCCGGGCGAGACCCTCGAGTGACTCGGGTACGAAGTCGTCGACCGCGTTGATGAGCTTCTTCATCGTTGCCTCCCCTGGGCGGGAGCCCCCGGGCCCCCCTTTGTCGATCTCCGGGGGACTCCCGCCACGGCAAGTCAGGGCATGCGCACGCAGGGTCCGAGCGCCGCTCCGGCCCAGCAACGGCACGGTGTGCGGGCCGGAGCGACGCGTCGGATGCGCTGCTCAGGTCGTCTCCGCCCGAGTCTCCGGTGCCTCGGGCGTTCGGCCCACTTCGGGCTCGGCGACCGGTAGGTATCTCGATATGAAGCCGTCGTAGACGAAGGCCCCGACCACCCCGCCGATGAACGGCCCGATGATCGGCACCCAGGCGTAGAAGTTGCCGCGCTGGTCGTTCCAGGCGTTGGACCAGCCGGTGATCCACGAGGCCAGCCGCGGCCCGAAGTCACGGGCCGGGTTGATGGCGTAGCCGGCGTCCGCGCCCAGCGCCATGCCGATGCCCACCACCAGCAGACCGATGATGAACGGCGCCAGGTTCGCGCCGGGCGCCAGGTTGCGCGCGTCGACGATCGCGAAGATCACCATCACCAGGATGGCGGTGCCGATGATCTGGTCCCGCAGGGCGCCGACCTGGCTGACGTTCAGCACGTTGTTGCCCGGCAGGGTCGAGAACACGCTTTGGCTCTTGACGGTCTTGCCGGGGTCGAACTTGTTGAACGCCTCCCAGTAGTTCCACCGGATGACCAGTGCGGCCAGGAAGGCGCCGAGGGTCTGCGCCACGATGTAGGGCAGCACCTTGGCCCAGGGGAACCCTCTTCGGACCGCGAAGGCGAGCGTCACCGCGGGGTTCAGGTGCGCCCCCGAGATGCCGCCCGCCACGTACACGCCCATGGTCACGCCGATGCCCCACGCCCAGTGGATCGACTGGGCGCCGGCGGTGAACGGGGTCAGCACCGTCTGAGCGACGACGCCGACGCCGAAGATGATCAGGGTGAAGGTCCCCAATACCTCGGCGGACAGTTCGCCTAGCAGGGTGTCGCGTTTCATCGAGCGGCGCGCCTCCTTGCGAGCGGCTTGCGTTCGACGATGCCGAACGACGTTTGCAGCATTAGGCACCCATACCGGCACAGTGTCAAGGGAGGGCGCAACCGCGGCGGCGCTCAGACGAGCGTCTCGTCCACGTAGCACCAGCGCCAGTCCTCGCCGGGCTCGAAGGACTGGATGATCGGGTGTGCGGTCTCGTGGAAGTGCGCCGTGGCGTGCCGGTTCGGCGACGAGTCGCAGCAGCCGACGTGCCCGCAGACCAGGCATTCGCGAAGGTGGACCCAGTGGTCCCCGGTCTTGAGGCACTCCGTGCAGCCCTGCGTGCTGCTCGGGGTGACGTCGTGGATCTGGTCGAGATGGGTGCAGATCGCCATGACTCCCGTTCCTCTCCTTTGGTCCGCTGGAGCACCGGCCATGTGTCCCACCTTGGCGGGATCGTGTGGCCGGCGGGGGCGGCGCGCAAGCCTTTGGGGCTGCACGGGTGGCCGACCGCTGCATGGGGCCGGTCCATGACCGGCACGCTAGTCGCGGAGCAGGGTCGCCTCCTCCAGGTCGAGCTCCCGCTGGATCCGGCGCTGGACCTCGTCATCGAGCCTGCCAGCGTCGCGCAAGCGCACCAGCACCTGGCGCTCCGCGCTGAGCATCTCGCGCCGCAGGCGCCGGTAGGCGGCGGACGGTGTCGGGATGCCCTCGCTGCCGGTGGTCGGCGAGCCGAGCCGCTCCCATGCCGCCAGGGTGCGGTTCTCGGCGCGCTCGCGCAGCTGCTCGGCCACGCCGGGCGGCACCGGGCCGTCCTGGAGCAGCGCGTCGAGGCGCTCGAGCGCGGCCCTGGCGGCCTCGTGCTGGGCGGAGGCCTCCTGGAGCGCGTCGGTGGTGGGGTCGGGTCCGGCGACGTGCAGCCGTCGGATCAGCGCCGGCATGGTGAGGCCGTTGAGGACCAGCGTCTCGCCGATCACCACGAAGGTGAGGAACAGCAGCAGGTTGCGCTGCGGGAAGGGCGCGCCCGAGCGGACCGTCAGCGGCAGGGCGAAGGCGGCGGCCAGCGAGACGACCCCGCGCATCCCCGCCCAGGAGACCACCACGATGTCGCGCCACGACTTGCGCGGGCCGCGGTCGCGGGCGCGCGACAGCAGCCTGGTCGCATAGGAGACCGGGAACATCCAGGCGAAGCGAGCGCCGACCGCCGCGGCGGTCACCGCCACCGCGGCGACCAGCACCACCGCGGGGTCGTAGCCGCGCAGGCCGGCCAGCACCTCCCGCAGCTGGAGCCCGATGAGCAGGAACACGACCCCCTGGAGCAGGAACTCGACCACCTTCCAGACCGAGTCGCTGACCAGCCGCGAGGCCGCGGTCATGGTGAGCGGCGCCTGATAGCCGAGGTACAGGCCGGTGACCACCACCGCCAGCACGCCGGAGCCGCCGATCGCCTCGGCGGGCAGGTAGGCGGCGAACGGCGCCACCAGCGACAGGGTGTTGTCGATCATCGGGTCGTCGACGTGCCGGCGCAGCCAGCCGACCAGCAGCGCGGCCGCCAGGCCGACCACCGCGCCGCCCACGCTGGCCAGGGCGAACCGCCAGGTCATCTCCAGCGGCGAGAAGATGCCGCTGACCACCGCGGCGACCGCCACCCGGTAGGCGACCAGCGCGGTGGCGTCGTTCAGCAGGCTCTCGCCCTCCAGCACGGTGACCACGTGGCGCGACAGGCCGGTGCGCCGCGCGATCGCGGTGGCGGCGACCGCGTCGGGCGGGGCCAGGATCGCGCCGAGCGCCAGCGCGGCCGCCAGCGGCAGGCCGGGCACCACCGCGTGCGCCACCAGCCCGACCACCACCGTGCTGAACAGCGTCAGCCCGACCGCCAGGAACAGGATCGGCCGCAGGTTGGCGCGGAAGGCGGGCACCGAGGTGCGCGACGCGGCCGCGTACAGCAGCGGCGGCAGGATCAGCACCAGCACGAGCTGGGGGTCGAGGTGGAACCGCGGCACCCCGGGGACCATCGACAGCGCCACGCCGACCAGCACCAGCAGGATCGACGGCTCCACCCGCAGCCGCCGCGCCGCCACCGTGCCGGCGGCCACCACCACGATCAGCAGGATGCCGTTCTCGAGCGCGTGCATGGCGCCTCCGCCTCTCCCCTCGTTGCTCCGCTTGGGGCAGCATAGGGAACACTGCCACGTCCAGCCCCCCGGAGGGCCGCCATGCGAGAGCTCGGGATGACACCCCAGATCCGCGACGCGCGCGAGCGGGTGCGCGCCTTCATGGAGGAGCACGTCTATCCCAACGAGCGGCTGCTGGCGCGCGAGGACGACGAGGCCGAGGCGCTGCTCAAGGACCTGCGGGCGCGCGCCAAGGCGGCCGGGCTGTGGGCGCCCAACATCGGCCCGGAGGCGGGCGGCAGCGGGCTCGGCTTCCTGCCCTACGCGTACCTGAACGAGGTCATCGGCCGCAGCCACTACGCCCCGCTGGTGTTCGGCTGCCAGGCGCCCGACGCCGGCAACGCCGAGATCCTGCACCTGTTCGGCACGCCCGAGCAGCGCGAGCGCTGGCTGGCGCCGCTGGTGGCCGGCGAGATCCGCTCGTTCTTCGCGATGACCGAGCCGGAGGTGTCCGGCGCCGACCCGACCGGCCTGCGCACCAGCGCGGTGCTGGACGGCGACGAGTGGGTGATCGACGGGCACAAGTGGTTCAGCTCCGGCGCGGAGGGCGCGGCCTTCGCGATCGTCATGGCGGTCACCGAGCCGGACCAGCCGCCGCACCGGCGGATGTCGCAGATCGTGGTGCCGGCGGATGCGCCGGGGGTCGAGATCGTGCGGGCCATCCCGGTGTTCGGCCACCGCGGCAGGGGCTGGAACACCCACTGCGAGGTGCGCTTCGAGGGCGTGCGGGTGCCGCGGGGCAACCTGCTCGGCGAGCGCGGCGACGGCTTCCGGATCGCCCAGAAGCGGCTCGGTCCCGGCCGCATCCACCACGTGATGCGCTGGCTCGGCCAGATGCAGCGGGCCTTCGAGCTGCTCTGCAGGCGTGCGCTGGAACGCGAGGCGTTCGGCGGGCCGCTGGCCGACAAGCAGACGGTGCAGAACTGGGTCGCCGACTCGGCCGCCGAGATCCAGGCGTGCCGCCTGATGACCCTGGACGCGGCCGACAAGATCGACCGCGGCGACGAGGCGCGGGTGGAGATCTCGGTGATCAAGTTCTATGCCGCCAAGGTGCTCCACGACGTGATCGACCGGGCCATCCAGGTGCACGGCGCCATGGGGCTGACCGACCTCACCCCGCTGTCGGAAATGTACCAGCAGGCGCGGGCCGCGCGGCTGTACGACGGTCCCGACGAGGTCCACCGGATGGTGGTCAGCCGCCGGGTGCTCAAGGCGTTCGCCGAGGGCGGTGGTTGGGACTTCGCCGCCGGCGGCCCGGCCGGGGGCCGCCCGTAGCGGAGGCGCCGGCGGTCAGTGCAGGGCGCTGCCGGAGATCCACTGGCTCCAGGGCATGTTCCAGTCGACCACGCCGAGCGCCCAGTCGTTGGGCTTCTTGGGCGAGCCGACCACCTGCACGATGTCGCCGCGCTGGCTGAAGTTGTAGAACCAGGTGGCGTTGGCGACCGACAGGTTGACGCAGCCGTGGGAGACGTTGGCGGAGCCCTGCGAGCCCACCGACCAGGGTGCCGCGTGCACGAACTCGCCGGTGTTGGAGATGCGCACGTTCCAGTGCACCGTCTCGAAGTAGCCGTCGGGCGAGTCCCTGGGGATGCCCACGGTGGCCGAGTCCATGGTCACCGTCTTGGCCTTCTCCAGGGTGAAGTGGATCCCGTTGGTGGTCGGGTACTTGGGCCGCCCGGCGCTCATCGGGAAGGTCTTCACCGTCTTGCCGTTCGAGGTGACCTTCATCTGGTGGCTGTTGACGTTCACCACGCTGATGTGGCGCCGGCCGATGGTGAAGCCGATGTCGCGGCTCCTGCCACCCCAGACGCCGTTGCCGGCGTCGATCCCGGCGATGCCGACGTGGAGGCGCACCCTGGTGCCGCTCGGCCAGTAGGCCTTGGGCCGGTAGTGGACCTCCTTGTCGTTGAACCAGCGCCAGCCGCCGACGATCTTGGGGGTGCTGGTGACCTCGAGCTTCCGCTCGACCGCCGCGCGGTTGGCCACCGGCTGGTTGAAGAAGATCGCGATCGGCATGCCCACCCCGACGGTCTCGCCGTCGAGCGGCATCACCGAGGCGGACAGTACGGCGGCCGGCTCGAGGGTGGTGAAGCTGCTGGTCTTGCGGGTGACCACGCCGCTGGGGTTCACGCCGACCACCGACATCCGGTAGCGGCTCGACAGCGACAGCAGGCCGCTGCTGGTCCAGCCGCGGTGGCCCTTGGCGAACTGGCCGGCGACGACCTTGCCGTCGGGCCCGGTCAGCCGCACCGAGCGGATGCTGCCGCCGCTGGCGGTCACCCTGGCGTGGGCGTCGGGGCGCACGCCGCTGGCCTTGTCGCCCGGCGAGAGCTTCAGGGACACGGCCGGCAGCGGCGCGGTGGTGGCGGGGCCGCGCCGACCGGCCAGGCCAGGGACGCCCTGGTCGGAGAAGGCGCCGGCCAGCGTCGCCGCGCCCAGGCCGATGCTCGCCGCCACCAGCAGGGCGATGGTCAGCGGCAGCGGGCGCTTCAGCCGCTCCAGCGCGGGCTTCAGCCGCTCCAGCGCGGGCCGCGCCCCCGACAGCGTGTCTGGCATTCGCATGGTGCTGGTTGTTCCCCCCGTGGCGGCACCAACTAGAGCGATGGTAGCCATCGAGGCTCGTTCGTGACCTTCCCGTGCCGCAACTGTTCGCGCGATCGTCCGGAATACCCGAAACACGGGTACCTCTTACTCTATGCCCGTTCCTTCGGTTAGTCTCCTGATGCCGGACGACGGCAACCGCGCCGTGGCGGCTGTGTGGGAGCCGGCGGGGAGGGATCGCCCGATGCGACGCGCCGTGATTGCCGCTCTCGTCCTCCTTCTGCTGCCGCTGGCCGCCATGGTCCCCAGCAGTGCGGCCGTGCCCGCCGGCCACGGTGAGCCGGCCGGGATCACCCGGGACCGCTTCGGCATCGCGCACGTCAGCGCCCCTGACCACCACCGGCTGTACTTCCTCCAGGGCTGGGTGCACGCCGAGGACCGGCTGTTCCAGATGGACACCAGCCGGCGCCAGGCGAGCGGCACGCTGGCAGAGCTGCTCGGCCCGGCGGCGCTGCCGAGCGACGTGCAGCTGCGGACCATCGGCCTGCGCCGCGCCGCCGAGCGGTCGCTGGCGGTGATCTCGCCCGCCGGCCGCGACGCGCTGGCCGCCTACGCCGCCGGTGTCAACGCCTACGTGGCGGCGCGCCCGCTGCCGCCCGAGTACGCCGCGCTGCACCTCACCCGATTCCAGCCGTGGACTCCGGTCGACAGCCTGGTGGTCGGCAAGCTGGTGGCCTTCGGGCTGTCGTTCGACCTCGACCTCGGCCTCACCCAGCAGCTCGCCGCCTACCAGGCCGCCGGGCAGGTGGCCGGCTTCGACGGCACCAAGCTGTTCTTCGACGACCTGTCGCGCAGCGAGCCGTTCACCTCGGCCTCCACCGTGCCCGACGCCAGCGGCCCCCCGCCCCGCCACGGCGGGTGGCGCCTCGACGG
>DASVXQ010000572.1:0-2356 GCA_036392615.1 Actinomycetes bacterium | reverse complement strand
GCTCGCGGCGCTGCTGCTGGTCGCGCTGCTCAGCGGGTTCGCGCACTCCAGCGGGCTGCTGCGCCAGCTCGGCCCGGTCAGCGCCATGCAGCTGCACGTCGGCGCGGCGCTGGCCGCGGTGCCGCTGGCGCTGTGGCACCTGCTCGCCCGGCCGCAGCGGCCGCACCGCACCGACGCGAGCCGCCGGGTGCTGCTGCGCGCCGGCGCGCTCGCGGGCGCCGCCGGGCTCGCCTGGGCCGCCACCGAGGGATTGCAGCGGCTCGCCCGCCTGCCGGGGCGGGGGCGCCGCTTCACCGGCTCGTTCGCGGCCGGGTCGGGCGACCCGGCGGCCATGCCGGTGACCCAGTGGCTCGACGACCCGGTGCCGCAGGTCGACCCCGCCGGCTGGCGGCTGCGGGTCAGCGCCGGCGGGCGGGTGCGGGAGTGGAGCTACGCCGAGCTGGCCGCCTTCGGGGACCGGCTGCGGGCGACCATCGACTGCACCGGCGGCTGGTACGCCGAGCAGGAGTGGGAGGGCGCCTGGCTGGACCGGCTGCTGCCGGAGGGAGCCGCCGCCGGGCGCGGCAGTCTGGCGGTCGGCTCGGCCACCGGCTACACCCGGCGGTTCCCGCTGGACGAGCGGCGCCGGCTGCTGCTGGCCACCCGGGCCGGCGGCCGGCCACTGGCGCCCGGCCACGGCTTCCCGGCGAGGATCGTGGCGCCCGGCCGGCGCGGGTTCTGGTGGGTCAAGTGGGTCGACCGGATCGAGGTCGCCGACCCGCCGCCGTGGTGGCAGCCACCGTTCCCGCTGACGTAACGTCCAGAGCCGTCGGATCTGGGCGGATGACAGGGCGGTGACGGGCTTGCTGATCGGGATCGGGGTGCCGCTGGCCGGCGCGTGGGCGACGCCGGCCAGCATGGTCCGGGTGGTGCGCCGCGCGGAGGAGCTCGGCTACCACTCGGCGTGGACCTTCCAGCGGCTGCTGGTCCCGGAGCACCCGGGCGAGCGGGCCGGGCTGGAGGTCTACCGCAGCGTCCACGACGCGGTCGTGCCGCTGGCGTTCCTGGCCGGCCAGACCAGCCGCATCCGGCTGGGCCTGTCGGTGCTGAACATCCCCTTCTTCTCGCCGCCGCTGCTGGCCAAGCAGCTGGCCACGCTGGACGCGGTCAGCGACGGCCGGCTGGACGTGGCGCTCGGCATCGGCTGGATGCACGAGGAGTACGCCGCCACCGGCGCGCCGTACTCCGAGCGTGGCCGCCGCGCGGAGGAGTTCGTCGCCGCGGTGCGCGCCCTCTGGACCCAGGACGTGGTCGAGTTCCACGGCGAGTTCTACGAGATCCCGCGCTCGCGGATGGAGCCCAAGCCGATGCAGCGGCCGCACCCGCCGCTGCTGCTCGGCGGCGCCGCGCGGCCGGCGCTGGAGCGGGCCGGGCGGATCGCCGACGGCTGGGCCTCGTCCAGCGGCGCCGACCTGGCCCACATCGGCGAGTCGATTGCGGTGGTGCGCCAGGCCGCCGAAGCGGCCGGCAGGAACCCGGCCGCGCTGCGCTTCGTCTGCCGCGGGCCGCTGCGGCTGCGCCCCGAGGGTGGGGGAGCCGGGCGGCGGCCGCTCACCGGCTCGCTGGAGGAGCTGCGCGCCGACCTCGACACCCTGCGGGAGCAGGGCGTCACCGAGGTCTTCCTGGACTTCAACTACGACCCGGAGATCGGCTCCCCGGACGTGCCGGCTGAGGTGGCGCTCAAGCGCGTTGAGGCGGCGCTGGACGGGCTCGTCCCCTGAAGCGGCCCGCTCAGCTCCGCACGCCGTGGCGGGCGTCGGCGGTCAGCCGGCTGAGCTGCGCCAGCCCGCCGCCGCGGCCGAAGCCGATGCCGATCAGCGCGCCGTCCTGGAAGGAGCAGAGGTTGCCGACCTGCCCCCTGGAGCAGTCGTAGCGCACGCCGTCGCGGGTGAACGGGGTCGGATCGGACAGGTCGCCGCCGAGACTGTTGCGGATGCTGTCGGTCATCGCCCCGGCGAGCATGCCGGCGGTGCCGGTCTCCTTGGCCTTGACCACCAGCAGCACGAACCTCGGCTCGCTGGCGTCGTGGCCGTAGGCGCCGACGCCCCAGCCGTCGATCGCCCCGGTCCGGGTGACCATGTCGAGCATGCCCTGCTGGCCGTCGAGGAAGCCGGGCTCGTTCAGCTCCAGGCGGTCCAGGCCGTCGACCCGGTCGGGCAGCCGCACCGACCCGCCGCTCAGCGAGGACCCGCCAGCGCCGCCGCTTCCGCCCGGGGCCCCGCCGCCGCCGTTGCCGCCGCCGTTGCCGCCGGCGCCGGTCCCTGGGACGAACGGCGCCGGCGCCGTGGTCACCGAACTGGCCGCCGTCCGCACCGCC
>DASVXQ010000571.1:0-35245 GCA_036392615.1 Actinomycetes bacterium | reverse complement strand
GCGCCGCCGAGAGCCTGCTGGCCGGGCTCAGCCTGGGCAGCGTGGTGCTGTCGTGGAGCGTGGTGCACACCGTCTTCGCGCTGCGGTACGCGAGCCCCTCCTCGCCGGCCTGGCGAGATAGGCGGGTCAGGGGGCGAACACGGTCAAGTGGGTGCTGCACTGATCTCCAGGCCAGGACGTCGATCTACCGGGCGACTACACACCCCTTCCGATGGAGTGCGCCAGGTGCACGACCCGTTCGGCGCTGATGAGCCCGGTGCTCACTGCGAGGGCCGCGTAGCACCGCGGGTCACGCCAGTTGGCCCTGAGCCCATGGGCGGCCCACTGGCGGGCGGCCCCGCCCTCGCCGAGCGCGGCGTGGGCGAAAGCGATCTGCCCTTCGATCCGTGCCCTCCCCGCGGGGTTCCGGCCGAGCTCGGGATGCTTGTCCAGCAGGTAGACGAGGGCCTGGATGATGGTCCGCCAACGATCGGCGAAAAATGAAGCTGTGTGCCAATTGATCCGCACGAGTGGTCTGGACACGATCATGATCGGCGTCACCGTCGCCGCTCGTAGGAGCCACTCGTAGTCCTCGCAATAGCCGCCAGGGATGTCCTCGTCCACCAGCCCAATTGGCCCGAGCATCGCCCCGCGCCGCACCAGGATCGTGCACGGGTTGATCTCCATCAACCGGTCCCGCAGAAGCTGCTCCAGGACGACTGAACCCGCCGGCGGCAGACGGCGCACCTCGCGGTCGCCGTAGCGGATGAGAATTCCGCAGGCCACTATGGCGGCCTGCGGGTTGGTCTGGAAGATCTCCACCTGCGCAGCGAGCTTGCCCTGGAGCCACTCGTCGTCGTCGTCGCAGAAGGCGACCAGCTCGCCGGAGGAGCACAGCACGCCGGCGTTGCGCGCGCCGGCCAGCCCGGGCGTTCGATCGTTCACGATGGCCCGTAGCGACCGCCGTTCGGGTAGCTGGACCTCGACGTCCTCCGGCTCGCTCTGATCGAAGACGGCCACGCACTCGATCTCGCCCGGATAGCGCTGGTCCACGACGCTCTGGATCGCACGCCGCAGCAGACTGGGCCGGTCTCGGGTGGGGATGACGACGCTCACGCGCGGCAGAGGATCGGGTGGGGTCATCGGCTGCATGCAATGATGCTATTGCCTTCCATACGGAACAGAAACCCCCATATGCCGCAGCACGTGATACCGTGCCAGGGCGATCCGCGGAGCGTGGGCCCGTGCCCACCTGGATCGAACTTGCTCGTGACGACTCCAAGAGGACGGGACCTGGAGAGACACCGCCCAGAGCGCGAAGCCCGGCAGGCGCGTTTCGTGCTTATCGGCGGATGCGGCTTCATCGGCACCGCGGTCAGTCGCATGCTGTGCTCCAGCGGCGCGGAGGTTGTGGCTGTGGACCGCCACGCTCCGCGGGACCAGACCGGCGATGTGATCTGGATCCAACGGGACCTCCTGACCGATGACCTCGACCTGCCCAACGGCCATCTGGTGCTCATGTTCGGGTCCGGTGATCCGCGGCCCCGCTGGCCCTGGATGCTCGCGCTCGACGGGCCGCTGGCGACGGCCCGCCTGGCTCCCGCCCTGGCCGGGCGGGAGGTCACCTTGCTCTCCTCCGTGGAGATCTACGGCGCCGCACCGGGGCCGCTCAGGGAGGACACCGAGCCGGTGCTGCCCTGGACCGCGGCGGAGCTGGCCGCCTGGTGCGACGACGCCAAGCTGCTCGCCCATGCCCCCTGCCCGCCCTGGCGCGCCGCCGCGCTGTGCCGCCGCCTGGCCGACGCCGATCCGACCGGCCGCTGGGTGTACGCGATGGCCAAGCTTGCTCAGGAACGGATCCTCGAGCAGGCCGGCGCCGCCCGGCTCACCGTGCTCCGTCTGGCCAATACCTATGGCGTCGGCCAGGAGCGGGTGGTCGCCCGGCTCGTCCGGGCCGCCCTCGCCGGTCGACCCCTCAAGGTGACCGCTGGGATCGAGCGCAGCTTCCTGCCTGTCGCCGAGGTCGGCCGGGTCCTGCTCGCCGGCGTCGGTCCAGGGATCTTCAACGTCGGCTCGCAGCCCGTGCCGCTGGAGGAGCTGGCTCTGCGGGTCCTGGCCGCGTGCGGGTCCACCGCTCCCATCGAGCGGCTGTCAGCTCCAGTCCCGGACTCCTGCGGGATCGTGGACACGCGCCGGCTGGCGGCCGCCGGTATCCACATCGCAGAGCCAGGCCCGGACCTGGCCCAATTCGCGGCGGACCTGCGCGCCGACCAGAGACCGTTGTTCCACCCGCTGCTGCCCGTGGTCCTGCCTCCGCGACCAGCTCGGCCCGATGAGGTCTGCGACCGCCAGCAGGCCTGTCTGTGGAGCGGCTCCTTGAAGCATGGCAACCGCTGGTCCAGCGAGCTCGCCCAACAACTCTTCTTGAAGCTGGAGCTGGACGAGCGTCACGAGCTGCACCTGACCAGCTCGGGGACGGCGGCCCTGCGCCTCGCCGTCGCCGCCGCCGGCCCAGCCAGGCCAGGCCAGGCCGCCGCGCTTCCGTCATTCACCTTCCCAGCCACCGCCGAGGTTCTTGCGCAGTTTGGCTACCGGTTGCGGTTTGTCGACGTCGACGACGCGACCTGGACGCTTGATCCAGCCGCCGTTGCGGCCGCACTCGCCGCCGAGCCGATCGCCCTGGTCGTGTGCGTGGACACGTTCGGCAACCCCTGCGACTACCCGGCGCTGCGGGCGGTCTGCGACGCTGCCGGGGTGCCGCTGCTGGCCGACTCGGCGGCGGCCCTGGGCAGCGTCTGCCAGGGGCGACCCCTGGCCAACCAGGCCGCGGCCCACGCATTCTCGATGAGCTTCGCCAAGGTCCTGTCGGCGGGCGGGGCAGGTGGCGCCGTGGTGCTCCCCGCCGGCACGCGATTGCCGCCGGCGGCGGGCTGGGTTCCCTCGGAGCTCATGCATGAGCTGCACGCTGTCGTCGCCTTGGACCAGCTCGCCATCCTGGACGACATGATCCGGCGCCGTGAGCGGGTCGCGGCGGTATACCTGGAGGCGGCGAGCGCGCTCGGCGTCGACACGCAGCTGGTCCGCCCCGGCAACCGCCACAACTGGACGCACTTCGTGATGCGGGTACCCGACAGGAAGGCGCTGGCTGCCGAATTGGCGTGCCTCGGGGTGGGGACCAAACCGTATTTCCGTGCCCTCCACCGTCACGAGCTCGATCCCGGCGCCGAGCACCTGCCGGTCACCGACCGGCTCGACGCCGAGGCGCTCGCGCTGCCCATGTCCTCGGAGCTCACCGCGGCCGACGCTGAGCGGGTGGTCCTCGCCCTGGAGCGCTGTCTCGTCTGACCGGGCTACGCCCGACGGGTGGCGGCCGCCGGGCGGCGCCCGCTGGCAAACAGTTGCTTGCCGGTGTCGGCCATCACCGGGTTGGCGGCGAGGGCCCGCTCCAAGGCCAGCTGCCCGTCGGGGTCGGCGGCAAGACATGCAGCGAGCGCGTCACGCCCGAGCGCGCTGGCCGAGATGAGCAGGCCGGCGACTCGGACGGATTCCAGACCGGCGGCGGCCATCAGCTGCGCGAGCCCGGCCCGGTCGAAGAGGTGCAGATCGGCGGCTTGGCTGCCCTGCACCCAAAGGCCGCGCCGGCTCTGCAGCCGCTCCAGCGCCTCCTCGGTCCGACCCTCGCGGAGGAGCTCGAGGACCAGCGCGACCAGCGAGTCCACGAGCACACAGACCACCCCGCCGGGGCGGACCCACCGGGCCATGCGGGCGAGCATGGCGGCCGGGTCCGCGGTGTACTGCAGCGAACCCATGGCGAGTGCCATACCAGCTTGCGGCTGGGGAAGCGCTGCCGTCTCCATCGGCCCTTCTACGAGTGTGAAGCCGTCACCGACCGGGCGCCGGCGCAGCTCCGCGACCATCGCGGGGGCCTGCTCGAGGCCGACCACCTGGTATCCGAGGCCAACCAGGCGCCGAGCCCAGCGGCCTACGCCGCACCCGGCGTCGATCACCAGCTCCGGCGGCGGCGGGAGCAGGGCGCTGACCCGCTCCCAGGCGAGGTCGTCGTAGGCGCGCCGGTGGGTGGCCTGAAAGTGCTCGTCATAGCCGGCAGCGAGCGCGTCGAACAGCGGCACGCTGGAGCGCATCAGCGCGTCCCCAGGTCGCGGGCACGGGCGCGCCAGAGCGCGTCCGCCAGGTAGCTCGATGGCCGCCAGCGCAGGTTGAGGCTGTAGTTGCTGCCGCAGCCGACACAGTCCTTGCGGAAGAGTCTGGCGTGCTCGTCGCGGTACTGCGGGGATTCGATCACGTCGGCGATCCGCCGCTCGCGCACGTTCAAGGTTGGATCGTGGCCCCAGCAGCCGCCGATCTCCCCGCGGGAATGGATCATCAGCTTGAGCTGCGACTCGGCGCACGGCAGATCGCGCTGGACCAGCTCGGTGAAGTGCCGCCGCACATAGGCGAGGTCCGAGTAGCGTGGCAGCCAGCGACGGTTGGCCCGGGCGATCAGCTCCAGCCGAGCCATGGCCTCGCCGAGCTCGGTCAGGTCGACAGCCGCCTGCTCGGCGACGCCGGGCGCCCGGAACAGGAACGTCCGATCGGTCGCGAGGTTCAGATAGAGCTGCACGCGGAGCTCTTGAGCAAGCGCCGCGATATCGGGGAGGTAGCTCAGGTTCTCTCGCATGACCGTGAAGTTCAGCCGCACCTTGAGGCCGAGGCGCTCGCGGTCGTCGAGCAGCTCGCGCAGATGGCCGACGGTGGTGTGGAAGGCGCCCAGGCGCCCTCGGATGCGGTCATGGACAAGCGCGTTCGGCCCGTCGACGGAGACGTTGAAGCTGCGAACGCCCGCGTCCAGCAGTGCCGTCCGCATGGGGCCGGTGAGCCGGATGCCGTTGGTGTTCACGTGCAGGTGGCGAATCCCCAGGTCGCGTGCGAAGCCGATCAGCTCCACCGCATCCGGGCGGATGAGCGGCTCTCCGCCGGTGAAGTTCAGCTTGTGCATGCGCAGCGTCGCGAGCTGAGCGATCACATCCCGCCACTCGTCGGTGGTGAGCTCGTCTCTGGTAGTCCCACGCCAGCAGTTGCAGCTGATGCAGCGCAGGTTGCAGTTCTCGGTCAGGAACAGCTCGCCGACCAGCGGTCGGACGTGCAGCCGAGGGAGGAAATGCTCCTTGACCGCGAGCGCCCCGAAGAACCTGCTCAGCCTGACTGCCTCGCTCGGCGTCATGGGATCCTCCTTGCCAGCAGAAACAGGTTGGCCGAACTGAACCGCCGCCCGTCGGCCAGGACCATGCGGTCGAGCAGTGCCCGCGGCCGCCCGCCGACGAGCAGGCCAGGGACCTGGAAGCCGGCCTTCTCCACCCGGGCCACCAACTCCGTGCTCCGATAGTTGGTGTGCTCGGTCCGGCCCACCGACATATCCCCAGGGAGCTCGTCGGACAGTCCAGACCGGTCGTGGCGGACAGCACACCGACGAACTCGCCATTGCCGCAGCCAACGTCGAGGTGACGGCCCGTGCGCTCGGCGAGCGCATCCCAGGCGAAGGCGTAGCGCCGCACCGGGTGCTCCTGAAACGGGTTCGCCACCGTGATCCTGGTCACGGCACAAGCTCCACGCACATGGCGTCCAGCACAGCGATGAGCCGGGCCGGGTCGACCACCGGGGGCAATGGACGGTCGGCGATCAGGCGCGCCTCGACGGCCGCGTGCTCGCTGACCATCGAGCCGAGCCGGGAGACGTCCCAGACCGCGACGACTCGACCGGAGGCCGATTCCTCCTGGAGGAAGGCGACCTGGTGATCGTTGCCCATCTCACCCCTGCGCGCCTCCCTGGCCACCGCGATCGGCACCTTGCCGGCTCGCTGGGCGAGCCGGACGGTGTTGCCGGCATGCGTCACCACCACGTCGGCCGCGGCGATCCGGTCCAGCAGTTCCGAATACGGCACGAAGGCAGCGTGCGGGCAGGACGGCCGGACCCTGGCGGTCCCGATCTGGGCGAAGACCTGGTGCTCCGGGCAGAGCTGGTCGATAGCTGCGACAAGCCGGTCGAACGGCCAGCGACCCATTCCGACGGTGACGAGCACGTTGGCCATGTCAGTAGAGGTCTCCGAGGACGACGGCGCCTGGCCGAAGGCGAAGCTGCTCCGGCCGCTGCACGAGCACCCGGGCGGCCAGGCGGGAGCACACCCGGCTGGCGAGGCCGGGCGCCATGACCAGGTTGAGCGTCTCCAGCCAGAGCGCGGGCACGCCGCGGACCTTGGCGGCGAGGAAGAAACCGATGGCTACGCCGCTCCCGGCCGACACCAGCAGGTCGGGTCGCTCGTGGCTGAGGATCCGCCAGGCCGTCCAGGTCGCGGCGACCAGACCCAGCGGCCGGGCGGCCACCTGCTCCCGCACCCAGTGGACTCGCTGGCCGGCCAGGACCGTTTCGGTGTCGGCGGCGGGCACAGCCGCCCAGACCGGTTCGTGCCGTGACCACCAGGCACACAGGCCGAGCAGGTCGAGCAGCACGCCGCCGCTGGACGTCACCAGCAGGATCCGGTAGCGGCGGTCAGGCGCCGGAAGACTCGACAGGTACGACACGTCACCTTTCGTACCATCTGGCCCGCGAGCCGCCAAGCTTCCAGCTCAAGTAACGCCCAAACACCCTCGTCGAGGAGTGCCACGGCCGTCCGCGAGGGTGCCGCTCGCGGGGATGAGTGGCTGGGACGGCGCGCGCCAGCTCGTCTCGGCGGGGAGGTGCCGCTCACCCGAGGGGCGTCGCCGCGAGCTTTGGACCCTGTGGCGGCGATGCGTTTCGAGCCGTCGCACAGGTCATGACCGCCGCGACGGCGCCCGGCCGCCGAACGGAGCAACCCCTTCGCCGAACGAACGACGACATCAAGGATCGGCGGGTGGTTCGCCGGATATGGACTAAGCGAGCAATTCAGCCATGCTTGCATAGTAGTCGAAGTATGTGAGTGAATCCTCCCTCTGGGCCAAGGGGGGAGCTATGGGGGGTACGTTAACTGGGGGGCTTACCTGGCGTTCGAGGATGCTCAGAAAACGTTGGCTGCGAGGCGTTCGGCCACGTTCGCGCGCCAGGGCAGGGACGTATGCGAGCGGTTGCCCTTCGTCGGTGCCATTTTGACGAGGGCCATATAGCACCGGAGCAGTCTCGTCAGGAATGAAGTGCTATGCGCAGAGCAGCAGACTGCTCTTGAAAAGAGAGCCATGTTGAGCAACGCGATTCAGTAATGAGAGGGTCAGACAATGGCCCGAAATATAATAACGAGATCGCGAGAGGCTATTAAAACCAGGCGAGATCGCACTCGTGCCTGGCGCGACGATCTTGATAGGTGGATTACGATTGAGGGGGCAACCGATATCGGCGACCTGCTCTTCAAGGCCGCGGGCGTGGTGGCCGCGATTGTTGCGGTCGAGTTTCTCTTCTTCAGACCAGATGTGCAGATGATAACTCATTCGGCAGTCTTTATCAATATCAATGCGCTTCAACGCGCTTACCAAATTCAAGGCGAGACCTTGCCGAGTGTCGTAAAGGAGATTGCTACTGGTTACAATAATCAAAACGGTCAAGATCTGGACATCGGGGCAAATATCACTCAAGGCGAACTTCTTGCCCCAGCCCTATGCCGGGATCAAGAGATTCGAAAAATGATCCTACAGGTATTTCCCAAAGCCAACTGCGACGATCCGGGTCTCGTGCTGGGAACGGGGCGCTTCTATGTCCGCAGTCTTCTCTGGAAGAACAAAGAAGACAGAGGCCATCTTGATGCCCATCAAATCACTATAGCATTGCAAAGACTCCAGGCTGCCGAGTATCGGAAAGCGAAGGCCACTGTGGTCAACAACGGATCTGCGCAAGCAGTCAATATCAGGATTACCCCCCTTTGGGATTCAGGGCTATAGGCACGCATGACACAAATCATGATTCAATAGTTGACCCGTTCGCCCTGCCACGTCGACACACAGATTTCGTAGAGTTCGATACTCCAGTCGGCGGAGCCAATCCACCAGGCTATGGCGGACCTGTTCCTCTTGAATCTCAATTCAAAGTCGATTGGGACAGGGCTGAGAAGCCCGAGGACTTGATCAGTACAGTTCCGGGTATCCGTCGCTTCATCTTGGGGTTCGTCTGTCTCCTTGCTCTCATTATTTTCGGCGTGATACGCCACGACTTCCGGCAGGCGAGGCGTGGGATGTTATGAGCAAGGAGGGATCAGGTAACGTAGTGGAAATGCGGCAATTCCTAGCAGCAGCGGGTTTACCTGGCGAGCTCGGTCGGTTCATCCAGCCGCGTCAGCTTCCGCGGATTCGCTACCGCGTAGATTCGGGTGACCCGCCCGTTCTCCACCGTGAGGCTCACCGCGGCCTGCTGGCCGTCGGTTTCGATCCGGGCCGCAGGTGCGCCGTTGAGCCACACCGTCGTCGTCTCGAACGCGGCCACCACCCGGTTCGCGCGCGCGAGCAACTTCGCCACGAGCTCGGCCCCGCGGATCGGGGCCCGAGCGGCGGCCACAAGCCCACCACCATCAGCGATCAGGACCACGTCCGGCGCCATGATCTCCATCAGCTCCTGCAACTGCCCGGTTCGCAACGCGGCCAGGAACCGCTCCACCACCGCCTGCTGCTCCGACCGGCTCACCTGCACCCGCGGCCGCCGAGCCGCCACATACTCGCGTGCCCGCCGCGCGATCTGCCGCACCGCGGCCGCGGACTTCCCGATGGCCTCGGCGATCTCGCCGTACGGCATCCCGAAGACCTCGCGGAGCACGAACACCGCCCGCTCCGCCGGCCCGAGCGTTTCCAGCACGGTCAGCATCGCGATCGAGACGCTCTCCGCCAGCTCGACGTCCTCGGCGACGTCAGGGCTGGTCAGCAGCGGTTCCGGCAGCCACTCGCCGACGTAGTCCTCGCGGCGGCGCGACAGCGTGCGCAGGCGGTTGAGCGCTTGCCGCGTGACGACCCGGATGAGGTACACCCGTGGGTCACGCACCTGCGACTGGTCGACGTCGGCCCACCGCAGCCAGGACTCCTGCACCACGTCCTCCGCGTCGGCCGCCGACCCGAGCATCTCGTAGGCGACCGTGAACAGCAGGCTGCGAAGGGCGACGAACGGGTCCTCGGTCATGACCTCGACGCTACGCCGGACATCTGCGGACGCGCGGCCAGTGGAATCTCGCAGGCATCGGAGAAGCCCTGCGACGTGATCCCGTGTGCCGTGTTGCACCTGGTCGACAGGTTGGCGAAGCCGATGAACACGGTGAGTTCGACCAGCGTCGCCGGGCCGAGCCGGTCGAGCAGGCGCGCGGACAGCTCGTCGGTGACGGTCGTCGGCGTGTTCGTCATGGCCTCGGCGTACTCCAGCACGTCCCGCTCCAGCGGCGTGAACACCTCCGACTCCCGCCAGCGCGGCACCTGGCTCGCCTTGGCCAGGTCCAGATTCTGGTTCAGCGCCAGGAAGTAGTTGATGTCGAGGCACCAGCTGCAGCCCACCTGTGCCGCGACGGCCATGTGCGCGAACGTCTTGAGGCTCTCATCGGCCGCGTCCCACGCGCCCGCCTTGGCCGAGAACTCCAGGCTGGCCTCGGCGACCTTGTGGTTGTGCCACACCACCTCGACGGGTTCGGGCACGGCATCGAACTGCTTGATCAAGTTTTCCCTGAGCTCGGCGGGGAGCTCGGCCTTCGGAACGCGTAGCGTCATGGTGTCCTCCTTGTACGTTTGCCAGTGCGGCATGAAGACACCGCCGGCTCCGCGAATGTGACAACCGCCGCCACCGCGCATAGATCGTCAGCGCGCACAGCCCCGCGTCCGCTCTCACGACCCACCACCCCAAGTGTCAACTCATGTTGAACCGCCCTGGGTCTGATGGATGCCGGGCAGTCCGGCCAGTCAGCACTGTCCCGGTTCGAGCTTGTCGGGGGTGACGCTGATCCTGGCGCTATCGTTTTCAACGATGAGCTGGATATACCCCACTGGCTTGCATCGGACCTCGAAGCCGATCAGCGCGTCGCCGACCGTCCTGGGGCTCACCGGGTTGGGCGTGGGCGAATAGCACGTCGTCTTGAACTCCCGTTGGCCGACGACCAGGGAGTTGTAGCGCCAGTCCCCCGTGATATTGATATTCCGATGTGGCGTTCTCCATGCTGGTAGCAAGGAGCACCTGCCATTTCCCCTCGCGCGCACGCCAGGGGGCATCCTTTACCGTGAAGCGCAGCGAACCGCCCGTGACCGTTTCCTCGCCGGTGGGGTTCTTGTTGAGCGCAATCGGACTCCAGCCCGCTCCCGCCGCCGGCGCGCAGGCCGCGAGCTCGGCCGCCGCTTCCGTCGACGCGCCGTCGCCTGATCCATCGCCGTTGCCCGGCCCCCACCACCACACCGCCACGCCCACGACGGCCAGCACGACCGCCACCGCAGCGGCAACCAGCCAGCGGTGGCTCCGCCTGGCCGACACTGCCGGCTCGCCGCGCAGCGACCGCACCAGCCCCTCGACGTCCTGGTGCCAGGTCTCGTCGTGCAGCACCACGGCCTGCCGCTGGTCCAGCCCCTTCAGCTCCTCGGGCAGCTCAGCCGCCGCTGGCAAGGACGCGCCGCCGACCAGGACCGGGACGACACGGACGCTACGGCGCAGCGCCCCGCCCACCTCCAGGCGCACATAGTCGTCGGCTTCAAACAGGCGAGGGCGCCGCGCTGCCGGTGGTGGCCGGGATCGGCAGTCCCGTGTGGGTGACCGGTGGGCTGGCTGCGGTGATCGTGGTGCTGGAGGGCGTCCAGCACCTGTACCAGTTCCAGGAGCACTGGATCACCTACCGCTCCACCGCCGAGGCGCTCAAGCACGAGCGCTACCTGTACCTGGCCAAGGCTGGACCCTATGCCGGGGAGGATCGCCACCGCCAACTCGCGGAGCGGCTGGAGGGCCTGATCTCGCAGGAGCACGCCAAGTGGACCGCCAGCCATCGCGAGGTCTCCACTCGTTCAGAGCCTCGATAGGCCCGCATTGATGCTGCGGAGGCGAGCGGCGGCTGAAAGGCTCAAGTCGCGGGTGCGGCAGGGGCCGGCGGTGAGAGCGACCACCGTGGATCGGCCTCCCGCCGGCCTCCGCGCGTCCTGGCGGCCCTACTGGCGCTGGGGGAGCAGGGGCGGGTCCGCGAGCTGCGCAAGCTGCAGCGCCTGTTGGGGGAACCACTGGCCGGCGGCCGGGTCGGCGACGCCCCACTCTGGATCGGTCGGCCCGGCCGTCCCCCGGGTGCACTGGCCGTCGGACTCGCCGGGGATTTTGATCCACAGGTAGGCGTCCACCAGCGGGTTGTCCGCCACCGGCGCGGCGGCCGGCCGCGCCCCCAGCCCGCGGCCCGGCGGGTTGCACCAGTCCTGCGCGACCCCGTCGTTGGGGTAGGTGCTGGGGAACTGCCAGGGGCCGAGGCCGTTGCGGCTGGTGTCGACCACGAAGTGCGTGGTCCCGGTGGTGCCGGCGTAGCGGGTGTTCTCCCCGGAGGTGTTCAGCTCGGGGGTGTCGGTGGTGTCGCTCCAGACGCCGTAGCGGCTGAGCGCCACGCCGGTCCACTCGCCGAGCAGGTCGGCGATGTGGGCGGGGTGCGGGCCGCCGTTCCAGTACTGGTCGGGGCAGTCGTCGCTGGGTGGCGTGCCGGTGATCCGGGCGATGCACTTGGAGATCCAGGTGCCGTACTGGACCAGGTTGGGGGTGTACTGGAAGTTCGACGCGTTGAGGAAGAAGCCCTGGGCGCGCTGCACGCCGGCCTGCAGCAGGCGGGTGGCGGCGTCGTGGACGTTCAGCCAGGCGCTGTGGGTGGCGTCGAGGTAGACGATCGTGTTCGGCTGCGCCACGAGCGCGTCGACCGCGTAGTTGAGCTCCTCGAACCGGGCCGCGTCGGTGAAGCCCGGCTCGCCGGCGCCGCCGTTGCAGGCCGACGGGATCAGCCCGAGGGCGTCCGGCTCGAGGATCACCACGGCCTTGTGGCGGCCGATGCCGGCGGCGAAGCCGTCGATCCACGCCTTGTAGTCGGCGGTGGTGAGCGCCCCTCCGGCGGAGAGCCCACCGCAGTCCCGCCCCGGGATGTTGTAGGCCACCAGCACCGCGACGGCGCGCTGCGCGTCCGCCAGCGCGGCCGCCCGCTCGACCGCCCTGCGGGCCTCGGCGGGCGTGCCCTTGGTGACCCAGACGGCCTGCGGGGTCGCCAGCATCTTCGCCAGCCGGGCGGCGTCGGCCAGGCGGCCCTGCCGCAGCAGGTCGATGCCCTGCTGGACCGCCCCCTGGTTGGGCGCGGGCACCAGGAAGCGCGTGCCCGCCGGGAGGGTCCGGTCGCTGGCGGGCGCCGCGCTGGCGGCGGCCATGGGCAGGAAGAGGGCGGCGGCAGCGACGAGGCCGGCGAGCGCACCTCGCGAGGTTCTGTTCCTCATTTCCAGCTCCCCATTGTGAGAGCGCTCTCACAATGGGGAGAATGCCCGGCTTCTTCAGGAAAGTCAACGGCCAGAACAGGTGGGCCGTGGTGGCGAAGAGGCCCGAGCCCGCGGGCGGCCCAGCCCGCGGCGGGTGGGGAAGGCCATGTCCGGGAGGCCGGCTGAAGGATCGCCCGACTCTGGCCATGAGAGCGTGTCTGAGAAGGGTCAGCTCCTGGCAAGCCGGCGGGCCAGCAGCTGGATAGTGTTAGGTGGATGATCTCCTCGGAGGCCACCGGCAAGAACTCGTCATCCTTGCTGAGCCGACGGGAACCGGTTCTAGCTGACGGTGGCAGTGGTTTCTCACTGGCCGCGGCGGTCTGCTACCGGGCCACAAGGACGGGGCAGGAGGCGTGGTGGATGACACTGCCCGCAACGCTGCCCAGCACAGCACCAGCCACCCTTGACCTTCCCCTGCTGCCCATGACGATCAGGTCGGCGCCGATCTTGGCCGCCGCGTCGGCAATCGCGTGCCCCTCGTGGCCTTCGGGGGCGTCCACGATCTCGCTGCTGGCCAGGCGACCGTGGGCCGTCAGTCGGCGCACCAATGCCGCCATGGACGCTTCGACCTCGGGCGCCCACTCAGGATCCCACGTGCCGCCTCCGGTGTAGGCCAGTTCTCGAACGTGCACCACGAGGACGTCGCTTCGAAACCTGCGGGCAATGGCTTCGGCCAGTGCTGCCGCCTTCTTGGACTGTTCGGACCCGTCGAGCGCCACGACGACCTTTCGGAACATCCAACGCCTCCAGTCCAACGCCGCTTGGAATGCCTCAGATCCGACCTCGCCAGTTCCCAACCAGCGCCAGGATGATGATGGTGACGTTCGCGACCGGGAAGCGCCGCGCCTTCACCGTCGGAGAGCGGAAGCATGCGGACACCCTGGCGCCGCGCGTTGCGCGCAGGCATCGGCAAGACCGCTGACGCGCTGCGCGAAGACCGCAGCGGCTGAGGAGACCAACCGATGCGCGGTCGGTGGCTCGCCGCGACACTTCCCGGCATGGGCACTGACGGCACAGGCACTGACGGGGGGCGTCGCGGTGATGCGCAGGAGGCTGGACGCCCGTCCGGGGCGCCGTCCTCGGGCGGCGTCGCCTGGCGGCAGCGCGTCAAGCGGGGCGTGCTGCTGTTGGTGGCCGCGGTCTCGCTGTACGTGCTGCTGCCGACGCTTGCCTCGGTGTTCGGGTCGTGGCGGTCGCTGTCGCACCTGGACTGGCCGTTCGCGGTGCTCGTGCTGGCCTGCGAGGCGGCCAGCTACGTGTGCCTGTGGGAGCTGGACCGGATCGCGCTGGGCACCAGCGCCTGGTTCCCGATCGCCTGCGCGCAGCTTGCCGGCAACGCCGTGGGCCGGTTCGTGCCGGGCGCGCCCACGCCGTTCGCGGTGGAGATGCTGCGCAGGGCCGGGTTCGACGCCGGCAAGGCGGCAGCGGCGCTCACCGCCTCGACCGGCCTGCAGCTTGCGACCATGGCGACGCTGCCGCTGCTGGCGCTGCCGGCGATCATCGGCGGCGCGCCGATAAGCCGCGGCCTTGCCAGCGCGGCCTATCTCGGCATCGCCGTGCTGTTGTTGCTGGTGGCCGCCGGTGCGGCGGCCTTTGCCACCGATCGGCCGCTGGAGCTTGTGGGCCGCGGCGTCCAGTGGCTGCTCAACCACACCATCCGCCGGCGCCGGCACGTGGACGGCCTGCCGCAACAGCTGCTGGCCGATCGGGACTTCATCCGCACCACCCTCGGCGGGCGCTGGAGGGCAGCCGTGGTGGCGGTGGTGGCGTACACGGGCTTTGACTATCTGGCGTTGCTGTGCGCGCTCAGGGCGGTCGGGGCCACGCCCCGACCGTCGCTGGTGCTGCTGGCCTACACCTCCGCGGGCCTGCTCGCGCTGCTGCCGTTTACGCCCGGCGGCCTCGGCTTTGTCGAGGCAGGGCTGGTCGGCACGCTCCGGCTCGCCGGTGTCCCCGGAGGGCACGCGCTGGCCGCGACGCTGCTGTACCGGCTGGTCGCCTACTGGCTGCCGATTCCCGCCGGCGGTGTCGCCTACCTCCTGTTCCGCCGCCGCTACCACTGACGCGATGGATCCAGACGCGCTGGCCGTTCCAGTCTGTCCGACCTGGTCGGTTCGCGAGCCCACCGTGTGTGGCCGCGTGAAGGGCGCGCAAGGGTGGACAGGGCAGAACGGGGCCATAGCTCAGCACAGGCCACCGCTGTTTCCGCTGGGGCTCTGATCTGCCCCGGCGCCTGCGGCAGGCTGCGACAGTCGATGGCAACACCAGTGACCAGCTCATCTACTGGCCGCCGTCCGTTTGGGTCGGGCCGGCAGGCGCCCGTGCCGCGGTCATCGCATGGATCGCCCTGGTGAGCTCCAGGATCTGGTTGGAGACCTGGAGCAGGTCCTCGTTTTGCTGCTCCTCTTCCTGGACCGTCTGCCACTGCTGGTCGGCCAGCGCCTGCCGTTTTTCGTCGGCGCGGTTTTGGCTGATCATCACAAACGTCGACAAAAAGATTGCCTCCAGCGACACGATCATCGTCAGCAGGCCGAAGGGGTAGTGCTCGATCCTGAAGCCGATCCACGAGACGAACCAGATGATGTGGATGTAGACGAACCGCATCGAGCCGGCGAAGCGGGTGATCTGGTCGGCGATGCGGTTCTCCAGGCTCTGCCGGCGCTCTTTGGCGTGCCGCAGCAGCGCCGGGTTGACTGGTGGGGGGAGCGGCCGTGCGCTCACGCCTCCTCCTTGTTTGGTGCTTGCCCCACGCAGCGACCCTGCCGCAGGCGCGGCAGGGTCGCTGGCGTCTCGACTTGGGAGCAGGCCACCGCCGCAGCCCCGGCCGAGGCGCAGCTACGGGCTCGTCGCCAAACAGTGGCCACTTTGGGCGTGGGCGCCGCCTGGGCGCACTGACCAGCCGGCGCGGTGCGATGCCCACTCGGCGGCAGTCAGCTGGCCAGCCGCTCGGCCTGCTTGCCGGCCTCGCGCAGCCTGAACGCGGCGAAGATCTCGCTCACCCCAAAGAAGATCGCCCACACCCCCACCAGCGTCACCAGCGTCACCAGCGACCGCTGCCAGGAGCGCACTGCCCACACCCCCAACACCAGCTCGGCGGCCCCCAGCAGCAGCCCAGTCCACCAATAGCTCACCTTGGGGCCGGCCAGCGCGCTGACCAGGTGCATGATCCCGAACACAATCAGGTACCAGGCCACCAGGATCGACACCACGTACAGGGTGATACTCGGCCACACAAAGGTCAGGACCCCAGCGGCGATCCCCAAGATCCCCCCGATGATGTACAGCCAGCGCCACTCCCGCACCCGGCCGGCCACCGCCAGCTGGGTGATGCCGCCCAACAGGAAGGCCGCCCCCACGAAGGCGGCCACCGCGGCCAGGCTGCCCACCCGGTACGACAGCACGTACATGCCAAACCAGGTCCACAGGACCCCAAGGATCAGATACCACCACCAGACCCCTGATACCTCTCGCGCCTCGGTCCGGAAGGCGCCCCGCAGGGTGTCCGTAGGTGTGGATCGTGTATCGCTTGTCATGACTGCCTCCCTTGCGCTTGGCTGCCGCCGCGTGCGGGCCGATCACCGTCCCAGGAGCCTGTGGCGGCGTGGCCGGCCATCTCTTGTGCCGTGGCGGGTCCCGCCAGCCGGTCGAGGGCCGGGCTAGGAGCTCGCCGCCTTGGCCAGCTGGTCGGCATAGGCGCGGGCGTCGATGGCGTCCAGGATGGCCAGCTGCGCGTTTTCGACCGTCCAGTCGGCGTAGTCGAGGGCGTCGGCGGCGTCGGCTTCTGCCCAGTCCGCTTCGTCGGCGGCCTCCCGGGCGTCCATCTGCCGAGTGCGCTTGTCGATCTTGGCCTTGACGTCGTCGCGCTTGGCGGCGGCGTCGGCCTTCATCTGCGCCCACCTGCTCTGGGCGCGGTCGGCGGTCTGGTCGGCCTGCTGCCGGGTGTCCTTGCCGGCCTGGTCCAGGTCGGCCTGGGCCTGGTCGATGCGCTGGCGCAGCCGCTCACGCGACTCGCTGGCGGCGGCCTGCACCGCCGACTTGGCCGCCGTGACGCGCTGCTGCAACTGGTCCAGTTTTGCGGAGAAGTCCATGCTTCCTCCTTGGATTGCGCCGATCGCCGGTCTGAGCTGCTTGTCTGCGGACGGATTGCCCATGCCAAGACCATCCGCCCCAGGCGATCGCCGATCGCACTTGTGTGATCCATGGCCCGCCCCGGCTCACCCAGCCACAAATTGGCGAGCTCCTTTCGTGATTTGTCGCGTGGCTTGGTCGTGTCCAGGCTCTGCCGGCTGGTTGCCCGTTCATGCTCTGGGAGGTTGTGGCCGTCTGGCATCGGTGCGATCACCGACCTGCTGCGGAAAGGACCTGAAACGCGGTCGACAGGCGGGTGGGTCAGCCGACGACGGTCCCGAAGACGCGGCCAGGCCCGTACGGCCTCGCGACACCCTGGGTCTGGCTCAGTACCGTTGCCGCATGCAAGGCGCCCCCAAGCGAGACATGCGCAGGTCACGCCGGCTGGCGAGGGTCCTCGCCGCCAACCCTCGGGCGGCGGTCTACGGCACGATCGTCGCCAGCGCGGCGATCGCGACCACCGCTGGCGGGCGCGAGTCCGCCGCGCGCATCCTGGAGGCCACCCTTGCCACCCTGCTGGTCTTCTGGCTCGCCCACGTGTACGCCGACTCCTCGGCCACGGGCTCCGCCACGCCAGGGCCGACCTGAGGCTCCTGGCCTCCATCATGGTCCAGGAGCTGTCGATGCTGGTCGCTCCATCGTTGTCCATCTTGTTCCTGCTGCTTGGTGCATTGGGCGTGCTGGAGGAGGCCCTCGCGGCACGCCTGGCGCTCTGGAACGGCGTCGTCCAGCTGGTCGGGTGCGGCTCGACGACTGGGGTGGGCGAGGCCGCACACCGAATGGTTGATGGGGGAATCACCCTGTCGGGGTGAGGCGGCCCACCCGGATCGGTGCGACGGTACTGCGAGCGTTCGCCGAGATTGCTCGGCGCGGGACGTGGCCGTAGCGGGGAGGCACCGGACGAAGGGAGCGGCAGATGACTGAGCAGGGCCTACCGATCACCGTTTCGTTTCAGGTCCTTTCCGCAGCGGGTCGGTGATCGCACCGATGCCAGACGGCCACAACCTCCCAGAGCATGAACGGGCAACCAGCCGGCAGAGCCTGGACACGACCGGGGGTGACGACATGAGCACGGCGAAGGCCGAGCGCCCCGGAGCGGGTGCCAAGGCGTCGCCGGGCAGCGCGAGCCCGGACCAGCGGCAGAGCGCGGCGATGCCGTCTCCCTTCCCCCCGATCGCCGAATACGGGTTCCTGTCGGACTGCCACACCGGCGCTCTGGTCGCGCCCGACGGGGCGGTCGACTGGCTCTGCGTGCCGCGGTTTGACGCGCCCAGCGTGTTCGGCAGCCTGCTGGACCGCGGGGCCGGCTCGTTCTTGCTGGCGCCGTTCAGCATCAACGTCCCGGCCTCGCGGCACTACGAGCCCGGGACCAACGTGCTGGAGACGACCTGGCAGACCCCGACCGGCTGGGTGGTGGTACGTGACGCGTTGACGATGGGGCCCCGGCAGGGCGATGACCAGGTGACGCCGCACACCCGGCCACCGGCCGACAACGACGCCGACCACCTGCTGGTGCGCACGGCCACCTGCATCGACGGCCAGGCCGAGATCGACCTGGTCTGTGAGCCGGTGTTCGACTACGGCCGCTCCTCGGCCACCTGGACGCTGGTCGACGGCAGCCGGCACACCGCCGACGCCAGCGGCGCGGGCCAGACGATGCGACTGCAGACCGACATGGAGCTGGGGATCGAGGGCAATCGTATCCGCGCCCGGCACGTCCTGCGGAAGGGGGAGCGGCTGTACTGCGCGCTGTCGTGGGCTCCCGGCCTCGCCCTGCCCGGCAACGTCGAGGAGGCCAGCGCGTGCCTGGACGCGACCGTCCGCTTCTGGCGCGGTTGGCTCGGCAGCACCAGGCTCCCCGACCACCCCCTGGCCGAGCCGGTCCGACGCTCGGCCCTGACCGTCAAGGGCCTGACCTACATGCCGACCGGCGCAACCGTGGCCGCGCTGACCACCTCGCTGCCCGAGACCCCCGGAGGCGAGCGCAACTGGGACTACCGCTACACCTGGATCCGTGACGCGACCTTCACGCTGCAGGCGCTGCACTACCTCGACCTGGACTGGGAGGCCGACGAGTTCATGCAGTTCGTGGCCGACCTGGAGCCCGTCCAGGACGGCGCATTACAGATCATGTACGGCATCGACGGCCGCCGCGACCTCAGCGAGTCGACCCGCGACGACCTGTCCGGCTACGCCAACGCGCGTCCGGTGCGGGTCGGCAACGGCGCCTTCGACCAGCGCCAGAACGACGTCTTCGGCGCGGTGCTGGACTCCATCCTGCTGCAAACCCGCCGCAGCCAACGCCTGCCCCGGCGGCTGTGGCCGATCGTCCAGGCACAGGCCGAGTGCGCCACCCGCGTCTGGCGCGAACCCGACCAGGGCATCTGGGAGGCCCGCGGCAAGCCGCAGCACTACGTGTCCTCCAAGCTGATGTGCTGGGTCGCCCTGGACCGCGCCGCCAAGCTGGCCGGGATCCAGGGCGACCCGGACCTGCGCGCGGCCTGGCGCGCCACCGCTGAGGAGATCCGTGCCGACATCCTCACCCTCGGGGTCAGCGACCGGGGCGTGCTGCGCCAGCACTACGAGACCGACGCGCTGGACGCCTCGACGCTGCTGGCGGCGATGTTCGGGTTCCTGCCAGGCGACGACGAGCGCATGCGCAACACCGTGCTGGCGATCGCCGACGAGCTGACCGAGCACGGCTTCGTGCTGCGCTACCGCACCGACGAGACCGACGACGGTCTGGCCGGCAAGGAGGGCACGTTCCTGATCTGCTCGTTCTGGCTGGTGTCGGGCCTGGCGATCATCGGCGAGGACCAGCGCGCCCGCGACCTGATGGGACGGCTGCTGCATGAGGCTTCGCCGCTTGGGCTGTACGCCGAGGAACTGGACGCCGACACTGGCCGCCACCTCGGGAACTTCCCGCAGGCCTTCTCCCATCTCGCGCTCATCGAGGCGGCCGGGGCTCTCATCGTGAAGGAGCTGGTGGAGGAGTTCAGGTGAACTCCGAACGCCCTGGCCCACGCCGCCCAGGCTAAGGGCATTCAGGTCGGCCGCAGCCAGGTCCGCCGCATTCTGCAGGCCGAGGGGTGCGTTGGCGCACCGTGCCGGTCCTGGAGCACCAGCGGCGATCAGGAGTTTGCCCCCACAAGTGGCGGCTTGCGGGTGGTGCTGCGCGGTGGGCGCACGACCGCACCTGCGCCTGCCGCCGCGCCGGCCCGAGTCGCCGCGGGTCGCGGTTTTCAGGTCCTTTCCGCAGCGGGTCGGTGATGGCACCGATGCCAGGCGGCCGGGACCTCCCAGACCATGAGCGGGCGACGAGTGGGTCAAGCCTGGACAACACCCCAGCCGCGCGGCAACGACGAACGGAGCAGGACCATGACCAACAATGAGCTCCAGGGCTGGGTGCGCGACGAGCTCTTCTGGGATCCCAAGGTCGACAGCGCTCCGATCGCCGTGTCGGCAAACGGCGGTGAGGTCACGCTGCGCGGAACCGTGGGCAGCTTCCGCCAGAAGCGCGAGGCGCAGAAGGCAGCCGAGCGCGTGTACGGCGTCACGTCGGTGAAGAACCGGCTCGACGTTCGCATCCTTGACGAGTACGGCCGGCAGGACGCCGACCTGCGCGGCGCCGTGCTGCAGGCCATGGCGCTGGACGGCCTCATCCCCAAGACGATCGATGCCAGGGCCGACGATGGCCTGGTCACGCTCACCGGCACGGCGGCGTGGCAGTACCAGCGCGAGGAGGCCGAGTTCGTCGTCGGGAACGTGCCCGGCGTGGTCGACGTCGACGACCAGATCATCCTGATCAACGCCGAGGCGAAGGCCGGCGACGTCAAGCAGGCGATCGAGCAGGCGCTGCAGCGCGACGCGAAACTGGACGCCGAAGGCCTGAGGGTGAACACGCGCGGCAGCATGGTCATGCTGAGCGGGGCGGTCGGTTCGTGGGGGGAGCACGACGCCGCGGTCGCGGCGGCGTGGGCGGCGCCCGGCGTCACCGCCGTCGAGGACCGGATCGTCGTGGAGTACTGAGCGCCGGGCGTGCGGCTGCGGCGGCACGGTCGCGGGCGTCCGTGGCCGCCCTGGACGCGGCCCGGCGGAGGCGTCGGCGCGTGATCGGCGAGGCAGGGACGCCGTGGACGCGCCGGCCTGGCGGCGGGGAGGAGGCCCGAGATGGCTGGCAAGCGCCGCGAGGACGACCGAGCCTGCCACTGCGACCGGCCCGGTGTGAGCTGCGTGGGGCTGACGGTCCGCCGGCTCAGCTCGGAGCGGGTGCGGGAGCTGGCAGAGGAGATCTGGACGGCATCCACCGGAAGGGTTCCGCCGGCTCGCCCCATCCAGGACCCGCGCGGCAGCCGCCCCGGCGCGTCCGCCCAGGCCGCCTACCAGCGCCGCCGCCAAGAGGAGCTCCAGGCCTGGCGTCATGGCTGGTGGTGGCGGGCGGGGGCGGTGCTCGGGGCGACCCTCAGCGGCGGCCTGCTGGTCGGCCTGACCGTGGGCGCCTGGCTGGCCTGGCCCATGGCCCTGGTGGCGGCGCTGGCCGCCGGGTGGCGGCTGCGCTTCCGCCCCTCGGCCAGTGCCAGCGCCTGGCGTCGGCAGGCCGCGACGCAGCGCCGCACGGCCAGCGTGCTGCGGCCCCTGGAGCAGCGGGGCGACCTGGTGCTGCACGACGTCACCCTGCCGGGCTGGCCGGCCAGCCTTGAGCACCTGGTGGTCGGCCCGACCGGCGTCTGGGTCATCCAGTCCTGGCGGCGTGCCCAGCCGCCACCGCTGCACAAGACGCCATCGCCATGGCATGCACGGGGCGCCACGGCTGGTCCGCTGCCAGAATTGCGCTGGCAGGCGGCAGCCATCGCCGACACGCTGGCCGACGGCGTGTTGCTCCCCGTCCGGCCACTGCTGTGCGTACCCGGTGGGTGGCCGCTGGGCCACCTGTCGGTGGAGGGCATCACGGTGGCGACCACGCGGCAGCTCGTCGATGTCATCGGTCAGGGACCACCGCTACAGGCCAGTGACCTCGAGCGGGCTACCACCCGCGCCCTTGAGCTGCTCCGCCCGGCGGCCTAGTACTGCAGCCGTAGATCGTGGCCTTGCTGGTCGGTGCACGCAAACCTTACGGGCTTGCGAAAAGGCGTCCGTAGCGTGTGATCGAGTCGGTCCGGGCACCGACCGCTTGCATCGTCCCCCACAGCAGCGCCTGGTTCGGCGAGACCACAAGAAGTTCGAGCTCGCGCTCCAAGGGGGCGATCACCCCCACGACACGGAACCCGTTTCCTCCAAAGACCACTGCCTCGGCCTTGGTGGGGACCTGCCGCCGAACGAACTCAAACAGCGCGCTCGGCTCGATCGTGGATTGCTCGCTGGGCAGCGCGCACGACACCGACGAGACGACGTTGAACCCGGCCGCTCGGTAGTAGGCGGCGCCGAGCGCGTTCAGTTCGGCGTCAAACCACGGGGGGTCGAACAGCGCGACGCGCTCGGCCCCCAGGAGGCGAAGCGCTTCCACGATCGACGCGCATGGGGCCACCACCGGCAGCCCGCGCGACCGCGTCCGCAGCCGTTGGAGCATCGCCTCCTCGCCGTCGCCGCCGATGACGTAGGCCGAGCTGGTGAAGCCGAAGGCGATGGCGTGGATCGGCGCCGCGGCGAGCAGCTCGGTGGCGTCGTCCACGTGGGGTGGTTCGGCGAACGCGCGCACCGGGGCCAGGGGAATCGTCGGGTCCATCTCGCCACCCGCCCGGATGGCTCCAAACGGCACCCGCGTCGCATGGATGCAGACCTCGGGTGGGGCCATGGCCTGCAGCTCCGATTCCGGTCCGACGTCGCCGTGCGGTACCAGCGCGCCGATCCGCCATTTGGCGTCCCATCCGTCCGGCTCCCACATCGCGGAGCCTCCTTCCGTCTGAGTAGAGCAACACTCTACTTAGTAGTCTGGTACTATACGCACATGGAGGAGACTGTCAAGCCTGGCGTTCGGGCCGAGCATGCCGCGCTCACGCGGGCGCGCATCCTGGACGCCGCCCGGGCGGAGTTCGAGGAGCGTGGGTTCGCCGGCGCGCGCATCACGGGGATCGCGACCAGGGCGGGCGTGGCCGTCCCCACGGTCTACAAGGTGTTCACCAACAAGCGGAACCTGCTGGCACACGTGGTCGACCGCGCCATGACCGGCGCCGAGTACGGCGCTGGGGTGGACGAGCAGTCGTGGTGGCAGGAACAGCTGAACGAACCCGATCCGGAGCGTCAGCTGGCCCTGATCGCCCGCAACGCCCGCAGGATCTACGAGCGAGCCGGGCAGGTCTTGGAGGTCATCCGCGCCGCGGCCGCGCTCGATCCCGAGATTGACGAGATCTGGAGGCGTGTAGCAGACCAACGGGCGGCCCGGTCGCGGCGGACCGCGTCGAGGCTGGTGGCGCGGGCGGGGGGTCGAGCCCGGTTCGGCGCTGCGGAGACCGCCGTGACGCTGCTGGCGCTGACCGCGCCCGAGCTGTACACGGCGCAGATCCAAGCAGGGCGAACGCCAGCCCAGTACGAACGTTGGCTGGGTGCCGTGCTGACTGCCAGCCTGCTCTGCTGATCGAAGCGAAGCCCGTCAGCGCAGTGACCTTTCGGTATTCGGTCGGCGGGTATTTCCTCCAGCCGTAGTTCGTGATCTTCGTGGGCCCAGGCTGCCGACAGGTGCGCGACCTGGTTGCAGGTGACCAGGACCGCCCCGCCAGCATTGCCATTGCAAGAAGGCCCTGGAGCGCGCCGGCGGCGCTACGGGCCCCCGAAGAGCAAAACGCGCCAGGCTAGCCGCGTCCCGCTGGCCACCAGCCTAGCGCTTCCCGCCGCGACCCAGGCAGCACCGGCGGCCGGAACGGCACGAGCATCCCCCAGCGACAGCATGAGCACGTAGACGTAGTTGCTCAGCGTCTGGCCACCGAGCCCGACCACCAGCGGCCCTGCGGCCGTCTGTGCCTTCTCCAGGTGCAGCGACAAGGCGATGAACACCAGCCCCAGCAGGACCACAGGCGCTCGAGCGACAGCAGCCCCAGGCACGCGAGAGTTCAGGAATGACTCTAGAACGCGACAAGTACGTCGTAAAACGTTAACCGGACTGCCCGCGATGCTCCAACGCCGCCACGACCGCCGCAAGATTCTGCCAGCTTTGTTGCGTGTCGGGGTGATCTGGGCCGAGGCGGGCCTTGCGGATGGCCAGCGCGCGGCCGAGTAGGTCGCGGGCACGCTCAAGATCGCCCTGGCCGGCCAGGATATTGGCAAGATCACTGAGACTGCGCGCAGTATTTGGATGGTCAGGATTCCGTGCATTATCGATCGTCAGGGCGCGTTCGAGCAGCTGGCGGGCCAGGTCGCGGTCGCCCAGATCACTTACCACCCGGGCGAGGTGATTGAGGCCCCAGGCGATGTCGAGGTCGTCGGGTCCCAGAAGGGCCTCGCGGATCGCCAGCGCGCGCTCGTGGTAGGCGCGGGCGGTCGCCAGGTCACCCTGGTCGTGCAGGACCAGGCCGAGGTTGTGCATCGTCCAGGTGGTGTCCCGGTGGTTGGTGCCATAGCAGGCTTCGAACAAGATTAGGGCCCGCTCGAGCAGCGCACGGGCCTGGTCCAGCTCGCCGAGGTCACGCAGCACCCGGGCGAGGTTATTGAGGCTCAGGCCGGTATCCGGATGGTCGCGGCCCGGACGTCGCTCGCGGACGTGCAGCGCGCGCTCGTGGGAGCTTCGGGCGGCGGCGAGATCGCCCTGGTCGTGCAGGACGAGGCCGAGGTGGTTCAGGGTCGCCGCGGTGTCAGGGTGGTCGTCCCCCAGGCGGGCCTCTGACGCGGTGAGGGCATGCTCGAGCAACCCGCGAGCCTGTCGGTGGTCGGCGCGCTCCCACAGGTACAAGGCCGCCCGGTTGAGCAACTGGACGGTCGTCTCTGGACCGAGGCCGGCCGCCTCGGCGTGGCCCGTCACGGCCAGCGCGTGGGGGAGCAGGCGCTCACAGCTCGACCAGGTCGCGGAGTGGGTGGGGTCAGCCGGGAACGCGGCGTGAACGAGGGTCAAGGCCGTGGCCACCCATGACCGCAGCCGATCGGCACCAAGCTCGGCGCGAACGACCACCTGGACCAGGCGGTGCACGCTCAGCTCGTCCCCGCTGGCCTTGACGAGCGCATAGCGGCGCAGGGCGCGGATGCTGCGCTGATAGGCGATCGCATCGCAGGCGATCGTGGCCAGCCGTTCGGGCAGCCGTTCTGGGTGGCCGGTGAGGAGGGCGCGCGGGATGGCGTCAGCAGCCAGGAAGGCGCAGAGCACCAGCAGGTCCTCGGCACTGGGAGCCTGCTCGCGGAGCCGTTGCAGCGAGACCGTCCAGGTGGTCGCGATCGTCTGCTCGGTGGCCGGGCGACCCTCGTCCAGCAGGTCGTGGGCATGCTCGCCGAACAGGTCGAGGTATTCGCCGGCGTCGGTGGCGGTCTCCTCGAGGTAGGCAGCGGCCTGCTCCAGCGCCAGCGGAAGGTCGCCAAGTGCCTCAGCCAGCGTCGCGGCGGCCTGGGCGTCGACGCCGGAGCGACGATGCAGGAACGCAACCGCCTCGGCGCGAGGCGGCACGTCCAAGGGGACGGCGGCAGCCAGGTCACTCCAAGCAGGGTTGCGGGAGGTCGCCAGGGTATGCCCGTTGCCAGGCGGCCAGTAGGGACGTACGTCCTCAGGGTCCTCGACGTTGTCCAGGACCAGCAGCCAGCGGTCGAGGTGGCGCAGCTCGTCCCACAGGGCCTGGACCGCCTGGGCCTGGTCAGCGGCCGCGGGGATGCCGAGCCGGCTGGCCAGGTCGACGAGCTGGCCAGGAATGGCCAAAGGTTCCTCGGCGTGGACCCACCAGATCACGCAGTAGTGGTCGAGGTGCCGGTGCGCGTACTCGAGGACAAGGTGGGTCTTGCCGACGCCGCCCAGCCCGTGCACGGCTTGCGGCTGGACCACGGCCGCGGCAGTGCCAGCGGCCAGGCGCTCCGCGAGTATGGCCAGTTGGTGCTCACGACCGGTGAACGCCAGATTGCGGGGTGGCAGATTGGCGACCGACACGCCCACCTCGCCGCGGCGCAACCGCTCCAGCGTGGTGAGGGCCGGCGCCGCCGGGAGGTGAAAGTGGAAATCGCCGGCCTCGCCGACGGTGACCATCGTACCCACCTGCGCCTGCCCGGCGACCTGGGTCACCAGGCCCCCGGCGGTCGGGTGCTGCTGGGCCTGGTCGAGCAGGCGCTGCAGCTCGGCCTGCAGTCCCGCGTCGCCGCCCATCCGCGCCGCGATGGCATTGGCGAGGCTCGTTATCCTGGCGGGATCGGTCGGTGCCAGACGCATCTCGGCGAGCGAGGCATGCAACGCCGGGTCGTCGAATGCGGCCTGGTGCACCCGCGCGACCAGGACAGCCAGCCCCGGCCAGCCCGCCAGCGCCGGGAGCCGGCCCTCCTCGGCGAGGGAGGCGCCGGCGAGGAGGCTGGCAGTGGTGACGGCGAGAGGGTCGAGCGGTGCGGCCATACCGGCTCCCGTCAGGCTACAGGTGAACGTCGCCGGTGATCTGGCCAATGTTGGTGATCCGCCCCACCCGGGCGTTGTCTTGTACGGTGGTCACAAACGAGGCGGTCTGTGGGTCGGCCCTGGCCTGTTCGACCAGCCGGGTCAGCTCGGCGACCAGCCGCGGGTCAGCCTCCAGCCGGGGCTGCAGCACCTCGCCAAGCTCAGCGGTGCGGGCCTGACTGGTCGGCTTGGCCTCCAGGCGATCCAACGTCTCGGTCGCCTCCTGGTCGCCGGCGAACCAGCCGCGGATGGTCTGGGCGATGCGGCCCAGCGCCTGCCACGCGGTCTTGCCGGCCTCACCACCGGCGGCCTCCAGAGCTTTCTTGGCGACCAGCCCAGCGGCGATCAGGGCGAGGGTGGCGGGGTCCATCAGTGCCTCCGAGCCTGGCAGGGCGCTATGACTGGCTTGTCCTACCATATCCGGGTGGCGAGGGCTACCAGTACTCGTGAGCCCCGGACCAACGCGCGATGAGCAGGCCAGCTGGACCTTCCAGGAACAACGCTTCAGCCCAGACCACCCACCAGCGCCTTGGCCGCCCTGCTCTGTGCGTAGCGGCGGGCCCGCCCCGTCCAGCCACACAGAAGATCACGAACTACGGCTGGACTAGAGCGCCGGGCGGAGCCTGGTGCGGCGACGGTCGCAAGTCTCTGGACGAGCAGCGGCCCGCCACAGTGCGCGCCCGGGCCGGGTCAGCTCGGCCCGATCAACCCGTTGGCCAGTGCGAACAGCACCAGCTCGGCGCGCGTCTCGAGCCCGAGCTTCCGCATGATGTGCGCGCGATGAGTGTCCACGGTGCGCACCGAGATGAAGCGTCTCCTGCCGATCTCCTGGTTGGTGTACCCCAGCGCGAGCAGCTGGAGGATGTCGCGCTCCCGCTCGGACAGGGGCTCCAGCGCCGGCGACCCATCGGCCACCACCAGCTTGGCGCCCAGGTCAGGGTCGACGTAGCCCTCGCCGGCGGCCACCCGTCGGATGGCGGCCACCAGCTCCTGGTCGGACGCGCGCTTGGGGACATACCCGGCGGCTCCCGCGGACAGCGCCTGACGCACGGAGCTGGGGGCGGCCTGCGAGGAGACGGCCAGCACCTTCGACCGCGGCGAGACCTTGACCAGCTCCGGAATCGCCTCGTAGCCGCTCTTTCCCGGCAGGAGCAGGTCCAGCAGCACCAGCCTGGGCTGCAGCGCACGGGCCTTGACGACCGCCTGCTCGGCCGTGGCGGCCTCACCAACCGGGGTGATGTCGTGCTCGAGCTCCAGACGGCAGCGCAGGCCCGTCCGGAACAGCGCGTGATCGTCGACGATCAGGACGCTGATCATCATCGGCTCCTGTCAACCACCACGCTCGCGCGCGTGCCGCCCACCGCAAGGGGCATGAGCTCCAGCGTGCCGCCGAACCGGCCGGCCAGCCGGTGGCACAGGCTCAGGCCCAGACGATTGCCATCGGCGTACCCACCGGTCTCTGCCATGCCGACCCCGTCGTCGTCCACCATCAGCACCCATGAAGCGGTCGACGCGACCGCCCCGACACGGATGTGCCGTGCGCCTGCCGCAACCGCATTGGCGACCAGGTTGCGCAGGATGACCCGCAACGCCGTCGCCGGCAGCGGAGCCTCCTGCGGCAGGTCGGCGGTGACCTCGACCGTGATCGGCCCCAGATCGCGCAGCGCCTCATCCAGGCAGTCGGCTGCCGAAGCGCAGGCTTGAGCGGCCGACTCGGCTCGCGCGGCCTCCAGCAGCGCGTCAACCAGCTCCAGCGCCCTGTCCACCTCCACCAAGGGGCCGTGCTGCAGATGTGCAAGCTGTAGCGGCGTCTTCAGCTCGTGGGCCACCAGCGTCGCGAAGTCCTCCAGCGCCTGGTTTCGCTGCGCGAGCTGGACCGTCTGCTGGGCCAACCGCTCCTCGGTCCACCGGCGCCGCAGCACCGGCGCGAGGCGGTTCACGGCCGCCCTGAGCTGCGGGTCGTTGTCGCCGCCGACCAGGACCACGACACCGGCAGGTCCGACGGGAACGGCGACCCGCCGACCGCTACCTGCTCCGTCGGCCACCTCCAGCCGCAGCGAGCCGCCGTTGTTGGGGGGACTCCACCATTCCACCCTGCCGGCGTCCCCGCTGCGCCGCAGCATCGCCACCACACGCGCCATCCCCGACCGGACGTCATCGGCGGCGGCGAACTCCACGATGGCCTGGTCTCCAAGACCGGGAGCCAACAACCGGCGTCTGCGGTCGCGGAGCGCGGGCCCAGCAGCCACAACGGACGCGGGCACGGCGAGCGCAACCGGGCTCATCGGTCGTCCCCCCAGCGGCAACGTGAGCTTGCCATGCGTCCCGGCGGCCGACGCAGTGGGCGCGTCGGGTATCCGCACGGTGGGGCGGGCAGGGGAAGCGACGCTGTCATCCACGTTCGTCATCATCGGTCATTCCTTCCTGTGATCAGGATCGGCGCGTCTGTGGCTCGGTCCGAGCCATCAACGGCGCCTCCGACCGAAGAGCCAGGGAGTAGAGGATGTTGAGGATGCCGAGGAGGATCGATGCCGCCGGCAACGGTGCGCTGCCGATCTCGTTTGTGACGCGCAGCCGCTGGAAGCCGAAGACGAACAGCAACCCCCACCGTGGGCTGCTTGGACTGGCGGACGGTGAAGTCCATGGCGATCAGGCAGATAGACGATGCGATTCAGAACGCGACGCCCCACCCGCCGGACATGTTCCGGGCGGGGTAGGCACCCAGCGTGAACAGGCCGACAGTCGACGCAGCCAGCCCTATCGTCCGCCCGAAGAGCGTCCCCGTGTCGGGGCGTGCCCAGAAAGGACGGAAAGTCCTACCTGTGTCGTAGTCCTGTGCCATAAGGCCGCGCCTGGGTCGTGGTTCTGGACCATCGTGACGACGCTACGATGCTCCGCTGCCAGGCGGCTGCCACGAGCACCCGCCTCGCTGCCGCGTGTCCCCGAGATCAAGGCCCGGCGGCGCCTGCTGTGGCAGGGCAGTCCTGAACATCTTGGCTAAGAGGCGGCAGCGGCCGCCATAACATAGAGTTGTGGGAGATCGCCAGGAACGAGCTGATAGTTCGAGTCGCGCGCTAGTGCCGTTCGTCCTTTCGCGCTTTGCTCCCGACCATCATCCCTTTCGCCCAGAGTGTCCTGTCCCGAGTCGGGCGACACGTCAGCGCTTCTTCTGCCACAGCTTGGCCTTCCCGAGGACCTCGAACGGGTCCGGCTGGGGTGCTGCACGCCCAAACGACAACGCTCCGTCGGCTGATCGGATCGTCTGTCGTGGTCGGGCCGGCAACGATGCCGCGCCGCCACGAGCGTCCGCGTGGATGGCCGTCAGCCGACGGAGCGGGAAGTCCAGGCCGCCGCGACCGGCGGCCCAGCTACACCCCAGAGTGGCCGCTGGATACGCATCGCCTCCTCCCGGTCGAACCGACAACCCGGCCAGCGCACGGTCTGCTTCTGCCAGTTTGGCCTGGCGTGCCTGGTGTCTGCTGGCCGACGCGCCGATGCTGCCAGATTGAAACGCTCGCGGTAGGGGCCATTGGTCGTAACTTCCACGGGACCCTGGGCCACTGCCACAGCAGGCTGGAGGATGCCGCCAAGCCAGGAGCCGCGGGTGCGTCCGGGGCTGGCGCTCTGGTGCCGGGAGCGCCGGCCGGGGAGATTGGACGCTGGCGAGGCGCTGCCACCGCACTGCCACGCGGTTAGGTCGTTGCAGCCGCCCCTCGCCGCCGTTGAGCTCGGTCTGCTGTATGAGCGGTGGTGGCGGCGGGGGACGCCGCCCCGAGCGCGCGTCCTCTTCCAGCTCGCGATCGACTCCGGACATGAACAGGCAGCACCCTTGGCCGAGATCCATCTCCGGGGCCTGAACCGCCGGACCCGAAGGGGGATGCCTCGGGCGCCACGCCAGGCGACCGCCTCCCAAACAAAGCGCGCGCAGGACGAGCAGGCATCGCCATGCGCGAGGAAATGTGCGGATCCACACTGAAGCGGTGACGCGACGCGGCGCTAACTCGGGCTCAGGCGGAAGCCAGCCCCGCCTGGGCGCGCAGCTCGTCGGCGGCCGCACCGTCGCCGCGCGCGTCCGCGAGCTCGGCGAGGCCGACGAGTGCGGCCGTGGCCGGGCTGCCGACCAACGCGATGAAGAGCGCTTCGCGCGCGTCGTGTCGCCGCGGCTCTCTGGACCAGGCAACCACACTGCGATAGAGGCTCGCGGCGGACTCGGCGTCGCCGACCGCCGCGCCGACCTGCGCGAGCCTCGCCTTCACGTGTGCGACCAGCCATGAAGCCGACGCCGCGTCGGCGACCGCCAGCGCGCGGCGATACTGCGCTTCGGCCTCGTCGAAGTTCGCGTTCGCGAAGGCGACCGAAGCGAGCCCCGAGAGCGCGAACGAAGCGTGATCGGTGAAGCCGGCGCGTTCGGAAAGCTCGAGCGCCCGGCGATACGCGGCGGCAGCCGCCTCCGCGTCGCCGCGCCGCTCTGCCAACAAGGCCTCGAGCAGCGCCGCCGGCACAGCTCCGACCTCGTAGTCGGCATGGAGGCGAACGGCTTCGGCGACGAGCGCCGAAGTTGTCGCAAGGTCCCCTCGCCGGAGCGCGCCGACCGCGCCGGTGACGGCCGACGATGCAGCTCCCCATGTGTCCCCTAACTCGTCGAACGCGCGGCGCGCTTCGTCGGCGAGGGCGACCGCGCGCTCGAGCGGCCCGGCGCGATCGCACGCGAACGCGAGCGCCAGCTTGAGCATCGCGGTTTCCCACGGTGCGTCGCTCTTCGCTGCGAGCGCGAGGCCGCGCTTCCCCGCCTCGACCGCAGCCTCGAGATCGTCCTCTTCGGTCGCGAGATAGCAGACGTACGCGAGCAGCTCGACGCGCAGCGGGAGTGGTGCAGCGTCCGCCGACTCCAGCGCGGCTTCGATGAACGCACGCCCCTCCGAGACGCGACCGGCCGTGCCGAAGTACCACCCCAGCCCCACGCCCAGGCGGGCCGCGACAAGCGGATCTGGCGCGTCGCGCGCATAGGTGAGGGCAGCCCAGAGGTTGTCGTGCTCCAGCTCGAGCCGTTTCATCCAGGCCAGCCATATGGGCCCGCGAAGTTCGGTCCGCGCGGCGTCGGCCACGGTCGCGAAGTACTCGGCGTGCACCAGCTGGGTCGCGCTCAGGCTGCCGGCCTTGGCCAGCTGCTCGACGGCGTAGTCGCGGACGGTGTCGAGCAGGTCGTAGCGTGGCTCACCGTCGGGAAACGATGCCATGAGGATCGACTTGTCGACCAGCGCGCCAAGCAAGTGCGTCACGCTCGCTGCATCCAGCTGGTCCTGGGCGGCGGTGGCGACCACTGCCGACAGTGGCGCGCCGCCGCGGAACACCGCCAGCTGGTGCAGCAGCGTCCTTTCGTCGGCGTGCAGCAGGTCGTAGCTCCAGGCCACGACCGTGCGCAGGTAGCGCTGGGGGGTAGCCGGGCGACCTCGGGTGTCGCTCAAGATGGGGGTCCCGCCCTCCAACGCTGCCAGGATCTCGCGCAGCCCCAGGATGCTGACGCGCGCGGCGGCCAGCTCGATCGCCAGCGGCAGTCCGTCCAGCCGCCGGCAGACCTCTGCCGCCAGGGAGATGTTGTCCGCTGTCAGCGGCAGCCCTGGTCGTGATGCCCGCGCCCGCTCGGTAAACAGTCGCACCGACTCCCAGGCCGCCAGCTCGCGTGCGTCGGCGCCCGGGGCTGGGACCGCCAGCGGCGCCACGACAAACCGGGCCTCCCCTTCCAGGTGCAGCACCTCCCGGCTGGTCGCCAGCACGCGCACACCAGGACATTGGGCCAGCACGCCCGCGGCCACCCGCGCCGCCTCGCCCACCACAGGTTCGCAAGCGTCCAGGACCAGTAGGACGTTGGCCTGGCGCAGGCGCTGGACCACGCGCGCCAGCGGGTCGCGGCTTGACGTCGGGCCGCGGGCGTCCAGCGTGCGCGCCACCACCCGCGCCACGTCGGCGGACCGCCCGGCACGCGCAAGCTCGACAAACCAGACCCCGTCGGCGAAGTCGTGCTCCACCGCCCGCGCCGCCTCCAGCGCAAGCCGGCTCTTGCCGACCCCAGGCGGACCGATCAGGGTCACCAGCCGGTGCCGCCCAACCAGCTCGACCACCCTCGCCAGCGCCTGCTGGCGGCCCACAAACGAGGTCACCGGCGCCGGCAGACGGCCCCGCGGCACTGCGGCCACGGGGACGCTGGCGAGTGAAGGGTCGTGGGCCAGGATCGCCGCCTGCAGCCGCTGCAGCCCCGGCCCTGGCTCGATCCCCAGCTGCTCGGCCAGCACCCCTCGGGCCTGCCGGAAGGTCTCCAGCGCCTCCGCCTGCCGGCCGCTGCGATACAGCGCCAGCATCAGCTGTCCCCACAGCCGCTCCCGGAACGGATGCTCCTCCAGCGTCCGGCGGATCCAGGCAACCAGCTCGGTGTGCTCCCCCAGCGCCAGCGCCGCCTCGAACTGCTCTTCCAGCGCATCGGCGCGTAGAGCCTCCAGGCGGGCGGCCTCCGCGCCGGCCCACGGGCTGTCCGGCAGGCCCTGCAGTGGCCGCCCGCGCCACAGCGCCAGCGCGCGGGCGACCAGCTTGGCGGCCTGGCCGGCGTCGCCCGCCCGCACGGCGCTGCGGGCCCTGGCCAGCAGCTCCTCGAACCGCAACGCGTCGACGGTGGCACCCGCCAGCGCGTACCCGTCCGGGGCGGCAGCGATCGACTCGGCTCCCAGCGCGGCGCGGAGCCGCGAAACGTGGTGCTGGAGGGCGTTGCGCGGTGCCGCGGGGACCTGCGCCCCCCACAAGGCGTCGACCAGCACCTCGACCGGGACCATCCGACCGCCGCGCAAGGCCAGCAGCGCCAGCAGCGCATGCCGCTTGGGGCCGGTCACCTCTGCGGGGCAACCGCCGACGAAGACCTCGAATGGGCCCAGAAGCCGGATCTCGAGCGGGTGGGTCATGACGGCGAGACCTTGGCTACCAGCAGCCCAGTCTGGCACGCCCCAACGGGCCTGTGAAGCACCCCACAGGCCTTCCAGGGCCGGGCCACCAGGCCCGGCAGCCGCAAGCGATCCACCGGCTGCTCGGCTCGCCGGCCCCAGCCGACGAGCCGACCGGGATCACGCAGGAAGTCCACGATCTCCCTGACCTCTCAAGGTGATCTCCTGGACGTTCCGGGCGTTCATCCAAGCAGAGGCCGGAAGCTCTGTCCGTAATGCCGGTTGAGCGAGGGTGCCCAACGCCAAGCAGCCTCGGCGTTCATCTTTACGATGAGCCTCCGCGTCAACGAGGGATCATAGCGGCGGAGACGCTACCGACGAGCAGGGTGGTGGCATCCGGCGATGCGATCGGCAAGACTCCCACGATGACCACTGTGCCGCCACCAACCCTGTACCACCGATGGGTGGGCTGGCACGCCCCCGCCATGCGGCGCGCCGCCGCCGCGGCCGCCATCGGACTGCTCGTCACGCTCGTGCTGCTGCGGTTGGTGACCTGGGGATTGGCGGTGGTCGTGGGCTGGGACGCGGCCGCGCTGGCCTTCCTGACGACCGTCTGGCCGATCATTGTCCGAGCGGACGGCCCGCACACCCAGCAGCTGGCCATGCGTGAGGACGAGACCAGCGGCTCCGCCAGGGTGCTGCTGGTCGGGGCCAGCGCCGCCAGCCTGCTGGGAGTCGGCTACGCCCTCAGCCTTGCGGGGCGAGACAGCGGCGCACGGCGGCTGCTGCTGATCGGCGTGGCGGTGCTGACCGTGGTGCTGTCGTGGAACGTGGTCAACACCGTCTACACGCTGCGCTACGCCGACCTGCAGTACCGGTCTGGGGCGGCGGGCATCGCCTTTGACGAGCAAGACGGGCAGCAGCGGCCCACCTACCGGGACTTCGCCTACGTCGCCTTCACGATCGGCATGACCTACCAGGTGTCCGACACCACGCTGCGGGATCGCCGGATCCGGCGCACCGTGCTGGCCCATGCCCTGCTGTCGTACCTGTTCGGGGTCGTGATCGTGGGGGGTTCGGTCAACCTCATCGCCGGACTGCTCCGCTGATCCCCGGGCCGCCCGACGAGGCACCCAGCCGGACTCCCGATCGGCAGAACGACGCGACGCCCCTCCAGTTGGGCGGTGGGCGGTTGGGCGGTGGCGGCTGGGCGGGTCAGCGGAGGCAGCATCGAAGCCTGGTAGTCGCGCCGCTGGGAGCCGTCTCCGCCCCGTCCTGTCAGGGGTGCCGTCCGGTGACAGGCAAGCGGCGGCGCGGCCGCTGCGATGGCTGGGAGAGGCGGTCGTAGGTCGCCGCGACCATTGCTGCGGTTCCGGCCCCCAGGATGGAGCCGATCACCACATCGCCCGGGTAGTGCACGCCGGTGTGGACGCGCGAGTAGGCCACCCCGCCCGCCAGCAGCCGGATGGGCACGGCCAGCCCCGGCAGATGCCGGCCCACGGCGTAGGCGAACGCGAACGCCGAGGCGGCATGCCCGGAGGGGAACGAGGTGGACTCCGGCATCCGCACGTGGCGGGCCGCAAACAGGTCGGGGCCGAGGCGATCGGGACGCCGCCGGCGGGCAAGGGGCTTGACACCGAGGTTGACGGTCGCTGAGGTCACCCCGATCGCGACCACCCCCTCCAGTGCCGCCTGGCGCCCGCGCTCGCCGCCAACCAGGGCGATCGCGGCGGCGATGCCCAGCCACAGGCGCGAGTGGTTGGCAGCATTCGACAGCCGGCGGATGGGGCCGTCCAGCTCCGCGGTGGGGGTGCGGGCCACGGCCTGGTACACCGCCCGGTCGACCGCGCCAAGCTCCCGCAACGCCTCGGCCCAGGCAGAGGCCGCACCTCGTCGGGCCTCGACTCGCCGTGCCAGCGCGTCCCCGACGGTCTCCTGTTGCTTGCCGACCTGCTGTGCCATGCCAGGATTGTAGGTTCAGCCCGAGGAGGTGGCAGGTGCAGTCGGTGGGCCCAGCACGCAGGACGGGCGCGGTCGTGGCCCTGGCCACGGTGGTCGCCGTGCTCGCGGTTGTCGTTGTGAGCGTCGTCCAGCGTCCGCTGGTGCTGGGGGTGGCGATCGCCTGCCTGGGGGTGGCGATCGCCGCGGGCGCCTACGCGCTCACCCGCACCGGCGCGCGCCGGCTGCTGGCGGCGGCGGTGGCGGTGCTGGCGCTG
>DASVXQ010000570.1:0-3591 GCA_036392615.1 Actinomycetes bacterium | reverse complement strand
GGGCAAGTTCGGATCGGTACCCGCCTTCAGCTTTGGGTCCCCCAGCAGTCTTGGCTTCCCCGACAGCTGGGTTGCCATCTCGATCGAGGGTCGCCCCGGCTACGGCGTGTCGTTTGGCGCACTTTTGGACGTCTGGCTGCCCGACGACGGCCAGTTCGCCCAGGCCGCCCGGGCCTGGCTGGAGCACGCCAGCCGGGGATTGGGCGCCGACCTGTGGGAGCGGCTGCATCGGTCCCTGCCGCTGGTGGAGCCGGCCCAATGGAACGACCCACACGGTGAGCCGCACGGCGTGTGGGGGTCGGTGACGGTGCTGCCACGGGGTGGGCAGCAGGGCGCTGCGGGCCACTATCCCTATTCGCCGGAGCGCTTCGAGTGGATGCTGACCAAGCTGGCCAACCGTCCGCTCAGCGCCAACTTCCGACTGCGGCAACTCGACGAGGCAGGGGTCCCCTACGAGGGAAGCGGGCAGCTGGCGGTCGCCGTGGCGGTGGTGGACGAGGACCGGCCAGAATGGGTACAGCTCAGCGCGGGGTCAACCCTGTTGTCCGCCGAGCACGACCCGATGCGGCCGGAGGTGTCGCAGCGGTGGGCCGGTGTCCTGCGGGTGATGGCCGAGCAGGTGGACGCCTCCTTTGGTCACCTTTGCGACGACGACTCGGCAGAGGGGACGGCACTGGACGCAACGCTGTTCCGCGGCGGTGAGGTCGAGTCGATGCTGCAGGGCCGGGAGGTGCTGCGGGGATACTCGTGGGTGACGGTCTGTCCGGCTGAGCTGGCGCGGCGGTTGGGCGGCACGTCGGCACTGGCGGCCACCGGCGCGTTCGCCGTCGTCGAGCAACTGCCCCACGGCGGGGTATGGCTGCAGGCCACCCCGCAGTTCGCCAGCTACGACCAGCGGGCCGTGCGCGAGGTGTTCACGGCGCTCGCCCCGGTGCTGCCGGCAGGCAAGCCCGAACGGGATCCCTTCGACGACCGGCCCCGCCGGCTGGTCTGGGAGGACGCGGCGGACTACCGGTGACGCCAACGACTGCAGGCCGATAAGCTCCCGATCCGCCCGCCCAGCCGCGCCCCTGGCACCTGGATTCCCGCCACCAGCTCGCTTGCGATCAGGGGCTGGCTCGGCGCTTCGCCTAATGGGGCCCCCAAGGCACCGTGGCGTCCGGCTCGATGTCAGCCGGCCGCCTGGGCGCCAAGCGCGTCCAGGCCAGGACGGTCCAGCTTGACGCCGCTGGAGTCGGCATCGCGAACGACGTGCTCGGCGCCGACGGTCCACCCTTGTGGGCAGCGACGTAGCTGTGAAGCTGGGTGACTTGCTGCTGGATGGTTTGGCCTGCTGCTGCCGCAGCGTGAGCCATCCGGCGATTCGTGCTCTGGTCCGCATCGCTTCAGCAGTCAGCTCGCGTTCTGTGAGCGTGCCGGGCTGGTGCCGGCCAGTCGGTGACACCGAGGAACACATGTCCGGCGCACGAAGCATCGCGGATACTCTCATTCAGTTGGCCGTGCGGCCCCACCGCGGTCCGGCGACGCGCTCAGCGTCGTCAGCATGATGGGGGAGCGGGCACAGTGGAGTTCGCCCAGCCGGCCAGCGCGCGGCGAACGCGCGCAGCGGGTGGGTCACGTACAGGTGACCCGCGGCACCGAAGTCGAGGTCGGCGCGAGAAACCCTGGCATGAGGCAGCGGAGCCTATCCGATGCCCCATCGATGTCGAGGCTGCGCGGTATGTTCCGTTGATGACCAGTGCTGCCGCTCGACCCGGGCGGCCGCGGGCGGCAACGGGGCGAGGAGGCAACGAGCATGGACATGTCGTTCGATGCGCTGGCTGAGCGGGCGTGCGGGCACCCGCCGTATGACTACCAGCGCCGGCTGGCACGAGACGGGCTGCCGGAGCTGCTGCGCGTGCCGACCGGCGGGGGCAAGACCCTCGCTGCGACCCTGCCGTGGCTGTATCGCCGGCGGTTCCATCCCGACCCCGCTGTCCGGGCCGCAACGCCGCGCTGGCTCGTGGCGGTGCTGCCCATGCGCGTCCTGGTCGAGCAGACCGCCACGGTGGTGCGGGGGTGGCTGGAGCGGCTCAACCTCCACGGGGATGTCGGGTTGCACGTGGTGATGGGTGGCGAGGGCCAGGTGGAGAGTCGTTGGCGTCTTGCCCCGGAGCGCGAAGCGGTCTTCGTCGGCACGCTGGACATGCTGCTGTCACGGGCGCTGAACCGCGGCTACGCGGAGAGCCGCTTCGCCTGGCCGTTGGACTTTGGCCTGCTCAACGCCGGCGTGCAGTGGGTGTTTGATGAGGTGCAGCTCATGGGCCCGGCGCTGCCCACAGCCCGCCAGCTCGAAGGGCTGCGGCGGGCGCTGGGGACGGCGTTGCCGTGCGCCTCGATGTGGATGTCTGCCACCGTCGAACCCGAGCAGCTCGTCACCGTCGACCTGCCGCAGGTCGATAGCATGGTGGAGCTCGGCTCGGCCGACCGGGACGGCCCACTGCGGCGCCGGCTGGAGGCAACCAAGGTGGTGCGGCAGGTGCCCGTCGCCGACCCGAGGCGCTACGCCCAGCAGGTGGCGGCGGCGCTGGATGGCTCGCACCGTCCCGGCACCCTCACGCTCGCCATCCTCAACACAGTCGGGCGTGCCCGCGAGCTGCTGGAGGCGCTGGCGGGCGCCGGCCCGGCCGAGCTGGTCCTGCTGCACTCCCGGTTCCGGCGTCGCGACCGCGCCCGCAGGGCCGAGGCCGCGCTGGGCCGCGTGGACCGGGACGGCCCCGGGCGCATCGTCGTGTCGACCCAGGTCGTCGAGGCGGGCGTGGACATCTCCGCCACCACGCTGTTCACGGAGGCAGCCCCGTGGCCGTCGGTTGTCCAGCGGGCAGGCCGCTGCAACCGCGACGGCGAGGCTGACGGGGCGCGGCTGCTGTGGGCGTCGCCGCCCCACCCAGGCCCCTACGACGCCGACGACGTCGCGGCAGCGGAATCGGCGCTGCGCAAGCTCGAAGGCGTGGGGGTGACTGGCCCCGCGCTCGGCGCCCAGACCGTGCCTGTCAAGCCGGTCGTCCATCCGGTGCTACGCCGCCGCGATCTGCTGGAACTGTTCGACACCCTGTGACAGGCCTGGTTGTGCGACGTTGATTGCGGCCACGGGTTCTGGACGCTGTTCGGCCGCTGTGAGACGAGGCGGTGACGGCTGTCGCAGAAACGAACGGTTTCGGACAGCCGACCGTCAGTCGCCCCAGTAGCGCGGCTGCCCGGCATGCCCCGCCGAGCTACCCGGCTGCAACTGCCCATCCCCAAAGGGTTGGTCGAGCGGGACGGGCTGCGGCAGCTCACCCACGCGCGCTATGACCTGGCCGAGTGACGGCTACGGGTATCGAACATATGTTTGCTGGCGTGGATGCTTGTCGTATGCTCGATGGCGTGTCGCGTTCCGATCTGCGGCTGCGGGCCGCCGTCGTGCTGCTCTGCCTGTTGGGGCTGGCGGTGCTGGTCGGGCGTGCCTCGCCGGGGTTCGCGGCGCGGGCGGTGGGGCTGAAGGCCGCAGAGCCGCCGCGGCCGGCGACGATCGTGCGGCGGGAGCGGGCACGCGGCGATCCCGCCGCGAGC
>DASVXQ010000569.1:0-7445 GCA_036392615.1 Actinomycetes bacterium | reverse complement strand
AGCGCCGACGGCGCACGGCGCGATCCGACAGGCCAGACATCGGCATCAGGAGGAAATCATGCGCGAACGCGTTCGGACAGCCCGATGGCGGCATGCCGCCACGAGGCTGGGGGCGGCGGCCGTGCTCACCGGCGTGCTGGTCGGCGGCGGAGTCGCCGGGGCGCTCCTGGGCGGCGGGATCGACGGACAGGCGCACGCCGTGGTCCGTCCGTCCGCTGACGTTTCGCACCCCAATCCGCCACCCAACGACCCCAGGTAGGTCCACCGGCGGCACCGCTGGCCGCTCCGTCGCTGTCGCCTGCTGCACCCCCTCGCTCATCCGAGCGTCACGACCAGCACGGCCCACCGCTGCCGAGACCCTGGGCCGAGAAAGGATTCGACCGTGAACCGAGGAACCGCACGACGCGCGCTTCGAGCCGTCCCGCCGCTGGTGGCGCTGGCCGCCGTCGCCGCGCTTGCGACGCCGGCGCACGCCGACCCTCCCCCCAGCACCAGCGGGGGAGGCCCGTCTCAGCTGACCGTCGTCATCGGTGGACCAGGTCCCGGCGACGGTGGCCCCAAGGCTGCGATCGCTGCCTCCCGGACCGAGCACGTCGTGGTGGTCGCCGCGGCGGGTCTGGAACCGCCGATCGTCGATGATTGAGCGCGTGGGTTGCCACCTGCACCCGGAGTTGGCGATCACGCTGTACGAGCTGGCCTGCTGACGCGTGCCAGAGGTTGGCGCGGCGGTTCAGGCGTGCCCGCCGTGGTCGGCGCCGCGTCGCACTGCCGAGCGCAGCCCGCGGGAACCCCGAGCAATGCATGGCGCCGATCAATGACGCTGGCGAGTCGCGACGTGCGTTGCTGAGTGAACTGGAGTCAGTCCGCCGATCAGGTCGGGTAGCGGCGACACGGCGGAGTCACCCTGCGCTCCTTACAAGACAGGAGATTCAGTAGAGCGCCGCGTTGCGGTTTGGTGGTTCGCATCGAGCCATGAAGGTCCTCACTGCTTCAACTCCCAGGCGTCACCAACCTCTGTGGGCGGTGGCACCCTAGCGCTCGCCAGCATCGACGGTCGCGGTGTCGCCGGCCGTGACCTGCGGGGCCTGCCGCGCCGGTCCGAGCAGGACCAGCGTGTCACCTGCCTCTGGCGCCGGCCGGTGGTGCTCGGTCACGGCGGCGAGCCGGCCGTCGGCACGGACGACGAACAGCAGGTCGTGCCTGTCGGGCATGGCGCCGTCTGCGGGCTGGCTGGAGATCTTGGCGCCGTGCTCGTGCCGCGTGCTGATGGCGGCCCCGGTCAGCGGCTCGCCGAACAGGACCTCGTCGTCGGTGTACGGTGCCACGACGCCGTGGCTGTGGCGCGGTGCGGCCACGCGGTACACCGGCCCGTCGAGGTTGCCCTGCAGCGTCGTGGAGGCCAGCGCGTTGAAGTCGTCCTCGCCGGTGAGCAGCAGCACCGCGGTGACGCCCTCAAGCTCGGCGCCCTGGCCGGTGGCGGCCGCGAGCAGCTCGCTGTGCGCCAGCTGGAGCCCAGCCCTGCGGATGTCGTCGCGCTGCTCCTCCAGGCCGGCCCACATGAGCACGTCGAGCCCGGCGGATTCGAGCGCCCGCCCGAGTTCGATCACCCACGGCGCGCCCCCGACCAGCAGCGGCCGGGTGCGGGCCGGGCGGGTCACGCGCAGCAGCCTGGCAACCGGCGAGGCGGTCAGGCCGTAGAGCGTCACCGTGGCGACGATCACCAGGAAGGTGGCCGGCAGGATCTTGGAGGCACCGCCGATCCCATGAGCAACCAGGGTCACCGAGAACGTCGACGCCGTGGAGGCGGCCACGATGCCCCGCGGGGCCATCCAGCCGACGAATCCACGCTCCCCATTGGAGAGATCGGTGCGCAGTGTCGACACCCATGCCACCAGCGGCCGGACCGCCAGCACGAGGATGGCGACCAGCCCAAGGGCTGGCAGCACTACGCCCTTGAGCGACGCCGGGGTCACGGTGGCGGAAATGGAGATGAACAGCGTGCCGATGATGAGCTGGATGACGGTCTCGAAGAACGGACGGCGCGCCGCGACCTCGAAGCCGGGGAGGTTCGCCATCGCCAGGCCCATGAGGATCGCGGCCATCAGGCCGGTGTCGTCACGCAGGATGTCGCAGGCGGCGGCCACGGCGACCACGGAGGCGACGGTCGCCAGGGTGCCGAGCACCTCACCGAGCTGGAGCTTGCGTAGCAGCAGCCACAGCAGCCCTGTGCCGACGACGCCTCCGGCGACGCCGACGCCCACGCTGATGAGAAACTGTCCCAACTCATAGCCCAGCGGGTGCCGGCTGCTGGCGACGACGGCGCTGAAGACCAGCGCGCCCAGGATCCCACCGACCGGGTCGATCAGCGAGCCCTCCCAGGCGAGCACGCGCTGCACCCGCTCGGTGGGGCGCACGAAGTTCAGTAGCGGCCCGACAACGGTGGGCCCGGAGACGACCAGGATGGCGCCGAGCATCACGGCTGCGCCCTTGGACATGCCGAGCAGCGGCGCGGCGGACAGCGCGGCGACCGCCAGGGTGATCGGCACGCCGATGACAATCAGCCGGACCACGACGCGGCGGGCGTGGCCCTGCAGCTTGCGCAGGGTCAGCTCGACGCCGCTGTCGAACAGGATGACCGCCACCGCCAGCGAGACCAGCGGCTGGAACAGTGACCCGAGCAGCCGGTTCGGGTTGATGTCATCGGTCAGCGCACCCGCCACGAAGCCGACCGGCAGCAGTACGATGAGCGCCGGAATGCGCAGCCGGCTCGCCAGGACCTGCGAGCCGACGGCTAGCACCAGCGTCAGGCCGAGGCCGAAGAGGATCTGGTCGGCGGTCACTGCGCCTCCTGCCCATGGACCGGCGAGACCAGTGTCCAGGCTGCGATCCGCCGGCCCCGGCGCACATCATCCAGTCGGTATGAAACGCCACTTCATCCGATCGGCACGATGGATGGCCGAGCCCTCGCGTGCCCCCTATGCCAAGGCGTTATTCCTTGGATGTTGTGAAGAGCTGACGCTGGTGGACCTGGGCCACGCGGTCCTTGGGGAGTTCTCACCGAGGCCCACGAGTACGCTGCCAGCCAGGGCGCCGCGGTCGCCGAGGTCGGCGAGCACCGAGGACCGGGGGATGCCCAGGGACCGCTATCCGCCCATCGCCGACGATGGCTCGATACCTTCTCCTGGCCGTGGTGACGGTCTCGCCTTGCTGGATGCCGGAACAGGCGAGGCCGCCAAGGCTGATCGCCCCGGCGGCCTTCGCTTGGCTCTGTGGTCAGAACTGGCGGCGGGCCACGCGTCTCGCGGTCCGCCTGCCCACGCGGCGTCCACTGCGCCGCGCGATCCTGCGATTGGCTCCCAGCATTGTCTGCGCTCCTCCCTGGTTCCGGATGCCGCGATCAGACGGCCCCGCTGTCCGCGGACGCCAGCGCCTCGGCCTCCTCGGCCCGCACCAGACCCAGCGAGACCAGATCCAGTGGGCTGACGAACTCCGACGCCAGCCGGAACCCGCCCGCCCGCGCGATCGCGTCGCGCAGCGGGATCGCCCAGCGATGCTCCAGCAGGATCAGCGCGGCCGCGGTGTCGTTGGGAATCTCCGCCAGCACGTCCCAGGCCTCCTGGTCGCTGAGCACCCCTCCGCGTTCCTCCACGGTCTCGGCGCCCAGCTCGGCACCCGCCTCCATACCTTCCTCACCGGCGGCGCCGAGCCCGATCAGCCCGCCCACGAGCGCGCCGAACTCGGCGGCCTGCTCGCCGCTGAGCTGGCTCTGGTGCAACCTCGACACGTTTCCCTGGGCGTCCTTCTGGACGGCCAGCGCGTCGATCACCCGTACCACGTCGTTGTCCTTGAGCCGCTGGAGCTCCTCGCGGATCTCCCCGTGAAAGTCGGGCCGGTTGAATCCAAGCACCAGCAGCTGGACAGGTCCGATCGTCATGGCGCCTCCCCTTCCCCTTGTGGGAGCCCTCTCCGAGCCGGTCATGAGTTCGCGCGCGCCGCCGGCACGCGCCGGATCATTCCGCCACCTCGCGGCCGTGAGCGGCCAGTGCCCACACCACGAACACGTCCAGGGCGATGAGCAGCAGCGCCCAGAACGGGTAGGCGGGAATGAACATGAAGGCGGCGATGGCGCTGAACACCGCCATGAGGATGCCGATCATACGACCCCACACCCTGCCCGCCAGCACCGCCCCGCCCGCCAGCGCCACCACCACTCCGATGATCAGGTGGATCCATCCCCAGGCGGTCGTATCGAACTTGAAGACGTAATCGCGGGTGATCGCGTAGAAATTGTCGTTGACGATGCCGACGACGCGGCAAGAGCTTGAAAGATGCCGATCATGATCATCAGCGTGCCGGCGAAGAGGATGAACCCGATTGCCACACCGCTGGGTTCCTCCCTCTCCTGGACGGACGATGGGTACTGCGGTGAGACCTGGTCTGCCATCTGAACCTCCTCTGCTCGGCTCCCAGGGGCTGGCCGCGCGGGCGGCCGCCGGGTTGCTCGCTCGGCGTAGGGTCCTCCCGCCGCTCGCCACAGTCGTCACCCGTTTGGGATGACGTTCGACGGCAGCGCGGCGGGGTGAGTCGCTCCCAACCCTGCGCTGCGCGGATCACCGTTTCATCCCCTCCAGGCGATGGCGCCAGGGCAGACCCGGGGTGCTATGGGCCCATCGCACTCGAGGCGGTCATGAGGGGTGGAGCATGGGCGGCGATGAGGGGGCGCAGGCGTTGGAGCCCGCGGTGGAGACGGGAATCCAGGGTGGAGGGATTGGCTGGAGCCAGATGGTTGGTGGGGCATCGGAGCTGGCGGGGGCGGCGGTCTCCATAGCCGTCTGGGAGGTTGGAGCCACGCTCCGCCTGGCGGGCATGGTGGCCGGTCTTGCCTCCCGCATGTCCGCGGACCTGGCCGGCCGGGCCAGTCAACTGGTGGGTCGGGTGGGCGACGCGCCCCCGAACCTTCCGGAGGAGGCCAACCGGGCGCTGGTGCTGCGCCTGTACCGGGCGGCGGTCCAGGCCGACCTGAGCACCGTCCGGAAGCTGTTCGCCGAGGACGTCAGGTGGCAGGTTCCCGACCCCGAACCCACGGCCGGGCAGTATCGCGGCATCGCTGAGACGGTTCCCGCGCTGGGGGCCATCTGGCGGCAGCTGGGTCGCATCACGGCGGTCGAGTTGCGTGACGTGGTGACCAGCCCCGAGCGCGCCGCGGCGTATCTGCGGCTCTCCGTTGTCCAGGACGGTCGGCCGGCGGTGCTCGACCGGTGGGTGGTCTTCTGCGTCGCCGGCGGCCAGGTCACCCAGGTATGGGGCCCGTTCTCGACCGAGCAGGAGCCGTGAGCCTGCTTGCTCCGCTCGGCCGTCCTCTGAGCGGGAGGGGGCGGCGGGCTCGACGGGTGTGGTCGGCGGCCGGCCACGTCCACATCGAGCTCCGCAGAGTCGAGTCCTCACAGGTTGACCGGTTCTGCGGGCGCCTGGAGGCGGACCTGTGCGACCACCATGCGGTCCGTTGGGTGGAGACCGTGAGCGAGGTCGGACGGGTCGTGGTGGCGTTCGACGAGGGCGCCGCCGAAGAGGAGGACTTCATCGAGTGCGTGGAGAGCGTCGAGGAGGAGTTCGGCGTCCAGGAGGAGCCGTTCGCCGGGGACATGACCCCGCATCCGGCCGACACCGAGCCGATCGTTCGAGGCGCCGTCGAGATCGCTGGCAGCGCCGTCGGGCTGGGGATCGCGACCGCGCAGCGGGCGGCCCGGCTGCCCCCGATCCCCTACATGGGCACCGCGGCCGGCGGGCTGGCGTTCCTGGAGCACCAGCCCAGGGTCCGCCGACTGATCGAGCGCGTGATGGGACCCACGCCGGCCGAGGTGATGCTGTCGCTGACCAGCGGCGTGGCGCAGGGTCTGGCTGGATCGTGAGGCGGCGCTGTGGGAGGGACCCTCTGGCCACCCCGAGGGCCTGGCGGCGACTGAGCCTCGTTCGGCGCGCCTGCCTCCCGGTCTGGTGGAGAAGTATGCCGACCGTGCGTTGCTCGCCTCGCTGGGCGGGTCCGCCCTCACCGTCGCGACGACCCGCAGCTTCCAGCGGGGCTCCGCCATGCTCCAGGCAGGACTGCCCAAGGCCGCGCGCTTTGGGAGAGAGGGGTTTGCCGCGCACCTGGGCCGTGTGCTGGCCGCCCGCGGCATCATGCCGCTTGACCCGGAGCCCCTGCGGCTCCTGGACCGCGTGAACTGCGTGGTCTTCGACGTCGACCTGCTGCTCCGGGGCGACTTCGAGCTGACCACGGCGGCGGTCGTGGGTTCGGCGGACTCGGAGGACCCCGAGCGGATGGTGAGGCGCCTGTTCGACCGCCGGCACCCCGCGGCCCGCCGTCGCCGAGGTGGATGGACACTGGCGCCGGCGCGAGCCACCGGCACCCGGGCACACGCCAGCACGGTGGCCATGACCTCACTGGTGGCCGCCCAGCTCGGCCAGACGCTTGTTGTGGGTGGGAGGGATCCGGTCGTACACGCCACGGGCCTGGGCTCTGCGGTGCTGCTCACCGGCATCGTGCAGACGCCGGGGCTCTCTCACTTCTTCGGCTGCCGGCCGCTGGGTCCGCTTGGCTGGGGGATCAGCGCCGCCGCGAGCAGCGCCGCGACCGCCGGGGCCTTCCCCTCCCCAAGATCTCTTTCCACGCACCGCTGCTGTCCCGCGGCAAGGATGACCAGGAACCGGCGAACGGGCCGGAGGACCTCGTCAACCGTTCATCCGCTGCGGAGATCACCCTCGCAGGAGTGCGGTGAGCCGGATGCGCATCCCGCACGGCCACCACATGGCAGCCCAGCTGCACAAGCAGCATAGGCTGCAACCCGGGCAGGTGGGATTGGCGTCAACGCTGGGTGGACGCATGCTTCAGGCGGCCTCGTCGGGTCGGTGGTGTCGCCGCTACCCGACTGACCTGACCGATGTGCAGTGGGCGCTGCTGGCGCCGCTGATCCCAGCGCCCAAAGCCAGGTGGGCGGCCCGTACGGGGTTGTGGTTGGCGGTCTACTTGTGCAGCGCCTGGAGGACCGATCCCTCGAACGAAGCGGTGACCTTGCCGACATAGACGAACCCGTGCGCGACGACGGGTTGGCCCAAACCGCGTAGCGGCACCAACAGCCGGCGCGCTCCGTCCGAGACTCGGTAGGCGGCGAAGCCGTCGGTGGTCTGGGCGTACAGGACGTGGTTGGCCACGGTGGGCGTTCCGCCGGCGTTCAGCCTGTCGGCCGACGTCCAAGCCTGCGCGCCGGTCGTGGCGTCCAGGGCGAGGAGGGTGAAGTCGGCGGCGCTGGTGAAGACCCGGCCGTAGGCCACGGCCACGCCACCGTCGCAGGCCGCCACGTGCTGCCACAGCGGGCTGCCATCTTCCAGCCGGAAAGCGTGGAGGTGGCAGACGCCGTCCCCGACGATGCCCTCGAAGGCCGTCTGCA
>DASVXQ010000568.1:0-2432 GCA_036392615.1 Actinomycetes bacterium | reverse complement strand
AGGCGCTGCAGGCGTTCACCATCTACTTTGAAGGACGAATTCCCACACCATGAGCGCCACGATCACTTACACAACGCGGCTGACAGTCCCCTCATGGAGGCTGTCGCGCTAACGCCGCGGGGTCGGGGCCGTGAGCGTGTGGGGCCGTGGCCGGTGATGACTGGGTCGGGCGGGTGGGGGCCGGTTCAGGCCCCGGCTACCGCTGCTGGGTGGGTGTGCCGGAGGTACTTGAGCAGGTTGTGGCTGGTGGTGATGAGGTCCCATTCGGTGCTGACGTTGGCCAGTCCTCGTGTTCGTAGTCGATGGCCGAGCCGGTTCTTGATCTGGGCGAACACGGGCTCGACCATCGGCGCTCGTCGGCGGAACAGGGCGCGTGCGGCGGGGGTGGCGAGCCGGGCTTGCATGGCGTTGAGGGTCGGGTCGGCGAACTTCTTGCCGTCGGCCTTCTTCGGCCCGGTTTTGTGGCGTCCGGAGTTGGTGGCGATGAGCAGGATCGGCTCGCTGGGCTGGGTCAGGTTGCGGCGGCCGCCGTAGCCGGAGTCGCCGAGCAGGACACGCATCCGGTGGTTGTTGGCGAGGGTGTTCAGGTTGGCGCGTGCCGCGTGCAGCACAGGGTGCAGCGAGGAGTTGTCGGCCGCTTCGTTGGTGATGGCCTGGGCCAGGATCAGTTGGCCGGCGCCGACCAGGACTTGCCCGTTGTAGCCCTGGATCCAGCTGTGCAGCCCCTTCATCACCTTGCTGTCGGGGTCGGTCACGTTGATTCGGCGCTCGCCCCGGCCGGTGCGCGGCGGGGCGACCCCGGGCGGCCTGCCGACCTTGTCGCCGGCGGCGCGCTTGGCGTCGTAGTCGCGGCGGCGCTGGTCCTGTGCTGCCTGGGCGGCCTGCTCCTGGGCATCCAAGCCTGCCTTGACCTGCGCCAGTCGGGCCCGCCGCCGCTGCCGCCCCCGCAGCCGCGGCGGCGGCTCGTCGCCGCGGTCCGCGCCGTGTTCGGCGTCCTGGCGGGCATCGACCTCCTCGGCCGTGGCCAGCAGGGCCTCAACCTGGGCGGCGATCTCGGCCTCGAGCTGAGCGCGGGTCCGGTTCTGCATCGACGAGGCGTTCCCGGCCAGCCTGGTGCCGTCGATGGCCACCACCCCGACCCGGACCATGCCCGCCGCCGAGCACAGGCCCAGCACCTGAATGAACAACCCCGCGATCGCCTCACGATGCCGGGTCCGGAACCGGGCCAGCGTCGCGTGGTCGGGCCGCTGATTGGCTGCCACCACCCGGTAGGCCACATCACGCTCGCAGCGCCGCTCGATCTCGCGCGAAGACGACACCCCATCGCAGTAGGCGAACAACAGCAGCGCCACCATCAACGCCGGATCATAGGCGGCCCTGCCATGCCCATCGGCACGATAGGAGCACCGGAACCGGTCCAGATCCAGCTGCGCGGTCGCGTCCAGCACCAACCACGCCAGATGATCCTCCGGCAGCCACTCCCGCACATCCGGCGGCAACAAAAACGACTGCTCACGATCGGCCACGATGAAGTTGAACCCCATCACCCCATGCAACCCGCCCACCGCCCCCACTCCAGACATTCAGCCCGGCGTGTTTGTGCGACAGCCTCCATGGCCCGAGGGAAGGGACCTCAGGCCATGTGTCCGGGTCTGATGGGCGGCGCAGCGGCTCAGCCGAGGACCTCGTAGCCGCCGTCGTGGCGGTCGGGGCCGTCACTGCGCAGCCGCAGGTCGGCGTGCTCGCGGGTCCGCTGTCGGGCGTGCTCGACCTGTTCGTGCTCCATCCAGGCCAGCCACTTCGGCAGCACGTCCGCGCCGTCGCGGGCGACGCCGCGGCCGACGCGTACGTCGCGGTCGGCCTCCACCCACACCAGCAGCGACCTGACCGGCTCGAGCGCAGTGGTGCCCGACCCGACGCCCTCCAGCAGCAGCACGCCCGGCGGCGGAAGCTCCACCCACGCGTCGAACCGCCCGGCGTGCCAGTCGTACCGCTGGTAGCTCGCCGCCTTCCCGGCCCCGAGCGGCTCGACCACCTGCTCACGCAGCCGCTCGTGCACCTCGTCGAAGTCGGTGTCCCACCCGCGGTAGACGTCGTCCATGTGCAGCACCGCGGCGTCGTCGAGATGGGCCTGCAGGTCCGCGGCCAGGCTGGTCTTGCCCGAGCCCGCGGGGCCGTCGACGCACACCAGCCGGGTGCGCCCCAACCTCGCCGGCGCACTCGTCGCCAGCGCGGCGATGTCGGCGACCGAGAGCTTGGGGGAGGGCGGCATCACGGCGCACGATATCCGCGGCTACTGTGCGGGCGTGCGCACGATCCCCGACCCCGGGTTCGCCGGTGACGACGGCTCCGCCGACGACGCCGTGCGGGCGGCACTCGAGCAGGTCGCCGCAGGCGGACCACTCGAGGTCGCCGTGGCCGCGTTGTGCGCA
>DASVXQ010000567.1:0-10245 GCA_036392615.1 Actinomycetes bacterium | reverse complement strand
CCCACCGTTGCCGGCTGTCGCGCCCGCGCCGGCCGGCGCGGGCGTCGCCCCGGCCGCGGGCGTGCGCGGCTGCCCGCTCCGTGCGTGGACGTGCTCCAGGCGCATGCTGGCCACCAGGCCGTTGCCGCTGCCCGGCTCGGGGCCGGAACCCGGCGCGTTGCGGCTGCGCAGGCCGAGCAGCAGCCAGAGGAAGCCGCCCACCCACACGCCCACGGCGAGCAGGTGCGCCCATTGGACGAGGATGTTGAGCCCGGTCAGGCTCCGCTCGCCGGAGGCGTGCCCGCCGGCGACGTGCACCAGCATGGTGGCGGCGGCGCCGACCCCGAGCAGCCCGAGCAGCTCGGCGCGGCGCGGCCAGCGCCACACGGCGCCGAGCACCAGCGCGGTGATCGCCAGCACCACGGCCTGGTTCACCAGCTTGGCGCCGGTGCTGGTGCCGAGCAGCGCGCCCAGCGAGACGCCGACGCGCGAGCGCTCGGCGAAGATCATCGCCAGCAGCCCGGCGGCCGCCAGCGCCAGCGCGCCACCGAGCAGCGGCAGCGGCGGCCCGGACGCCCGCTGGCGGAACACCAGCAGGCTGCTCGCCACCGCGCCCACGACCAGGATCAGCCCCCAGTCGAGCGCCCAGCGACCGGCGACGCCCAGCACCGACGGCGGCGGCGAGGCGGCGGTCGCCGCCGTGCCGCCGGTCTGCGCGCCGGCAGCCTGCACCCCGACGCCGAAGGCGTAGGAGCCGTTGGTGAGGTGCCCGTCGGCCCGGGACACCGTCCGCCAGCTCACCGTGTAGGTGCCGCTGCCGAGCTGGCCCAGCGGCACTTCGAGCGCGAGCTGGTTGCCGGGCACCGCCCTGGCCTTGCCCGACTCCACCGCCTTCCCGGTGGAGTCGAGCACGTGCACGCTCGACAGGGTCAGGTCGGGCGGCTCGGTGAAGGTCAGGGTGACCTTCTGCGGCGGCTTGGAGAGCGACGCCCCACTCGCGGGGTCGGAGCTGCGCAGCACCGCGTGGGCGCTGACCGCCGGAGCGGCCAGCAGCAGCGCGACTCCCGCGAGCAGGGCGGCGACGAGCGTGCGGCGCATGCTACGCCCGCTTCCTCATCGCGAAGCCGGCGGCCGCCAGGCCGAGCACGCCGACCACCACCCCGACGATCGCGATGATCCGGGCCTGCCCGGCCGCGTCCTCGGCCTTGTTCGCGCGGGTCTGGCTGGCGGCCAGGGCGGCGTTCAGCCTCGGCACCTCACGGTCCAGCCGGGCGTTCAGCTGCGCCCCGGTGGGATCCTTGTCCGGGAACTCCACCTGCGCCGGGTCCTGCACCTCGTCGAAGGTGGTCGGCGAGGAGCTGAACTTCTCGTCCGCCTTCTGGCCCTTGATGTTGCCGGTGAAGTGGAAGGTGTACGGGCCGGGGGCGGTCGGGATGAACCAGGCGCGGTAGTCGCCGGGGGTGCCGTCGCCACCGACCTCGAAGTTGGGCTGCATGGTCATGCTCAGCTTCTGGCTGTCGTCGGCGGCGTCGCCGGCGGCGCCCTGGGTGACGTCGACCTTGAGCGTGTCGCCGAGGTCGACCACCGGCTTGTCGTTGGCGTCGTGCAGGAACATCACCACGCTGTTGCGCTCGCCGGCGTAGGCCGGCTCGTCGCCGAAGCCCACCTCGACGTGGTACTTGCCGATGGTGCGCTCCTCGTGCGCCGAGGCTGGCCCGGCGCCGGTGAGCACCGCGAGCATGCCGGCCAGGCCGGCCGCCGCGGCCATCGACGCGATCCGTTTGATCATCGCTTGGGTCCTCTCCGCATCCTCCGCCATGCGGGGCAGGCGAACCCACCCCGGCCGCCGGCGAAGATGCCGGCGACGAGCGGTTCGACTGGTGACTCAGACGAGCAGGACGCGGGGAGGCGCCCGGATGCCGCGCGCGCCGCGGGGACGGGAGACCGGCCGCGGCGAGACGCGCGCGCCCGGGACCTCAAGGCGGATGGGCCGGGGCAGGCGCTGCCTGCCGAGCGCCCGGCCGACCGCCTCGGCGGCCCGGCCGAGCATCACCAGCAGGGTGGCCACGCCGACCGCGACGACCACCTGCACCAGCACGCCGATCGACAGCAACCGGTCGTTCAGCAGGTCGGCGATGGGATGGCCGGCGACCGCGCGCTCGACCACCTCCTGGACGCCGAAGATGGCCACCTGGAGCAACGCCAGGCGGGCGGCCAGCCAGGCCCACGGCTCCTCGCCGGGTGGGCGCCGTTCGGAGCGCAAGCCGTGGTGGAAGCGCCGGCCCAGGAAGGTCAGCACCGCCAGCAGGCCGAGCACGACCTCGGCCGCCGCCATGGTGGACAGGTAGCCGTGCCCCGTGCCGGCCAGCAGCGTGGCCCTGGCGCGGCCCTGCGGCGCGACGATCAGGTACGCGATGGAATGGCCGACCGCCGCGCCGGCGACTCCCGCGCCGGCAAGCGGTAGGCGGCGGAACGCGCTACGCCATCCCATGCTCACCAATCTCTGCCATGGAAGCCTACGTTACAAGGAGGGATTTGGTTCAATTTGGTGACCCTGAGGGCTCACGGCCGGGCCGTCGGGCTCAGGCCGCCGGAGCGGAACCGCGGCGGCCGCCGGACCTTGGTGGCCTGCTCGAAGGCGTAGGCGAGCCTGATCAGGGTGGGCTCGCTCCAGGCGGTGCCGAAGAAGGTGATCCCCACCGGCAGGCCGTCGGCGTAGCCGGCCGGCACGTTCACCGCCGGGTAGCCGGCCAGCGCCGCCGGGGTGGAGCCCTCGCCCAGCACGTGGTCGCCGTTCACCAGGTCGATGGTCCACGGCGGGGAGCTGGTCGGCACCAGCAGCGCGTCCAGGTTCCGCTCCCGGAGGACCTTGTCCACGCCCTGCTCGCGTGAGAGGCGGCGGTTGCTGGCCAGCGCCTCCAGGTAGGCGGGATCGGTGAGCGGGCCCTTGGCCTGCGCCGCCACCAGGAACTCCTGCCCGAAGTGGCGCAGCTCGGTGTCGGCGTGCGCCTCGTTGTAGGCGATCACGTCCGCCAGGCTGCGGATCCGCCGGTCGCCGCGCTCCGCCAGGTAGGCGTTCAGGTCGTGCTTGAGCTCGTAGAGCAGCACCTCGAGCTCGCGCTCACCGGTGAAGCCGGCCATCTCCCTGGCGCCGGGGATGTCGGCCGGGTCGACCACCTCGGCGCCGGCCGCGCGGACCGCCTCGATCGCCTGCTCGGCGACCTCGACGGCCGGCGGGCTGTACTCGTAGAACACCTCGCGCGGGATGCCGATGCGGGCGCCGTGGAGGCCGGCCGAGTCCAAGAACGGCCGGTAGTCGCGGTGCAGGCGGCCCTGCGAGTCGGCCGTGGCCGGGTCGCGCGGGTCCGGGCCCACCAGCGCGCCGAGCACGGTGGCGGCGTCGGCCACCGTGCGGCAGATCGGCCCCACCGTGTCCTGGCTGTGGGCGATCGGGATCACCCCGGCGCGGCTGGTCAGCCCCACGGTCGGCTTGATGCCGACGACGTTGCAGGCGGCCGCCGGGCAGACGATCGAGCCGTCGGTCTCGGTCCCCAGGGTGCCGGCCGCGAGGTTGGCCGCCACCGCCGCGGCCGACCCGGAGCTGGATCCGGACGGCGAGCGGTCCAGCGCGTAGGGGTTGCGGGTCTGCCCGCCGCGGCCGCTCCAGCCGCTGGAGGACCGCGGCGAGCGGATGTTGGACCACTCGGACAGGTTGGTCTTGCCGAGCAGCACCGCCCCGGCGGCGCGCAGCCGCTCGACCACGGTCGCGTCGCGCTTGGGCCGCGAGCCGGTCAGCGCCAGCGAGCCGGCCGTGGTGCGCATCCGGTCGGCCGTGTCCATGTTGTCCTTGACCAGCACCGGGATGCCGTGCAGCGGCCCCCGCGGGCCGTCGCGACGGCGCTCGGCGTCCAGCTCGGCGGCGATCTCGTCCGCGTCCGGGTTGAGCTCCAGCACCGCGCGCAGGCCGACCTTGCCCGGACCGGAGCGGTCGACCGTCTCGATGCGGCGGCGGTACGCCCGCACCAGCGCGCGCGAGGTCAGCCGCCCCGACTCCATCCGCGCCTGGAGGTCCCCGATGGTCGCCTCTTCGAACTTGAAGCTGTACCGGGGCACGGCTCCTCCCGCTTTGCCGGTGTCCAGATGCTATTGCCTTTCCGGGCGTCTTGGGATGTGATGCTACAACTTCACACCTGCGCCCAAGGGAGGGCAGATGGACCGCGAGTCGACCCCAGACCGCGACCGGCAGCTCAGCCGTCGGGGATTTCTCCGCTACACCGCCACGGCCGGCGCCGCGGGCGCCAGTGCCTCGGCGCTCGGCGCGCTGGCCGGCGGCGGCCCGGCGATGGCCGCCGAGGACGCGGGCGCTCGTGTCCCGCGCTTCAAGTTCGAGGAGGCCACCATCGCCGAGCTCCAGGCGGCGATGCGGGCGGGGCGGCTCACCTCCCGCCGCCTGGTGGACGCCTACATCCGGCGGATCCGGGAGATCGATCTCTCCGGCGTCCAGCTCAACTCGGTGATCGAGGTCAACCCCGACGCGCGCAGGATCGCCGACGAGCTCGACCGGGAACGCCACCGCAAGGGCCCCAGAGGGCCGCTGCACGGCATCCCCATCCTGGTCAAGGACAACTTCGCCACCGACGACCGCATGGAGACCGCCGCGGGCTCCCTGGCGCTGGTGGGCTCGCGGGTCCCCCGCGACGCCTTCGTGGTCAGGGGGCTGCGGCAGGCGGGCGCCGTCATCCTCGGCAAGGCGAACCTGTCCGAGTGGGCGAACTTCCGGTCGACGCAGTCCTCCAGCGGCTGGTCCGGCCGGGCCGGCCAGTGCCTGAACCCCTACGTGCTGGACCACAACCCGTGCGGCTCCAGCTCCGGCTCGGGCGCCGCGGCGGCGGCCAACCTCGCGGCCGGCACCCTCGGCACCGAGACCGACGGCTCGATCGTCTGCCCGTCCTCGACCAACGGCGTGGTGGGCATCAAGCCGACGCTCGGCCTCACCAGCCGGTCGGGGGTCATCCCCATCGCCCACAGCCAGGACGTCACCGGGCCGATCTGCCGCACGGTGGCCGACGCCGCCATCGTGCTCGGCGCGATGACCGGCGTGGACCCGCGCGACCCGGCCACGGCCGACTCCAAGGGGCACTTCTTCAAGGACTACCGCAGGTTCCTCGACCCGCACGGCCTGCGCGGCGCCCGCATCGGCGTGTGGCGCGAGGGCGTCTTCGGCGTCTCGCCGGAGGGCGACGCGGTCGCCGAGCAGGCGATCAGCGAGCTGAGCCGGCTCGGCGCCACCATCGTCGACCCCGCCGACATCCCCAACGTCGCCGACGTGGGCGACCCCGAGTTCACCGTGCTGCTGTTCGAGTTCAAGGCCGACATCGCCAGGTACCTGTCGGAGCTGCGCCACACCTCGATGCGCACGCTCGCCGACCTGATCGCCTTCAACGACGCCCACGCCGACCAGGAGATGCGCTGGTTCGGCCAGGAGATCTTCCTGCTGGCCGAGCAGACCGACGGGCTGGACGACCCGCAGTACCTCCAGGCGCTGGCGACCTCCAAGCGGCTCATGCAGGACGGCATCAACGGCGTGATGGACCGGTTCGACCTGGACGCGATCGTCAGCCTGACCGGCAGCCCGTCGTGGACGACCGACCTGGTCAACGGCGACCACTTCCTGACCGCCAGCTCGACGCCGGCCGCGGTGGCCGGCTACCCGAACGTCACGGTCCCGGCCGGCTTCGTGTTCGACCTGCTGCCGGTCGGCATCAACTTCATCGGCAGGCAGTGGGACGAGCCCACGCTCATCAAGCTGGCGTTCGGCTTCGAGCAGGGGACCAGGGCGCGGCACGCCCCCACGTTCGTGCGCACGTTCGCGACGCGCGACTTCGTGCCCAGGGACACCGGCGTCCACGGCGGAGGCAAGGGCCGGAGCGGCCGCCACCAGGCCGATCCCAAGGCCAAGTCCGTCCTGGCGAGCGGGAACCCCATGGCCGGGAAAGCCTAGGTCGAGGGGGGAGCCGCCGCTCCCCCCTCGAGGCTCCCCCTCTTGGCGTGGCGGGGTGCCCGGGCACAGGGCGGCGGGGGGAGGCAAGCTCCCCCCTTGGCCCCTTACGGGCGACGGGTCGCCTCAACCGATGCGCAAGTCCAGGCTGCGCAGGCCGCGGAGGACGAAGTGCTCGCGCAGCTCGGGGTCCGGGTCGGTCAGCTCGAGGTGGGGGAAGCGGCGGAGGAGGGCGGGGAAGGCGACCTCGCCCTCCAGGCGTGCCAGCGCGGCGCCGAGGCAGTAGTGCATGCCGGCGGAGAACGACAGGTGGCGGTTGTCCCGCCTGCCCACGTCCAGGCCCTCGGGGTCGGCGAACACGGCGGGGTCGTGGTTGGCCGCCGCGACCAGGGCGATCACCTGGTCGCCCCGGGGGACGGGCACGCCGGCCACCGCCAGGTCGGTGGTGGCGATGCGGGCGGTCAGGTGCACCGGGCTGTCGTAGCGGAGCAGCTCCTCGACCGCCAAGGGGGCCAGCGAAGGGTCGCGGCGCAGCCGTTCGAGCTGGTCGGGGTGGCGCAGCAGGGCCAGCGCGCCGTTGCCGATCAGGTTCACGGTGGTCTCGTGGCCGGCCAGGTAGAGCAGGATGATGGTGGTGAACAGCTCCTCCCAGCTGAGCCGCTGGCCGTCCTCCTCGGCGGCGATCAGCCCGGAGAGCAGGTCGTCCCTGGGCTCCGCCCGGCGCCGCTGGACCAGGCCGCCGAAGTACTCGGTGAAGCCCGCGATCGCGGCGCCCCCGCGCTCCACGGCCGCCTCGTCGAGGTCGATGTCGCGGTCCAGCAGGCGCGAGGCATCCGACGACCACGTGCCGAACAGCGCCCGGTCCTCGGCGGGCACGCCGAGCAGCTCGCAGATGACCGCCACCGGCAGGGGGTAGGCCAGGTCGGCGATCAGCTCCAGGCTGCCGCGCTCCGCCGCCGCGTCGAGCAGCTCGGCCACCAGCTGCTCGACCCGCGGGCGCAGGCGGCGCACCACCGCCGGGGTGAACGCCTTGGCGACCAGCGAGCGCAGCCGGGTGTGGTCGGGCGGGTCGAGGAACAGCAGCACCTTGGTGTCCACCCGCCGCGGGCCGACCTGCGGCCGCTCGCCGCCGAGGTGCGACGGGTTGGAGCTGAAGCGCGGGTCGCGCAGCACCGTGGTGGCGTCGGCGTGGCGCGTCAGGATCAGCGGGCCCGCCGGGCTACGGTGCACCGGGTCGAGCTCGCGCAGCTTGCGGTACAGCGGGTAGGGGTCGCGGCGGTGCTCCGGCAGGAACGGGTCGAGGCCCTCCAGGTCGGCGGCGGAGCGGATCTCGTCCACCTGAAGCGTCATCCCGAACCTCCCGCGCGCCTGCTGTTACGGGCCGTTACGCATTGCTCCAGCAGACACCAGCGCCGGCCGACCGTCAAGCCACCGGCAGCGGAGGGCATGGTACCCTCGGGGGGTATTCGACGTTCACGAAGGGAGACCAGTGCGCGGCTACACCGGGCACAAGGAGGAGGTCCAGCGGCGGCTGCGTCGCATCGAGGGCCAGGTGCGGGGCATCCAGCGCATGGTGGACGACGACAGCTACTGCATTGACGTGCTCACCCAGATCTCCGCCGCCACCAGGGCGTTGCAGTCGGTCGCGCTGGAGCTGCTCGACGACCACCTGGGCCACTGCGTGCGCGAGGCGATCACCGGCGGCGGGCCGGAGGCTGAGGAGAAGGTCGCCGAGGCGAGCGCGGCCATCGCCCGGCTGGTGCGCTCCTGAGCCGAGCCCCGAGCGGCTGAGCCCAGATCAGCCGACCGCTTCGCGGTCGCGCTCGCGGTGGCCGTGGGCGGCCGGGGTCGAGCCCTCCTGACGCGCGCGGCAGGCGGCGCACAGCCCCGAGATGGCGTGGTGGCTGAAGTCCGGCCAGAAGTCGTGGTCGTCGACGATCAGCCGCTGCAGCCGCTCCAGCGCGCTGGCCGGCAGCTCCCGCTCGGCGCCGCAGCCGGCGCAGGTCAGGTGGACGTGCTGCGCGTCGGCCAGCCGGTGGTAGCCGATGCCGCTCTCCAGGTGGACGTGCACCAGCACCCCGACCTGCTCGAGCCGCTCCAGCGTGCGGTAGACGGTCGAGGGGCTCACGCCCGGGACGCGCTCCTGGATCTGCTTGATCACCTGCATGGGGATCAGATAGCCGGGCGTGGTCATGATCTCGGTGACGATCGCGATCCGCTGGGGCGTCATGCGCATGCCCTGCTCGCGGAGCAGGCTGATCGCCGAATCGGTGTTGGTTGGCATCACGCTAGCCAGTTTAGCAATGCAGCTGCACTTGGTTGCAACTGTGACCGTTCGCTGCTCCCGGTTCGGGCCGAGTTTTCCGGGCACCCGGCATACCATGGGGCCGTCATGCCGCGGTGGAGCCTGACCCGAACCCGCTGGAGCGCGCCGGCGCTCGCGTTTGCGCTGCTCGCCGGGCCAGCGGCGGCCCCGGCGCTGGCCGGTCCGGCGCCCGGCCAGGTGGTGCCCGAGCCGACCCTGCGGCGGGCGCTGCTCGACTGGAGCTTCGACCCGCTGGTGGCGCTGCCGCTGCTGGCCGCCGCCGTGCTCTACCTGCGCGGCAGGCAGCACATCATCGAGCGCGGCCAGCGCTGGCAGACGCAGCGCACCACCTGCTTCCTGGTGGGGCTCGGCGTGATCGCGCTGGCGCTCCAGTCGCCCATCGAGGCCTACGACACCGCGCTGTTCTCGGTGCACGCCAGCCAACACCTGCTGCTGGCGATGGTGGCGGCGCCGCTGCTGGCGCTGGGCGCGCCGATCACCATGCTGCTGATGACCTCCACCCCGAAGTGGCGCAAGCGCATCGTCCGGGTGGTGCACAGCCTGCCCGTGCGGGTGATCGGCTACCCGCTGATCGCCTGGGTGCTGTTCACCATGACCCTGTACGCGCTGTACTTCTCGCCGCTGTTCGACCTGAGCCTGCGCAACCCCTGGGTGCACGACGCGATCCACCTGCACTTCATCGCCGTGGGGCTGCTGTTCTGGTGGCCGGTCGTTGGGGTCGACCCGACCAGGTGGCGGCTGCACCACCTCGCCAGGGTGCTGTACGTGTTCCTGATGGTGCCGTTCCACGCCTTCCTGGGCGTGGCGATCATGAACTCTGGCCACCTGCTGGCCCCGACGCTGGCGGACTTCGTGCGGCACTGGGGCCCGAGCCCGCTGGCCGACCAGCGCGCCGGCGGCGCGATCATGTGGGGCGCCGGCGACATCATCTCGCTGGTGGTGGTGATCGCCATCCTGGCCTCCTGGGCCAGCTACGAGGAGAAGGTGGCCGCCCGCGAGGACCGCCGCATCGCCCGCGAGCGCGCCGCGCTCCAGGCCACCGCGAGCGCGCCCGCCCCCGCGCCACAGCCAGCCCCCGACCCGGCCCGGACGCCGGGGAGCCCCGCTCCCTCCCGCCCCCACCCAACCCCCGACCCGGCCCGCACCCCGCGGGCCGACGAGGCGGAAGGCTCCTAGGGTGCGGCGGGCGCACCAGCGCCCCGAAGGGGAGCCGCTGGAGGACCAGGGCGAGTCCGGGGTCAAGCAGGCGGCGCGGCTGGCCCGCCGCACCCGCGGCTGGACCTGGCTGGTAGTGGCCGTGCTGGTGATCGCCGGCATCGCCATCACCGCCCGCCAGGGCATCCAGGCCCGCCGCGGGCCACTGGTGCGCCCCGCCCACGCACTCGGCGCCAACCAGGGCGAGCCGCTCGGCAACGCCGGTGCCCAGGTGCTGGTCGAGGAGTACGGCGACTTCCAGTGCCCGCAGTGCGCCGCCTTCCAGCGCAGCGTCGGCCCGACCGTCCGCCAGCTCGCCGGGCAGGGCAGGATCCGCTTCGTCTTCCACGAGCAGCCGATCCTCGGCCGCGAGTCGGTGCTGGCCGCCAACGCCGCCACCTGCGCCGGCGACCAGGGCAGGTTCTGGCAATACCACGACCTGCTCTACGTGCGGCAGGCGCCGGAGAACTCCGGCGCGCTGACCGCTGACCGGCTGGTCCAGCTGGGCGAGCAGGTTGGCATCGGGAGCAGCCAGTTCGTCGGCTGCGTTCGGGACGGCACCTACGAGCCGTGGCTACGCCAGGTCACCGACCAGGGCTCGGTGCGCGGCGTGAACTCCACCCCGACCTTCTTCGTCAACGGCGAGCAGGTGCGCGACCTCAGCACCCCGGCCGCGCTGCTGGCCGCGGTCGACCGCGCCGGGCGCCGCTGAGATGCGCGACCGGTTTCGGGGCTCGTACGCCGGCGT
>DASVXQ010000566.1:0-7845 GCA_036392615.1 Actinomycetes bacterium | reverse complement strand
CGGCGGCGGGCCCGCACGCTGGCCGCGCCGGCCGGAGACGCGGCGCTCGCAAGGCCCGCGGCGCCGCGCCAGGTGAAGGGGACCAGGCGCAGCTCGGCGAGCTCGTCGCAGGCGGCCAGCGCCTCCACCAGCCGCGCCACGTACTGGCCGACGCCCGTCCTCGGTCCGAGCAGGGGTGTGGCGTCGAGCCCGACCCTCATCCGCCGCGCGACCTCACCGCAGCACCATCCAGCGCTGGAGGTGCCGCCGGTCGACCTTGGCGCGTCGCGAGACCTCCAGGCGGCGGGCCAGCATCTTCGGCAGCAGGCGCAGGTAGGAGCCCATCACCTTGACCCGCAGCAGGGTGGGGCGCAGCGGCGGACGGCGCCGGGTGTGGCGCGCCTGCGCGACCGCCCGCAGCGCCAGCGACGCGGTGGTCAGCGGGTAGCGCAGCACCTCGCGGGCGGCCAGTCCGGCGCGGGCGTTCTTGGTCAGCATCAGCAGGCGGTTGCGGTCCACGTGGAAGACGAAGAACGGCGACCACTCCTCCGAGGAGGCGGCGTGGATGTGGCGCACCACCGAGTCGGGCAGGTAGCGGATCGTCCAGCCGAGCGCGCGCAGCCGCCAGGCCAGGTCGGTGTCCTCGTAGTACATGAAGAAGTCGTCGTCGAACACGCCGGCGTCGCGCAGCGCCTCGCGGCTGAACAGCACGGCGGCGCCGCAGAAGGTGAACACCTCCTCGGCACGCCGGTACTGGCCCCGGTCGACCTCCTGGTAGCCGCGGTCGGCGCCGTAGCCGTCGGTGAACACGATGCCGCCGGCGTTGTTGACCACGTCGACCAGCTCGGCCCCGGCCGGCACCGGGACGTCCTGGTCGTCGACCTCGGTCTCGGCCTTGATGGTCGCCGAGCCGCCCGCCCAGGCCAGCTCGACCGGCTTGGCGGCCTCGGCGGCGACCCGGAAGCGCAGCTGGAGCGCGGGGGCGCCGCCGCTGCCGCGCCCCATGGGGTCGACCGGGATCAGCAGCCGGCCGGACGGCCGGGTCCAGCGGAAGCGGCCATCGCCCTCGCCCTCCGGCCCGTAGGCGAGGTGGTCCCACAGCACCTCGTCGGTCACGTCCCTGCCGTCGACCGTCACCCGGTAGATGCGCACGCCGAGCTCCCGGGTGTCGAGCGTGCCGGGCAGGAACGCCGGGGTCGACAGGTTGACGGTCAGGAAGCGTGGCAGGAAGACCAGCTTCGAGGTGGTCGCGGCCAGCCGCGGGGCGCCGGCGGCGCCGGCCTGCTCGCGCTCGAACGGCTCGAGCAGCCGCGCCAGCCAGTCGGGAGTGGGCCGCGCGTCCTGGTTGAGCAGGGCGACATAGGGGGTCTCGACCTGCCGCAGGGCGAGGTTGTTGCCGCCGGCGAAGCCGTCGTTGCGCGGATTGGCGATCAGCCGGACCCAGGGGAAGTCCCGCTCGATCAGCTCCTGGGTGCCGTCGCTGGAGGCGTTGTCGACCACCCAGACCTGCATCCGGCCCTCGGGCAGGTCCTGCGCGGCCAGGGCCTCGAGGCACGCGGGGACCAGGTCGACGCCGTTGTAGCTAACGACGACCACGGTCACCAGCGGCGCGGGGACGCCGGCTGGCGCTGGACTTGGCACCTTGCTCCTCCTCGGTTCCCTCGATGGACCATGCCACCTCGACCAGGCCGTGCTCGCTGGAGCCGATCACCCGGAAGGCCTCGCCGAAGCGGCGCGCGTCCAGGGCGCGGCCGTCGGGCTCGCGCAACGCCACCGCCAGCGCGAAGATGCCCTGGATCGGCGGCAGCTCCTTGACCAGGAAGCGCACCGTCCGCGAGGTGTTCGGCTCGAAGCGGACCTCCTCGGCGTCCATCACCCACATGGGCACGTCGGCCGGGCCGGTGACCACCACGCGCACCGCGGCCAGCGGCGGCGCCTGTGGGCCGACCTGCACGTCCACCTCGGCCAGCAGCGCCTCGCCGATGCGGAACTCGCCCTTGTAGGTGCCCGGCGCGGCCGGGTCGACCAGCCGCAGGCCGCCGATCCGCAGCGAGCTGGCGTCCGCGCCCGCGCCGCCGGACTGGTCGGCGGCCGTGCCCAGCAGGCTCCGCAGCCGCTCGGTCGCCTCCAGGGCATCGCCGTCGTGCAGCACCCGGCCGTGGTCCAGCACCAGGCCGCGGCTGCACAGCCGCGGCACCAGGTCCAGCGCGTGGGTGACGAACAGGATGGTGCAGCCACGCTCCTGGAACTCGGCGATCTTGGCGAGGCACTTGGCCTGGAAGGCCTCGTCCCCCACGGCCAGCACCTCGTCGACCAGCAGGATGTCCGGGTCGACGTGCACCGCGATGGCGAAGCCGAGGCGCACGTACTGGCCCGAGGAGTAGTGCTTGACCTGGTTGTCGATGAACTGCTCGAGGCCCGAGAACTCCACGATGCTGTCGAAGTTGCGGTTGATCTCGCGCCGGCTCAGCCCAAGGATCGAGGCGTTCAGGTAGATGTTCTCGCGCCCGGTCAGCTCGCCGTTGAAGCCCGCGCCGAGCTCCAGCAGCGAGGCCACCCGGCCGCGCACCTTCACCGAGCCGGCGCTCGGCGCCAGGATCCCGGCGAGCAGCTTCAGCAGGGTCGACTTGCCCGAGCCGTTGGCGCCGATCAGGCCGACCGTCTCGCCGCCGCTGATGCGCAGGTCGATGTCGCGCAGCGCCCAGAACTCCTCGGCCTGGGAGCGCCTGGTCTGCAACAGACGCTCCTTGAGGCTGGTGGCGCGCTGGTGGTGGATGAGGAATCGCTTGCCGGCCCCCTCGGCGGCGATCACCGCTTCAGGCATCTACAGCTCCTCCGCGAAGTCGGCCTCCATGCGGCGGAAGACCAGTGTGCCGAGCGCCAGCAGGGCCAGGGAGATCGCGCCGGCCACACCGAGCCATTTGAGGTAGAAGGCGTACCCGTCGGTGGCCAGGACCTGGACGACCTTCCCGTCCGAGACCACCACCGGGTGCCGGTAGATCGCCCGCTGGATCGAGGTGACCACCGCCGTCATCGGGTTGGCCATGAAGATCCAGAACAGGTGCTTGGGCACGAGCCTGGCCTGCACGAAGGACACCGGGTAGACGATCGGCGTGAGCCAGAACCAGGCCAGCAGGACGATCTCCAGCAGGTGCTCCACGTCGCGGTAGCGCACGTTCAGCGCGGAGACCAGCAGCGCCATCCCGGTGGTGAAGAGCAGCGCGACCACCAGGGCCGGCACCAGCAGGACCAGCTGCGGGCCGATGAAGTCCCGGTAGAACGCCAGCAGGAAGACGAAGAACACCAGCATCTGGAGCACGAAGTGCACCCCGGCGAAGCCGACCGAGGCCAGCGGCAGCACCACCCGCGGGAAGCGCACCTTGCGCACCAGGTTGGCGCTGCCGACCACCACGCCGGTGGCGCTCAGCGTGGAGAGGTTGAAGAAGTTCCACACCAGCAGCCCCGACATGAACATCACCGCGAAGTAGGGCACGTTGTTGCGCAGGAACTGGGTGAAGACCAGGTCGAAGACGACCAGGTAGAGCAGCGGGTTCGCGAGCGACCAGAGGAACCCGAGGGTGGAGTTCTTGTACTTGACCTTCAGATCCTTGCGGATCAGGTTGGCGAGCAGCTCCCAGCGAATCCGTGACTGCGCCGCTGCCCGGACGTCCGCGGCGCTGAGCATGGGCGCCTCTCTTCCGATCTCGAGCTGGGCTGAAGCGTTCCGGAAGTATAGCGGTCACGGCGATGCATACCGTGCCGCTGTCCACAGGGCCGGTCAGCCGATGCCCTGCGCCCGGGAGATCTCCGCCCAGCGGGCGGCGAAGGCCTCCTCGGAGAACGTCCTGGCCCGCTCGACCGCGCCGGCGGCCAGCCGTTCCCGCAGGTCGTCGTCGCGCGCCAGGGCGCGGGTGTAGGACTCCAGCTCGTCCAGCGTCGACCAGCGGTAGCCGTCCACCCCGTGGCGGACGATCTCGCGCTGCCCGGCCTTGTCGATCACCACCGGGACGCAGCCGGCGGCCATCGCCTCGACGGTGGTCATGCCGAAGTGCTCGAACACCCACGGCTGCCGCTCCTCGTCCTCCCCCAGGCCGGTGGCGTGCCAGAACAGCGAGCTGGAGGCGAACAGCTCCTCGACCAGCGGGCGCGGGGCGTTGGCGTGGATCTGCACCGGCAGGCCCTCGGCCGCCTTGCGGATCTTGTCGAGGTAGGGCTTGTGGCTCGGCTCGCAGCCGCCGACCAGGTGCAGCTCCCAGCCGTCCATGCGGTTGTGGCGCATCATCCGGCCGAACGCCTCCACCAGCTCGAGCTGCTTCTTGGAGTGGCCCATCCCGCGGGCGAAGAAGCGGCCGACGCTGAGGATCCTGCGCTGCTTGCGGCCGGGCCGCAGCTCGTGGACCCGGATCGGGGGGAACAGCACGTCGGAGTCGACCTGCCAGTACCGCTGGATCCACTCGCGGGTGTACTCGGAGTTGGCGATCACCCGCTGGTAGTGGTCCAGGAACGACAGGTCCTGGGGGTTGCGGAGCAGCCAGGGGAGCTTCTCGCCCACGCGCTCCTTGAGGCTGCGCGGCTGGCCGTTCATGCGCAGCCGGCTGACCGCCACCCCGAGGGTTCGGTCGTCGCCGCTGCCCGGGATGAAGGTGCTCGAGTCGAAGAAGATCTCCACGTCGCGGGCTGACGGCGGCAGGGCGATCTGGTGGCGCACGAAGTTGCCAGGCCGCGCCTCCAGCTCGGCCAGCTCGCGGCCGTGCTCGTCCCGCACGGTGACGGTGGCCGGCGCCGGCGCGCCCGGCCGGCCGAGCTCCAGGCTGATCATCCGCTCGCCGCCGCCGAGCACGATCAGGCCGGCGTGGCCGCTGGTCCAGGTCCAGCTGCGGCGGCGGCCGCCCTCCGGCGGGAACCAGCCGAGCCCCCAGCCGGACGGGCCCGGGTTGCCGCCGCGCACGTGCGGCCCGAGCTTGCGGACCATCCAGCGCCGCCAGCCGCTCAGGTCGTGGTCGAACGGGGTCGGGAAGTAGCACAGGTACAGGTTGTGGACCGCGCGCGCCTTCACCCGGCTCATGTACGAGGCGTTGACGAACAGCTCGTAGTCGGAGGAGACGCCGGCCAGGTCGCGCTCGCCGCGGTCGGGCACCACCCGCAGCGACACCTTGGCCAGGTTGAGCCCGAGGTGATCCCCCAGCAGGTCCTTGCCGACGTCCTCGTGGGCCAGCAGGTCGACGTCGTGCCCCTGCTCGGCGAGCGCCTGGGCGAGCATGCAGGAATGCCGCTCACCCCCGCCCATGGACGGCAGGAACCGGTTGTAGACGGCTGCCTTCAACGCGCGCGCACTCCCTCGCTCAAGGATCTGGTGGCCGGCGTCATCTCCGCGCCACGACGAACGTCTCGTTTCCCTGGTACAGCCCCCACAGCAGATTGTCATAGGCGCCGCGCAGCTCCCGCAGCGCCTGGGTCGACTCCTGGAGCCGCTCGCCGAGCACGTTGACCACGTGGCCCAGCTCGTACGCCCAGGTCGGGTCCGGCCCCTCCGGGCCCGGCGGAGCGCCCTCGGCGGGCGCACCCTCCCGCTGCCGGGCGCCCTCGCCGTCCCGCCGCGACTCGACCGCCGCGGCCAGCTTGCGCATGGCCGAGCCGACCAGGTCGCTGACGCCCGGGTACACGGTCGGCGCCGCGACCTGGAAGTGCGGCGGCGGGCCCGGATGGTTGGCCGGGTTGGTGCCGCTGGACTCTACCTCGAATCCGGCCTGGCGGCAGAGGAACTCGACCAGGTCGACCTCGTAGAACCGGACGTGGGTGGGGTCCCACCAGAAGTCGTGGCTGAGCACCGCGTAGCAGCTCGGGTTCGGGGTCACCGCCACCAGCCGCCCGCCGGGCGCCAGCACGCGGTGCACGCCCTCCAGGAAGCGAACCACCTGCTCCGGGGTCAGGTGCTCGATGAAGTGCGCGCAGAAGACGCCCTGGTAAGGGCCGGGAGCGGGGTCGGCGTGCAGGAACTCCAGCGCGTCCGCCTCGACCACGTCGAATCCCTCCCCCCGCGCCTGCGCGACCATGCCGGGGTCGATGTCCACCCCCTGCGCCTGGATGCCGGCGTCCCTCAGCAGCCCGAGGAACTCGCCCCGGCCGCAGCCGATCTCCAGCACCGGCCCCTGCTTGCCGTCGGCCGCGTCCGGCGCCGGCTCGGCGAACATCGGGACGTAGAAGCGCAGGACCTCCCGCTGATGCTCCGGATCGAAGTCCATGTGAGCGTAGTAGTCGCTCTCCAGGCTGGACTTGCGGCGGTCCTGCGGAGCCAATCGAACCTCCTCGGACGTGGGCTCATCGTGAGCTTCCACCTTAATCGCCTCGGCGCCCTGGTGGCGGCCCTTGAGTCCCCGTGGGGTCAGCGCTGGCGGCCGGCGCGGCGCTGCTGGAGGGCGGTGCGGCCCAGCGACAGCAGCCCGCGGCAGAGCAGCGCGGCGGCCACCACCGGCAGCAGCAGCATGCGCGGGTCGCCGGCGTAGCGGCGGCGGTAGAACCGCAGCGTGCTGCGGTGGTGGTCGACCACCTTGCGGTACGGCGCGCTGCGGGTCGAGCCGCCCACCACGTGCGCCACGGTCGCGCGCGGCTCGAACACCACCGACCAGCCCGCCCTGGCCAGCCGCAGGCACAGGTCCATGTCCTCGAAGTACATGAAGTACCCGCCGTCGAAGCCGCCGACCTCCTCGAAGGTCGAGCGGCGCAGCAGCATGCAGGCGCCGGACACCCAGTCGACCTCCGCCGGCCTGCTGCGGTCCAGGTCGGCCAGGTGGTAGCGGCGGGTGGCTGGGTTGCTCGGCCAGACGGTGCCGAGCAGGGCGTGCAGCCCCCCGGTCAGCAGCGAGGGGAAGCGGCGCCCGGTCGGGTAGTCGGAGCCGTCGAGGTTGCGCAGCCGCGGGCCGATGCAGGCGATCCTCGGGTCGGCCTCGGCGGTGGCCACCAGCCGGGCCAGCGAGCCCGGCGCCAGCAGCGTGTCCGGGTTGGCCACCAGCAGCCACGGCGCCGAGGTCTGCGACGCGCCGAGGTTGCACGCGCGCGAGTAGCCGAGGTTGCGCCCGGTCTCGACCACCTTGGCGCCGAGCGACCGCCCCACCCCGGCCGAGTCGTCCCGCGAGGCGTTGTCGACCACCAGCAGCTCCAGCTCGTGCGGCGCGGCCGCCTCCGGCAGCGAGGCGATGCACGCCGGCAGATCCTCGGCGCTCTCGTAGGCGACCAGCACCACCGCGATCGGCGTGGCGCTCCGCTGGGGTCGTGGCTCTGGCACGGGCGGGACCGGCTCCTTGGGTTCCTGGAGGCTTCATCGGCTGATCTTGCCTGGAGCATCCTATACAGGCGGAGCGGGAGGTGAAGCGTGCGATCGGTACGAGGCGCTCAACCGGGGAAGCTGGCGACCGCCATGCTCGCCGCCCTGGCGCTGACCGGCTGCACCGGCGCCGCGCCCCACGGTGAACGGGTGCGGCGGGCGGCATCCGCTCCCACCTCCACGACGAGGCCGGTGACCGGCCCGTCGCTCCAGTTCGCGGTCGCCGCCGAGCCGATCGACTGCCAGGACCCTTCCTCCCCGGCGTTGCATTGCGTGCTCGGCGGCAGCGCCGTCACCGGGCGGTTCGGCAAGCTGCGCATCTACCACGAGGTCCGGCTCGGGCCGCCGTCGCGGGACGGCTGCGCCCCGGCGACGCTGGACGGGTCGGTCAGCGGCGGCGGCTGGTCGTTGCCGCTCCGCGGCGGCGGCCGCTGGTGCGGGCGCGAGACGACCCTGCGGTACCGCCTCGGCGGCCCGCGGGGCGGCAGGGGCACGATCAGCTACCGGCGCAGCCCGCTCGGCACCGCGACCGAGACGCTGCGCGG
>DASVXQ010000565.1:0-16216 GCA_036392615.1 Actinomycetes bacterium | reverse complement strand
GCCTGCTCGGCGGGGGCGCCTGGCTGCTGGCCGGCGCGGTGGTGCTGCTGGCCCGGCGGCGCCGCCTCAGGGCTCCAGCGCGCTGACCAGGCGGTCGAGCAGCTCGGTCTGGGCGGCCAGCAGCTTCTCCCTGGCGGCCGGCAGGTCGAACCAGCCGGCCCGGTCGACCTCGGGGAACTCGCGCCGGCGGCCGGAGCGCGGCGGCCACTCCATGGTGAAGGTGTTGCTGGTGATCGCCGAGGCGTCCAGGTCGCCCTGGGCCGCCCAGGCGGTCAGCAGCTTGCCGCCGCGCTGCCGGATCCAGCCCAGCTCCAGCAGGCCGGTGGCCTCCAGCCGGTGGCCGGTCTCCTCCTCGAGCTCGCGCAGGGCGGTGGCGAGCGGGTCGTCGCCCTCCTCGTACTCGCCCTTGGGGATCGACCAGGCACCCAGGTCCTTCCTGGCCCAGAAGGGACCGCCCGGGTGGACCAACAGCACCTCCAGCGCCCCGTTCCGCCGGTACAGCAGGATCCCGGCGCTGCGCCTCGGCATGCCACGACCTCCTATGCTGGTTGGTGCCGCCTCGGCCCTTGACCTTGACGCTGGTGTCAGGTTCTACCGTGATCGGCGACAGGAGGACAGATGCGAATCGGGGAGCTCTCGCGGCGGGCGGGCACCAGCGCGCGCTCGATCCGCTACTACGAGCAGCAGGGCCTGCTGCTGGCCCGGCGCCAGCCGAACGGCTACCGGGACTACGACGAGGCTGACCTGCTGCTGGTGCGCGAGATCCGCTCGCTGCTGGTGAACGGGTTCGATCTGGAGGAGATCCGCCCGTTCGTGGACTGCCTGCACGCAGGCATCCGCTCGCGGCGTGCCTGCCCCGGCGGCATCGAGGTCTACCGGCGCAAGCTCGAAGAGCTGGACGCCCGCGTCACCGCGCTGCAATCACTGCGCGACCGCGTGAGCGCGGAGCTCTCCCAGCTCGAGAGCGGCGCCGCGGCGCGCGAGGAGGCGAGCGCATGATCACCGGTTCGTTGATCACCGAGGCGACCGAGGCGAACTTCGAGGAGACCGTGCTGCGGGCGCGGCTGCCGGTGCTGGTCGACTTCTGGGCGGAGTGGTGCCCGCCGTGCCACTGGCTCGAGCCGGTGCTCGAGGAGATCGCCCGCGAGCGGCAGGGCAGGCTGCTGGTCGCCAAGATCGACGCCGACGCCAACCCAGGCCTGGTCAGCCGCTACGGGACCATGAGCCTGCCCAGCCTGCTGCTGTTCCGCGACGGCGTCGAGCGGACCCGCGTGGTCGGCGCGATGCCCAAGCGGCGGCTGCTCGGCGAGCTCAGCCCCTTCCTGGAAGGGGCGAATGCGCAACGCTGAGATCGCCCACCGCCGCCTGCGCAGCCAGCGGCTCTCCGGGGACGGATGCACCAGCCCGGAGGAGGTCGTCGGCTGGCTGGCGGCGGTGCAGTCCCAGGACTACGGACCGGCGCGGTGGTCGCTCGGCCAGCGCTGCGCCGGGATCGACGACGCGGCCGTCGAGCGGGCGTTCGCGGACGGGGCCGTGCTGCGCACGCACGTGCTGCGTCCGACCTGGCACTTCGTCACCCCAGACGACATCCGCTGGCTGCTGGAGCTGACCGGGCCGCGGGTCCACGTCCAGAGCGGCTCGATGTACCGGCGGCTCGGGCTGGACGCCGAGGTCCGGGCGCGCTCCGAGGCGCTGCTGGCCGAGGCGCTGCGGGGCGGCCGGCAGCGCACCCGCAAGGAGCTCGGCGAGGAGCTGGCCGCCGCCGGCTTCGAGACCGGGGGCTCCCGCCTCGCCTGCCACCTGATGAGCGCCGAGCTGAACGGCGTGGTGTGCAGCGGGGCGCCGCGCGGCAGGCAGCACACCTACGCGCTGCTGGAGGAGCGGGCGCCGCGGGCGCGCCGGCTGGACCCCGACGAGGCGCTCGCCGAGCTGACCCTGCGCTACTTCACCAGCCACGGGCCGGCCACCGTGAAGGACTTCACCTGGTGGTCCAGCCTGACCGTGGCCGACGCCAGGCGGGGCCTGGAGCTGGCCGGCGCCAAGCTCGAACGCACCGAGATCGACGGGGTGCCCTGGTGGTCCGGGGAGACCGGGCCGCCGCCGCGGCCGGCTCCACGCGCCCAGCTGCTGCAGACCTACGACGAGTACGTGGTCGGCTACAGCCAGAGCCGCAGGGTGCTCGACGAGTCCGGGACGGTGCGGGCGCTGACGCGGGACGCGGCGATGTTCACCGCCCTGGCCGTGCTCGACGGGACCGCCGTGGGCCGCTGGCGGCGGACCCTGCGCAAGGACGCGGTCGAGATCGAGCTGCGCCACCACCTCCCGCTGGACGAGGCCGGCGAGCGGGCGCTGCGCGAGGCGGCCGCCCGCCACGGCGAGTTCCTCGGCGTGCCGGCCGTGCTGACGCTCCAGGCGGTCTGAGCCCGTCCCGCCCGGGTGTGGCCGCGCCGCTTGGTGGGGATCACGCCAGCGACCGCGCCGCACGCACCGGAGGGAGCCATGGGGATCGGGGCCGAGGCCACCGCGCCGGATCTCGACGACGTCTTCCAGCGGGTCGACCAGCACCGCGAGGAGCTGATCCAGCGGCTGGTCGACTACGCCAGCCAGCCGAGCGTCAGCTCCACCGGCGAGGGCATCGCCGAGGCGGCCGAGCTGGCCAGCCGGACGCTCGACGCCGCCGGGATCGAGCCGGCCATCATGGAGACCGGCGGGTCGCCGGTGGTGTTCGGCACCGGGCCGTCGCGGCCCGACCGGCTCACCGTGCTGATCTACGGGCACTACGACGTGCAGCCGCCCGACCCGCTCGACGCCTGGGAGACGCCGCCGTTCGAGCCGACCCTCAGGGACGGCCGGCTCTACGGCCGCGGCACCGCCGACAACAAGGGCCAGCACCTCGCCCAGATCCTCGCCATGGAGGGCCTGCGCGCCGCCCACGGCGAGCTGCCCTGCAACGTCAAGGTGCTGCTGGACGGCGAGGAGGAGCTCGGCAGCCCCAACCTGCCCGCCTTCGTGGAGCGGCACCGCGACCTGCTCGAGGCGGACCTGGCCATCTGGAGCGACGGGCCGGTCCACGAGAGCGGCCGCTGGTGCGTGGTGCTCGGCGTGCGCGGCATCGTCACCTTCGAGCTGCGCGCCCACGGCGCCAACCGGCCGCTGCACTCCGGCAACTGGGGCGGGGTGGCGCCGAACCCGCTGTGGACCCTGATCCACCTGCTCGCCTCGATGAAGAACCCGAGCAACCGGATCACCGTCGAGGGCTTCTACGACCACGTGCGCCCGCTGGAGCCGCTGGAGGCCGAGGCTCTGGAGCGGATGCCGCTCGACCTGCCCGGCGTGCTCGCCTCACTGGGGCTCGACCGCCTCGACGAGCCGGCCGCCCGCGGCTTCTACGAGCGGCTGGTGGCCTGGCCGACCTTCACCGTCAACGGCCTGCACGGCGGCTACGGCGGCCCGGGCACGCAGACCATCCTGCCCAACCAGGCGGTCGCCAAGTGCGACGTGCGGCTGGTGCCCGACCAGACCGCCGCCGACGTGCTGGCCAAGCTCCGCGCTCACGTGGCCAGGCACGCGCCGGGGGTGGAGCTGATCGCCGGCGGCTCCATGGAGCCGTCGCGCACGCCGATCGACTCGCCCTTCACCGAGCCGATCCGCCGGGGGCTGGCCGCCGCGCTCAGCGAGGAGCCCCTGCTGGTCCCGCCGCTGGGCGGCAGCCTGCCGGCCTACGTGTTCACCTCGATCCTCGGAATGCCCACCTTCGGGGTGCCGCTGGCCAACCCCGACCAGACCAACCATGCGCCGAACGAGAACCTGGTGGTCGAGCGCTTCATCGGCGGGATCAAGGCGGCCGCCTCGGTGCTCGCCCACCTCGGCTCGATGCCCCGGCCCTGAAGCCGGTACCGTGCCCCGGGTCGGAGTCGGCGCGAGGAGGTGCGATGGTCGAGATCGTCACGCAGGCGATCGACGGGAAGGGCTGGCAGGCGGACGTCACCGTCGACTCGGAGCGCTACCGCTACCAGGTGACCGTGCCCGACGACCTGGCCGAGCGGGTCGGCGCCGACCCGGCCGCGATCGTGCGGGCGACGATCGCGTTCCTGCTCGACCGCGAGCCGCCGACCTCGATCCTGCCGCGCTTCGACTGCTCGGTGGTGGCCGGCTACTTCCCCGACTACGAGGCCGAGCTCCCCCGCTACCTCGAAGGCCCGGGCGCCTCCTCCAGCTGAGCACCGACGCGGCCTGGCGGCCCCGCGTCCACCGGTCCGCGAGCCGGACGATCGGGGAAAAGGCCGCGGATGGGCTGTGCGATACTTGCGTCGTCCCGGCTGGAGGGAGGCAGGATGCCAGGCCCCAAGGGGCGCCCCAAATCGCTGATCCTCGACCTCTACGGCGCCTACATCCGGCGCCTCGGCGGCTGGATGGCGGTGTCGAACCTCATCGTCCTGATGGGGCAGCTCGGGGTGGACGAGCAGGCGGTCCGCTCGGCGGTCTCGCGGATGACCCGGCGCGGCCTGCTCGCCCAGGAGCGGCTGGAGGGCGTGCGCGGCTACCGCCTGAGCGACGAGGCCGCGCGGGTGGTCGCCGACGGCGACCGCCGCATCTTCGCCACCATCCAGCCCGCGCGGCTCGAGGACGGCTGGATCGTGGTGGCCTTCTCGGTGCCCGAGGACGAGCGCGACCGACGCCACGTGCTGCGCTCGCGGCTCACCTGGATGGGGTTCGGCATGCTGGCCAACGGCGTCTGGATGGCGCCGCGACGGATGCTGCCGGAGTTCCGGGACACCGTGCGCCGCCTGGAGTTCGAGCGCTACGTGCACGTGTTCGACGGCACCTACGCGGGTTTCGAGGAGCTGGAGCGGCTGGTCCGCCGCTGCTGGGACCTGGACGGGCTGCGGGAGATGTACCGCGAGTTCCTCTCCGAGTTCGCGCCGGTGCGCAGGCGCTGGGCGAAGGGGCCGGCCGAGCCGGACGAGGCGCGAGCGTTCGTGGACTACACCTCGGTGCTGGACCGCTGGCGGCGGTTCCCCTACCTGGACCCCGGCCTGCCGGTCGAGCTGCTGCCGTCCGGCTGGGAGGGCCGCGCCGCCGCCGACCTCTTCTTCGAGCTGCGCGAGCTGCTCGAGGCGCCCGCCCTGCGCCACGTGGAGCGGCTGGCGGCGGCCGGGCCCCGGTCCGACCATGCGGCGCCCGACCTGGAGACCGCTGGATTAGCATAGGTCCCCACGCGCCGACCCGGGGAGGCTCCAGATGGAGAGCGACGTCCGCAAGCTGCACGAACGCGCCATCAGGTCGTTCGGAGCGCGGGTCCAGCAGATCAAGGACGACCAGTGGGACGCGGCCACGCCCTGCTCGGAGTGGGACGTGCGCGCGCTGCTCAACCACATCGTGGGCGAGAACCGCTGGATGCCGCCGCTGCTGGAGGGCAGGACGATCGAGGAGGTCGGCGACCGGTTCGAGGGCGACCTGCTGGGCGACGACCCCAAGGGCGCCTGGGAGGACTCCGCCGCCGAGGCCGTCGCGGCGGTGCACGCCGACGGGGCGATGGACCGCACCGTGCACCTGTCGTTCGGCGACTTCCCCGGCCGCGACTACACCATGCAGCTGTTCGCCGACCTGCTGGTCCACGGCTGGGACCTGGCGCGCGCGATCGGTGCCGACGAGCGGCTCGACCCCGAGCTGGTCGAGGTCTGCGCGGCCTGGTTCACGCCGCTGGAGGAGACCTACCGCGGCGCCGGCGCCATCGGCCCGCGGCCGGAGGTCCCGCCGGACGCCGACGCCCAGACCCGCCTGCTGGCCGCCTTCGGCCGCGCCTGAGCCACCGCGTCGGCCGCCTGAACCCGCGACGGCGTCCCAGCGCTTCACCCGCGGGCCAGCTTTGCGCCAACCTCTCGACATCTCCGCCTCGTCTGGTATTCGTAGTGTCTGAGCTCTGGTACCCAGACGCACGGAACGAGGTGGTTTCACGTGAAACGTCTGCTGCGACCTGCGCTGCTGCCGTTCCTGTTGCTGGCGCTGCTGGTCCCGGGCATCGCGCTGGCAGGCTCCAGCGACCACCAGGGAGGTGACCGCTCCGGAATGTCGCGCCGCCCGATCGTCATCGGCCACCGCGGCACCGCCGGCTACCGGCCGGAGCACACCCTGGCGTCCTACCGGTACGCCATCGAGCTGGGCGCCGACTACATCGAGCCCGACCTGGTCTCCACCAAGGACCACCAGCTCGTCGCGCGGCACGAGCCGGACATCACCGCGACCACCGACGTCGCCAGCCACCCCGAGTTCGCCGACCGCAAGACCACCAAGGTGATCGACGGCGTCAGCGCCACCGGCTGGTTCACCGACGACTTCACCCTGGCCGAGCTGCGCACCCTGCGCGCCAAGGAGCGGCTGCCCGACGTGCGGCCGCAGAACACCGCCTTCGACGGGCTCGAGCCCATCCCGACCTTCCAGGAGGTCATCGACCTCGCCAAGCAGGCCCACGTGGGCATCTACCCCGAGACCAAGCACCCGACCTATTTCCGCAGCGAGGGCCTGCCGCTCGAGGAGCCGATGCTGGCCACCCTGCGCGCCAACGGGCTCGACCAGCCCGGCGCCGAGGTGTTCATCCAGTCCTTCGAGGTCGGCAACCTCCAGCGGCTGCACCGCATGACCCGGCTGCCGCTGATCCAGCTGCTCGACGCGACCGGCAAGCCCTTCGACTTCGTCGTGTCCGGCGACCCGCGCACCTATCGGGACCTGGCCACGCCCGCCGGCCTGGCGGAGATCGCCAGGTACGCCCGCGGCATCGGGCCGAACAAGAACCTGATCGTGCCGCGCTCCAGCACCAACCACCTGCTGGCGCCGACCAGCCTGGTCCGCGACGCCCACCGCGCCGGCCTGCTGGTCCACCCGTTCACCTTCCGGAACGAGAACACCTTCCTGCCGGAGGACTTCCGCCAGGGCAATCCGGCCAGTCCCGAGTACCTGCGCGCCAGGGGCGACAGCCCCGCCGAGTTCCGGCTGTTCTTCGGCCTGGGCGTCGACGGGGTGTTCACCGACGACTCCGACACGGCGGTCGCCACCCGCGCCAAGATGTTCGGGTCCCGCTGAGCGCCGCGACGGGCCTATCCGCGGCCGCTGCGACGGCGTCGCTGCGGCCGCGCCTCGGCCTGCTCGGCGTCCTCCGGCTCGTCCGAGGCCTCGGCGGCGGCGACGTCGCCGTCCTCCTCCTCGTCCTCCTTGAGCTCGTCGTCGAGCTCCTCGTCGGCGAACTCGGCCGGGGCCTCCTCGTCGTCCTCGTCGATCGGCTCGCCGTCCTCCAGCTCCTCGACGTCGAGCTCGTCCTCGCCGGCGGCGGCCTGGGCGTCCTCCTCTGGCTCGGCCGCCACGCCCTTGCGGGTGGACCTGGTGCGGGCGGTCTCGCGCTCCTCCCGCTCGGCCAGCGCCGCCAGCGTGCGGCGCGTCGAGCTGAGGCCGCTGATGTTCTCGGCGGACCGCCGGGCCCGAAAGGCCTCGACCGCCGCCTCCTCGACCAGCAGCTCGGCCAGCGGGTCGGCCTCCAGGCGCTCGTCGGGGATCTCCTTGCCGCTGACGATCGAGCGCCCGTAGGTCCCCCGCTCCAGCCGCTCCTCGGCCCGCTCCAGCGCGGACCAGCGGTCGCGCAGCGAGCGGCTGACCGCCCGACCGGTCTCCTCGGCGATCCGCCAGTTGGCGTCGTCGACGTCGTCACCCTGGTCGGGCGCGGTGGCCGCCATCTCGGTTCTGAGCAGCCGCTCGAGCCGAGCGCGTTCATTGGCGAGCAGCTCTCGCGCTCGTGCCTTGTCCATCGGCGTTCCTCGTCGGGTCATGTGCCGCGGGCTGGATGCCCGCGAGGCCACAGGAAAAGGTCCCACGGATGGTGCCAGGTACGCAGGGCGGACGCCATGGGGCATATGCCGGATCGCCGGTCAGCTCCCCAACTGGCCGGGATGCCCCTCCTGGGCGGCCCGCCTCCAGGCCCGGACGGACGCGTCCTTCGGGTTACCCCGGACCACCGGCGAGTAGCCTGGAGGCCACGCGTGACCGAGACATTCCGACGACGTCCAGGGGGAGGACCGATCGTGATGGCGTCGAGCAGTCCCCGACAGGGCTTCGCGGGAGCCATCTTCGACGTCGACGGCGTGCTGGTCGACTCGCCGCACGAACGCGCCTGGCGCGAGTCGCTGCAACGCCTCATGGAAGGGCGGTGGCGCGAGCTGGCCCCGAGCACCAGTTGGACGCCCGAGCGGTTCACCCACGACTTCTACCAGGAGGTCATGGCCGGCAAGCCCCGACTGGCCGGGGCGAGGTCGGCGCTGGAGGCGCTCGGCGTGCCCGACGCCGAGGCCCGTGCCAAGGAGTACGCCGCCGACAAGCAGGCGCGCGTGCTCGAGCTGATCAACGCCGGCGAGTTCCACGCCTTCCCCGACGCGCTGCGCTTCTTGCTGGCGGTCGAGCACGCCGGGCTGCGGATCGCCTCCGCGTCGTCGTCGCGCAACGCGCGCCCGATGCTCGAGCGCATCCGGCTCGACAAGTTCGCCGCCGAGCAGGGCCTGGACCTGCCGGAGATCGGCGAGGGCCTGACCCTGCTGGAGGCCTTCGACGGCGACGTGACCGGCCGCGAGTTCCCCCGCGGCAAGCCCGACCCGATGATCTTCCTGGCCGCCGCCGAGGAGCTGGGGCTGCCGCCGGAGCGCTGCGTGGTGATGGAGGACGCCCGGTCGGGTGTGCAGGCGGCCAAGGCCGGCGCCATGGCGGCCATCGGCGTGGCCCGCGACGAGCACGACGACGTGCTCTGGGAGGCGGGCGCCGACCTGGTGGTGCACACCCTGGACGAGGTCGACGTCGAGGAGCTGACGGGAGGGAGGCTGGTACGGCGGTGACCGCCTGGACGCTCACCTACGAAGGGTTCGACCCCGCGCAGGAGGGCCTGCGCGAGGCGCTCTGCACCCTCGGCAACGGCTACTTCGCGACCCGCGGGGCGGTGCCGGAGGCGCGCGCCGACGGGGTGCACTACCCGGGCACCTACATCGCCGGGCTCTACAACCGCCTCGCCAGCCGGGTCGGCGGCCGCGAGGTGCTCAACGAGGACATCGTCAACGTCCCCAACTGGCTGCCGCTCGACTTCCGGGTCGAGGACGGCCCCTGGGTCGCCCTCGGGCAGGCCGAGGTGATCGAGCACCACATCGAGCTGGACCTGCGCGACGGCGTGCTCAGCCGGCAGCTGCGCTGGCGGGACGGCGAGGGCCGCCGGACCAGGCTGGAGCAGCGCCGCTTCGTGCACATGGACAAGCCGCACCTGGCCGGGCTGGTCAGCACCTTCGTCGCCGAGAACTGGTCCGGCACCCTGCGGGTGCGCTCCGGCCTGGACGCCGGCGTGACCAACTCCGGGGTGTCGCGCTACCGCAGCCTCAACGGCAAGCACCTGGAGCTGCTGGCGGCGGAGCAGACCGGCGACGAGATCGTCGAGGTCGAGGTGCGCACCAACCAGTCGCACGTGCACGTCGCCGAGGCGGCGCGCACCCGGGTGGCCCGCGCCGGCGGCCCGGCGCCGACCCACCGCGAGCTGGTCCGCGAGGACGACTACATCGGCCACGAGCTGATCCTCCAGCTGGAGCAGGACCAGCCGGTCGCCGTGGAGAAGATCGTGGCGATCTACACCTCCCGGGACCGCGCCATCTCCGAGTGCCGCTACCAGGCCCGCACGGCCGTGCAGCGGGCAGGCGGCTTCGACGAGCTGGTGGTCGGCCACACCAGGGCTTGGAACCGCATCTGGAGCCGCTACCGCATCACGCTCAACGACGACCAGCAGCGCCCCCAGCAGGTGCTGCACCTGCACATCCTGCACCTGCTCCAGACGGTCTCCCCCAACACCATCGACCTCGACGTGGGCGTGCCGGCCCGCGGGCTGCACGGCGAGGCCTACCGGGGCCACATCTTCTGGGACGAGCTGTTCATCTTCCCGTTCCTGAACTTCGAGAGCCCCACGCTGACGCGCAGCCTGCTGGCCTACCGCTACCGCCGGCTCGACGAAGCCAGGCACCTGGCCCGCTCGATCGGCGCGGAGGGCGCCTGCTACCCGTGGCAGAGCGGCTCCGACGGGCGCGAGGAGACCCAGCAGATGCACCTCAACCCGCGCTCGGGCCGCTGGCTGCCGGACGAGTCGAACCTCCAGCGGCACGTCAACATCGCCATCGCCTACAACATCTGGCAGCACTACCAGGTCACCGGGTCGCTGGAGTTCCTGCGCTTCCAGGGCGCCGAGATGCTGATCGAGATCGCCCGCTTCTTCTCCAGCCTGGCGACCTACAACCCGGCGCTGGACCGCTACGAGATCCGCGGGGTGATGGGCCCCGACGAGTACCACGACCGCTACCCGGGCGCGGACCAGCCCGGCCTCAACAACAACGCCTACACCAACGTGATGACCGCCTGGCTGCTGCGCCGCGCGCTGGAGGCGCTGGACCTGCTGCCGCCGCACTACCGCCAGGAGATCGTCGACGAGCTGGGCCTGGCCGACTTCGAGCTGGAGCGCTGGCGCGACATCTCGAAGAAGCTCCGGGTGGTGTTCCACGCCGACGGGGTCATCAGCCAGTTCGAGGGCTACGAGCAGCTCCAGGAGCTGGACTGGGAGGCCTACCGCCGCAAGTACGGCAACATCCAGCGGCTCGACCGCATCCTCGAGGCCGAGGGCGACACCCCCAACCGCTACAAGGTCTCCAAGCAGGCCGACGTGCTGATGCTGCTGTACCTGCTGTCGATCGAGGAGCTGCGCGAGCTGCTCGAGGGGCTCGGCTACCAGCTGGAGCCGGACGTCATCCAGGCGACCATCGCCTACTACCAGGCGCGCACCTCGCACGGCTCGACGCTGAGCGGCGTGGTGTCCGCCTGGGTGCTGGCCCGCTCCGACCGGGAGCGCGCCTGGGAGTTCTTCCTGCAGGCGCTGGAGAGCGACATCTCCGACGTGCAGGGCGGCACCACCGCCGAGGGCGTCCACCTGGGCGCCATGGCCGGCACGGTCGACATCGTGCAGCGCTGCTTCACCGGCATGGAGGCGCGCGGCGACCTGCTGCGCTTCAACCCGATGCTGCCGACCGAGCTGCCCGAGGTCCGCTTCAGCGTCCACTACCGCGGCCACCGCTTCGACGTGACCATCGCCCGCGACTGCCTGCGCATCGCCGCCCGCCCGGGGCCGGCCGGGCCGGTGAAGCTCGGGCTGCGCGACAAGGTCGTCGACCTGGAGCCGGGCAGCACCGTCGAGATCGACCTGGAACCGGTGCTGTGAGCCGCGAGCTCTCCACCCCGCTGGAGCGGACCGCGTTCTGCCTGGACTACGACGGGACGGTGTCGCCGATCGTGCCCGACCCGGAGGCCGCCGAGCCGCTCGACGGCTTCGTCGAGCTGCTCGGCCGGCTGGCGCGGCGGGCCGCGGCGGTGGCCCTGGTCTCCGGGCGGCCGGCCGAGTTCCTGGCCGCCAGGGCGCCCGCCCCGGGCCTGCGCTACTACGGCCAGTACGGCCTCGAGGAGATCCGCGACGGCGAGCTGGTGGCCGACCCCGAGATCGAGGCCGTCAAGCCGGAGGTGCGCGCGGCCATCGAGGAGGTGCGCTCCGACCAGGAGGTGCGCTCCTCCGGCGCCTACGTCGAGGACAAGGGCATCGCCGTCGGCATTCACCTGCGCCGCGTCCCCGAGCCGGAGCGCTGGTCCGACGCGATCGCCGCCACCGCCGAGCGCATCGCGCGGCGGCACGGGCTCGAGGTGCAGCCGGGCAAGCTGGTCTGGGAGCTGCGGCCGGCGATCCACCGCGACAAGGGCGACGCCGTCCGCAAGGTGCTGGCCGAGGTGCGCCCCGCCGGCCTGCTGGTGGCCGGCGACGACCTCGGCGACCTGCCCGCCTTCGCGGCTGCGGCCGGCGCCGACGGGGTCGACGCCGTGCGGGTGGCGGTCCGCTCGGCCGAGACGCCGCCCCGGCTGCTCGCCGAGGCCGACGTGGCGGTCGACGGGCCCAAGGGGCTACTCGAGTATCTCTCGAGGGGGAAGCTGCGCTCCCCCCTCGAGGCTCCCCCCTCGGCGTGAGCTGAGGTAGGCAACAGGGCGGCGGGGGGAGGCAAGCTCCTCCCTTGGCCGGTTGCGGGCGTCTCAGCTCAGGGAGCTGGTGTTGAGCTTGTTGTTGACGGCGATCTGGGTCAGGGAGATGTACGACGAGGACTGGTCGTAGACGTAGCGGGTCAGGGACGGGGTCGTCAGGGTGATGTTGTTGGACCACAGGTAGGGGACCCAGGGGACGACCTGCTCCATCAGCTTCTTGTCGAAGTTCACCCAGCAGGTGGTGCGGTTCGGGTCGTCGCCGGCCAGCTTCTCGCAGGCGGCCACGTCCGCGTCGACGCTGGGGATCGAGCCGGGGTACTGCACGCCGAAGGTGCTCGCCTGCTGCTGGGTCATGCCCACCAGGGAGTAGTTGACGTTGCCGGTCGGGTTGATCGCCTTCCCGGCGAACAGCACGTAGGCGAAGGTGAACGGGTCCGCGTAGTCCTTGATCCAGCTCGGGTGCATGGCGATGGGGATCTTGTTCTTGATGGTCTGAATGGTCTGGTAGGCCGCGCTGGTGGCGAGCTCGCGTGGCTTGACCTCGATGCCGAGCTTGGAGAGGCTGGCGGAGACGACCGGCTCCATGTCGGTGAACGGGGCCACGTTGCGGGTCACGATCACCAGGTTCTTGCAGTCGGGCGCGTCGCAGACCCCGTCCTTGTCGGTGTCGTACTTGGACTGCTTCATCTCCGCCTGGGCCTTGTTGACGTCGCCGTGGAACCCGGCCGAGCCGTAGGGGTCGTACGACTGGGTGAGCTGGTTGCCGAGCACGGTCGGCGGCATGATGTGGGTGGCGATCTGCCCCCACACCTGGCCGCCCCACGCCTGGAGGATGGCGGCCTTGTCCATCACCAGGTTGACCGCCTTGCGCACGTGGATGTCGTCGAACGGCGGCTGGTCCAGGTTCATGGTGATGTACCAGGTCTGGTCGCTCGAGTCCGCGTGCAGGAACTTCCGCTTGTTGGCGTCGGTGACGTAGCGCGCCAGGATGGTCTTGGGCGGCTGGTTCACGTAGGAGGCGTCCAGCGCGCCCGACTCGACCCGGTTGAAGATGTCGTTCACGTTGGTGTCGACGGTGATCTGGACGCCGTCGACGAAGTTGCTGCGCAGGTCGTCGCTGCTCTGGTCGTAGGCGGTATTGCGCACCAGCAGCAGCTTCTTGCTCGGGTCGAACCCGGAGATCGGCTTCATCGCCTTGCAGGACGAGATGTCGAGCTGGTCGGAGCCCTTGATCATGTACGGCCCGGAGGCGATCACGAAGCGGCCGTAGTCACCGGCCTTGGTGAAGCACTTGGCGACCTCCTGCGGGATCGGCGCGGTCGCCGGCATGGCCAGCCGGTAGAGGAAGTCGCCGGTCGGCTGCTCCAGGTGGAAGACGATGGTCGAGTCGTCCGGCGTGTCGATGCCGGAGATCGGCTGCGGGCTCTTGGCCTGGCAGTCCATCCCCTTGATGGTCCCGCAGTAGTAGCTGCCGTACTGGGCGACCAGCGGGGCGGTGTTGATGCGCTCGAAGGCGTACTCGATGTCCCTGGAGGTGATCGCCCGGTTGACCGGCGGGCCGAACTTGACGTTCGGCCGCAGTTTGAAGGTGTAGGTCAGGCCGTCGCCGGAGATCGTCGGCTGGGCGGCCGCCAGGTCGGGGTAGAGCTTGTTGCCGTCGGTCCCGCCGATCATCTTGGTCGACATCAGCGTGCGCAGGATCGCGTGGAACGAGTTGAACCCGATCGAGTTGTACTCGCCGGTCGGGTCGTAGCCGTCCGACAGCCCGAAGTCGTCGAGCGCGGTGCGGAACACGCCGCCGCGCTGCGCCTGCCCGGAGCTGGCGGCGCCGCCACCCCCACCGCCACCGCCACAGGCGGTGGCGACCAGCGCCACCGCGAGCGCGATTCCCGTCAAGCCGAGCCGACGCCTGCGCACCATCCTCGCCTCTTCTCTCGAATGCCGTCCCGGGGGCAGGCGCGCACGGCCGCTCGGGCGCGGCCGACGCACCTCCCCGATTTGTCGCGCAGGCCCAACTGCGCCCGAGCCGAGGACGTCTGTCAATGGCTAGCCGGCCGTCTCAGCAGATTCTTAGCTCATGCCGGGAGGGCTAGGACCGCTCGGCCGGCTCGGGCAGCAGCACCCGGTCGTGGCCGGTGTAGAGGTTGAAGCGGCGGCCGCGCAGGAAGCCGACCAGGGTCATGCCGAAGCGCTCGGCCACGTCCACCGCCAGGCTGGAGGGCGCCGAGACCGCGCACACCATCCCCACCCCGGCGGCCAGCGCCTTCTGCATGATCTCGAAGCTCGCCCGGCCGCTCACCAGCAGGATCCGGTCGGCCAGCTGCAGGCGGCCCTCCAGCAGCGCCCAGCCGACCAGCTTGTCGACCGCGTTGTGGCGGCCAACGTCCTCGCGCAGGCACTCCAGCTCGCCGTTGGGCGTGAACAGGCCGGCGGCGTGGAGCCCGCCGGTGGACTCGAACAGGCCCTGTGCCTCGCGCAGCTTGTCGGGCAGCGCGTAGATCACCTCGGCGTCGACCCGCGGCCCCGGCGACGGCAGCGGGCAGCCGCGCAGCTCGATCGCGTCGAGGCTCGCCTTGCCGCAGACCCCGCAGGCGCTGGAGGTGTAGAAGTGCCGCTCCAGGCCGCGCAGGTCCGGCATGGCCGCACCGTCGAGCCGCACGTTGACGACGTTGTAGCGCTGCTCGGCGTCGAGCTCCGGGTCGGTGCAGTAGCTGATCCCGCGCAGCGGCTCCCGGCCGGTCAGGATTCCCTCGCCGTGGAGGAAGCCCGCGGCCAGCTCGAAGTCGTTGCCCGGGGTCCGCATGGTGACCGCCAGCCGCTCGGTCGCGTTGCCGGCGACCAGCCGGATCTCCAGGGGCTCCTCGGTGGCCAGGTAGTCGCCGCGGCCACGCGCCTGCGCGTCGGCGATCACCTTCACACGGGCGCGGGTCTTGCTTCCCGGTCGCAGTGCCATGCATCACCTCTGCCGCTCGGCCGGCGCCGGCGCGCCCGCACCCTCAAGAGTAGCGATCCCAGGCGGTCCGGTCACCGGCGGCCCGCCGCCCGGGCGCCCGATCGGCTTGCGGGAAAACGCGCTCAGGCCATCAAGCCCGCTCGCGCGAAGGCCGACAACCAGCGTGATGGAGTCACGGCTGGCGGGGGGTTGTCCGCGCGCGATGTCGTCCACCGTCGCCCCGGAGGTCATGCTCGCAGACCGGTACCGCCTGGTGCGGCGACTGGCCAGCGGCGGCATGGGCCAGGTCTGGCGGGCGAACGACGAGATCCTCGGGCGGCCGGTCGCGGTGAAGCTGTTGCGCAGCGAGTACGCCGAGGATCCCGAGTTCGTCGACCGCTTCCGCGCCGAGGCGCGCCGCACCGCCGCGCTGTCGCATCCCGGCATCGCCAGCGTGTTCGACTACGGCGAGACCTGCGACCCCGACGAGGGCACCACCGCGTACCTGGTGATGGAGCTGGTCGAGGGCGAGCCGCTGTCGGCGCTGCTGGCGCGGGAGGGCCGCCTCAGCCCGGCGCACACCCTCGACGTGGTCGCCCAGGCCGCGCTGGCGCTCGACTCCGCCCACCTCGCCGGGGTGGTGCACCGCGACGTCAAGCCCAGCAACCTGCTGCTGCGCCGCGACGGGGTCGTCAAGGTCACCGACTTCGGCATCGCCCACGCCGCCGACGAGGCGCCGCGCACCGAGGCGGGGCTGGTGGTCGGCACCGCCGCGTACCTGTCGCCCGAGCAGGTCGCCTGCCGGCCGGCGACGCCCATCAGCGACGTCTACGCGCTCGGGGTGGTCGCCTACGAGTGCCTCGCCGGGCGTCGCCCGTTCACCGGCGACCACCCCATCGCGCTGGCGCTCGCCCACCGGCGCAGCGAGCCGCCTCCCCTGCCCGAGGACGTGCCGGAGTCCGTCTGCGAGCTGGTCGCCTGGACCATGTCGAAGTTGCCCTCGGCCCGGCCCCACAGCGCGGGCGCGCTCGGCCGCCAAGCCCTGGTCACCCGCACGACCCTCGACGAGCAGGCGGCCGCCGGCGACCCCCGGACGCCCCCCGCCGGCTGGTTTCCGGTGATGAGCGGCTGGCACCCCGCCCTCGGCCGCGGCCGGGGCCGCGACTCCGGCCCCGCCGCCGTGCCGTCCGACGCCGGACCGCCCGGCGC
>DASVXQ010000564.1:0-18386 GCA_036392615.1 Actinomycetes bacterium | reverse complement strand
ATGAGCGGCCTCGATTCCGGGCGCGTGCCGGCGCCCCGCCGGCTGCGCCCACGCGACCTGGTCGCGGTCGGCGCCGGCGGGCTGGCCACGCGCCGGCTGCGCGCGGCGCTGTCCGCGCTCGGCGTGGCCATCGGCATCGCCGCGATCGTCGCCGTGCTGGGCATCTCCGAGTCCAGCAAGGCCGACCTGCTCGCCCAGCTCGACCGGCTGGGGACGAATCTCTTGACGGTCACGCCCGGGCGGACCTTCGGCGGCGAGACCGCCACGCTGCCCAAGCAGTCCGTCGGCATGATCCGGCGCATCGGGCCGGTGCTCCAGACGGCGGCGATCGCCTCGGTCGGCGACGCCGCGGTGTACCGCAACGACCGGATCTCGTCCGAGGAGACGGGCGGGCTGAGCGTGGCCGCCGCCGATCTCCAGCTCCTCCAAGCGGTCGGCGGGACGATCCGCGACGGCGCCTATCTCAACGCCGCCACCGCCCGCTACCCCGCGACCGTGCTCGGCGCCGCGGCGGCGGCGCAGCTCGGCATCGATCGGGCCGGCCGGCAGGTGTGGCTCGGCGGCCGCCGGTTCACGGTGGTCGGCATCCTCGACCCGCTGACGCTCGCGCCCGAGCTGGACCGGGCCGCGCTGGTCGGCTTCCCGGTGGCCGAGTCACTGCTCGGCAGCGACGGCTCGCCCAGCACCGTGTACCTCCGCGCCGACCCGGCGAGCGTCACCGACGTGCAGGGTGTGCTGGCCGCGACCGCGAACCCGGAGCACCCCAACGAGGTCGAGGTCAGCCGCCCCTCGGACGCGCTGGCCGCGCAGGCGGCCGCCAAGAGCGCGCTCAACTCGCTGCTGCTCGGCCTCGGCGCGGTCGCGCTGCTGGTCGGCGGCGTCGGGATCGCCAACGTGATGGTGATCGGCGTGCTGGAGCGCCGCGGCGAGATCGGCCTGCGCCGCGCGCTCGGCGCCACCCGCGGGCACGTGCGGGTGCAGTTCGTGGTCGAGTCGCTGCTGCTCGCCCTGCTCGGCGGGGCGGGCGGCGTCGCGCTCGGCGCGCTGGTGACCACTGGCTACGCGCTGCACCAGCACTGGCGGGTGGTGGTGCCGCTGACCGGCGTGGCAGCCGGGGTCGGCGCCGCCCTCGCGCTGGGCGCGGTCGCCGGCCTCTACCCCGCGGTCCGCGCCGCCCGTCTGGCGCCGACCGAAGCGCTCCGGACGGTGTAGCACTGGCGTGGGCGGGTGCTGCCGACCGAGCGGCCGCCCACGCTCAGTGGCCGCCGTAGACCGTGTAGCCGCGGCTGCGGAGCCGCCTGGCGAGCTCCCGCTCGGTCTCGAGCGCCTCGTCGCGGCTGGTCAGCGGGTTGAAGTGGCGGTACAGCCGCGGGCGGAGGTGCTTGCCGTGCCTGCGCACGTGCCGCGACGACCGGTAGCCCTTCAGGTGCTGGCGGAAGCGCTGCTCCGGCGGGACGGCGCTCTGCCCGACGTACACCGATGGGTATCTCGGGTCGCGCCGCGGACCGACCGCGTCGTCCAGCTCGATGACGTACACGTAGTAGCGGGGCTCCGGGCGATCCCCGGCCGCGGTCATGGTCGTCGGTCCGACGGCGCCCGCAGCAGGGCGATCAGGCCGCCGACGAGGATCGGCAGCATGACCAGGTGGTAGGTGACGTCGGGCAGGTGGCCGCCGCGCGCGGTGAAGTTCAGGCCGACGAGGAACCCGACGATGGCGAAGCCGGTGGCCGCCAGCCCGACCGGCCGCGCCCGGGCGGGGGAGCGGAACATCACCACCGCGGCGGCGGCCAGCACGATGCCGATCACCGCCTCGGCGATGCCGGCGCCGTCGGGGTTGAACGGCAGCGAGCGCCCCTGGACGGTGCCGGCCAGGTGCAGACCTGAGGCGACCGCCAGCGTGGCCGCCTCGAACACCATCAGCGCGGCGACGTTGCGGGTCAGCTTGTGACCGTCCTGCTGCGCTGTCCGATTGATGCTGCTCACGATCCGCCTCCGGTCCCGGTACGGCTGCTTGCGCCCTCATTGTGTCGGGACGCCGGTGCGCTGTCGTCGGCCAGGGGTGGATCGTTGGCATGCGTCCGGCGCCGTAGAGGACCCATGGGCCGCTACGGCGCCGGTGGTAGGCGGAGCGGGCCGCCGCCGGTCAGCGCTTGATGTAGCGCTTGCGCAGCTCCTCGAGCTTGCGACGGTTCTCCGGCTTCTGCGCCTGCTCCTTGACCTGCTGGATGACCTGCTGCCCCTTCGGGCTTCGCGCGAGGTCCTTGAGCTTCTTGCCGAGTGATGCCATGGGGTCGATTCCTTTCGACTGGTGGCTTCCCGTCGTCAGCCGAAGGTCTCTCCCACCCGTGACGGGCCGGTCGCACCGGGCAATTGCCGTGATGACGGTGGACCGCGCGCGGGATACTCCCCTCCGAGCCGTCACCCTACCTGTCCCCGCCTCAAGCCGGCATAAGCCAGCGCAGCGGGCCTGTTACCGCCCCGTGGCGTACTTGCCGACGTGGCTCACGGAACCGGGACGATCCTCCACGGCGCGCCGGGACCAAGGTTCCTGCAGTTCCCGTAGCCGCTCTCCGGCGCTGGCTGTGTCGCGGAGCGTCCACCCGCCGCGATGCGGACTCGGGCCTGCCCGAGCGGTTGCCGGCACCAGTTCTCCCAGTGGAAGTTCCATTGCAGGGGGCTTTCGGGAATGGAGGGAGTGGACACGGAGGGGCTGGTTGGTCCCGAGCCGTCCTCTGGCAGGTCGCCCTCAATGCTGGTCGCGGCCGGCGTTCCCGGCACGCGCAGTGGGGTGCCGTCGGGGTTTTCGGCGGTCGCCTGGACCCTGAGCCGGAGATGACAGGGGGGACCATGGCGCAGGTAGCGGATGCCCCCGGAGATGTGCCAGGTCGTCATGCCGTGGCCGTCGCCCGCCGTGCCGAAGCTCCAGCCGTTCGGAAGGGCGATCGTCCACTGGTCAGGACGGCAGGCGGGCCGCGAACGATCGCCGGCGGACGGCCGCGTCTTCCGCAGTGGCGCCATAGAACGCACGATCGTCGTGGCGATGGCGTGGTAGCGGTCCCACAGCGCCGTCTTGCCACTGATCGTCACGAGCAGGGCATGCGCTCCGCAATCGGTCGCCGGCGTGCCAGGATCGGGCCGAGGATCGGTCAGGCAGAAGCGCCCCCAGTCGATGATGTACCGGCTGAACCGTTGCCCGGGCGGTTCCGGCTCACCGGTCTGGAGAAACGGCCGCCCTCCCGGCAGGCGACCAGAGGTGCCGGGCGGGTACAAGGCGGCATATGCGGCGTAGTAGAAGTTACCGTTCGCGGCGGTCATGAAGAACGGCAACCGCGCCTCGGCCTCCGCTGAGAGCGGGACGGCGGCGGACTCGGGCGGCAGGATCATGGCCTGGCCCGGGAACACCCCGTTGGGCTTGACCACCCAGCCGGGCGGATAGCGGAAGCTGTAGTTCTGCCGGGTGTCGCGGTATTGCTTCCAGTCGCGCGGTACCGGGTTCGTGGCAGGATTGCCGAGATCCGGGACGGGTGACTGTGCCGCGCGGCGGGCCAGTACGGCCGGCACCACACTGGCGACGAGCACGGCCAGGGCCACGCCGGCGACGAGCGCGGCGCGGCGCCGCGGCTCGCGGCGCACCCGGCGCTGCAGCCGCAGCCAGGCGTCGGGCGGCACCTCACGCCGCTGCGCCTGCTCCCGCAACGCTCGCAACCGCTCCTCGACGTCGAGCGGGCTCATCGCCAATGCACCTCCTGCGCGCGCACGCCGGCCCCGTCCGAGAGGGCCGCCTCGAGCAGCCGCAATCCCTTGTGGGTCTGGGACTTCACGCTGCCGGGCGAGATGCCGAGGACGGCGGCGGTCTCCTCGACCGAGAGATCGACCAGGTGCCGCAGCACCACGCACGCTCGCTTGCGGGTGGGCAACGCGGCCAGTGCCCTGGCAATGTCCAGGCGGCCCACCGGGTCCGCTTCCTCGGCCTCCTCGCCGACGATCCATTGATGCCGCAGCTCCAGCAGGCGTCGCCGCAAGCTCGAGCGGCTGAGGTTCACCACCGTCGTCCGGAGATAGCCGAGCGCGGCGTGTCGGTCGCGGAGTCCGCCCCAGCGGCGCCACAACCGGACGAACGCCTCTTGCGCCAGCTCCTCGGCGACCGCCCAGCTTCCCGTGAGGTAGAAGGCGAGCCGGACCATGTCGCCGTAGTGCGCCTCGAAAAGGCGACTGAGCGCCTCGTCCCGGTCGGGCCTGACGTCCATGAACACTAGACTCGCGAGTCGTCGCCGAGGTTGCCGGAACATGGCGAGGCCGGCCCCGGGGCCCACGGCGTGGTGGCCGCGGACCCCGGCTTCAGGACGTGCTCTCAGCGGATCGCGAACGTGCGGATCAGCGTCTGGTCGATGGTGGCGCCGGCCCGGTCTCTGGCGGTGGCGCGCAGGGACACGAAGCTCCCCGGGGCGAGCGCGCGACCTGGCAGGCTGCCGCGGAAGCGGCCGTTGCCGAGGCCGCGCAGGCGGACCCGGGTCCAGCTGCGGCCGTCGTTGGTGGAGAACCACAGCTTGGCGCCGCGCACCGTGCTCGACGGCGTGGTGCCCGGGAAGTGGAACCCGCGCAGGTTCACCCGCAGCGCCCTGCCGGCCGGCGCGGTGTTCGCCTCGTCGAGCCGGACACCGTAGCTGAGCTGCGGCAACGCCGGATCGACCAGGTCGCTGGCCGGCGCGGCCGAGCTGAAGCTCCAGGTGGTGTGGGACTCTGGCGCGATGGTGAGGAACATCGGCGCCTTCAGGTCCCGGACGAGCTGGAAGCGCGCCCTGCCCTTGGGGACCTGGAGGATGCCGAAGGCGTCGGGGGTGTCCAGCAGCAGCTTGTGGTTGCGGTAGAGGCGCAGTCGCGTGGCCGCCAGGGGCGGGTCGTTGAACTCGAAGAAGACGCCGTCGTGTTCGGCGCTGTCGAAGAAGTCGTTGACGACGACGAGCATGGTGGTCGGGTCCCGCTCGACCAGCGCCTCCGGCTTGAGTGGCGCCCCGAACCAGGTGTCGCGCAACCGCGCGGCCCTGGGGTACGGCGCGAAGGTGCCGAAGAGGTCGACCTCGCCGCCGTTCCCGGTGAACCGGATGAGGTCCTGCTCGCAGGTCACCGGTCCCGGGGTGACGAACTCGACCCGCCGCGACGGCACGGTGAGCTCCTCGGACGCCGCGAAGCCGAACGCGTCCCCGGGCGCCATGCAGAGCCGCAGCTCCTGGTAGTCGGCCGGCTGCCGGTCGTCGAGCGAGCGGAAGTGGTTGCTGATGCGGGCAAGGCGGGCAACCCCCGCCGCGTTCAGGTGGTAGGCGGGCGGGTTCGGGAAGCGCGGCCCGCGGAACAGCAGGTCGTAGAGGAACGGGCTGTCCCCGGCGGCCGTCGCCCGCGGCGAGACGAGCCGCCAGATCGCCTCCCCGGACGCCACGCCGACGGTCGCCCTGGCGGTCGGCTGGATGCGGGCCCCGCCCTGGGAGAGCAGCTCGCCGGAGACCAGCATCCCGTTGCTGAGCGACACGGTCCCGGCGGCGTCGTTGCGCTGGTAGGTCGCGTTGAGCATGTCCGGTTTGGTGGCGCGGCCAGCGACCGACGCCGACGGGACCTTGGCCTTGCGCGCGTCCAGCACGATCGAGGTCGCCTTCCGCACCGGGAACTGGGTGATGCCGGCCATGTCGAGCGTGAAGGCGCCGCTGGCCGCGTCGAACCCGAAGATCACCGTGGTGGCCGAGTAGTTGCCCGGCGGCACCCGGACGGTCGTGCGGCCGTGCTGGTCGAGCTGCACGAAGTCGGCGAACCGCTGGCCGTTGTCGACGTTGAGCAGCCCCACCAGGTCACCGGAGGTGTCCGGCCGGCCGTCGCGGCCGAGCGCGCTGACGTGCAGGTCGAAGCGCTTGGGCTCCTTGAAGAAGCCGACCGGGAGGTGCAGCGCCGGCCCGCCGCCGTCGGGTGTGGCGGTCAGGCTGCCGCTGTAGAGGCTCGGCGTGCCCCGCGTGGCGTCGACCGTGACGCTGACCGTGCCGGACTGGCCGGCGCGGAGGGTGAGCTGGCTCGGAGACAGCGTCGCCAGGCCGGCCGCGGCCGGCCGGCCGTTCTGCTGGCGCAGGTCGAGCGCGAGCCGCAGCGTGACCGCGCCGGCGCCGGTGTTGGTCAGACTGACCTGCTTGGTCACACGCTGCGCGCTGGTGTGTGGCCACTTGAAGAAGCCGAAGTCGAGGTTGGCGCGGTCGGCGAGGACCCGCTGGCCGATCGCGTGGGCGATGTCGAGCCGGCCGCCTCCCTGCTGGTAGACGCTGCTTCCGGGCAGCACCGCCGCGGTGTCCTCCAGCGCCGCCTTGACCTGGGCGGGGCTCCAGCCGGGGTGCTGCTGCCGCAGGATCGCCGCGGCGCCGGCCACGTGCGGTGTCGCCATCGAGGTGCCCGACAGCTTGGTGTAGAGCTGGTCGACCGGCTCGCCCAGCGAGGTGCCGGCCGCCCTGGCTTCGATGATGTCGACGCCCGGCGCGACGATGTCGGGCTTCATGGCGAAGTCGCCGTCGCGTGGACCGCGGCTGGAGAACTCGGCGAGCCGGTCGTGCACGTCGACCGCGCCGACGGTGAGCGCGGCGTCGGCCGCGCCCGGTGCGGTCACGCTCTGCGCGTCCGGCCCGGCGTTGCCGGCCGCGACCACGAACAGCGTGCCGCTGCTGGCGGTCAGCTGGTTGAGGGCCTGACTGACCGGATCGGTGCCGTCGGTGGCGTCGAAGCTGCCGAGGCTCATGTTGACGACCTTGGCCCCGTGGGCGGTGGCCCACTCCATGCCGGCGATCACCTGGTCGTCGGTGCCGAAGCCGTCGTCATCGAGGACCTTGCCGTTGAGCAGGCTGGCGGCGAAGGCGACGCCCTTGCGGGCACCGTGCGACGCCACGCCGGTGCCGGCGATGGTGGCGGCCACGTGCGTGCCGTGGCCGACATGGTCGCCGGCGCCGGGCGAGTCGGAGAAGTTCGCCTGGTCGACGACCTTGCTGCCGGCCAGGTCCGGGTGGGTCGCGTCGATGCCGGTGTCGAGCACCGCCACCCTGACGCCCCGGCCGTCCAGGCCGGCGGCCCAGGCGACCGGCGCGCCGACCTGCGTCAGGTTGGGGTCGAGCGCGGCGGCGCGCGTCCTGCCGTCCAGCCACACCCGGGTGACGCCGGAGAGCGATCCGAGCCCGGTCGCGAACGCCCGGCGGCGGTCCTGCCGCACGACGGTCGCATGGATGCTGCTGAGCTCGCGCGTCCTCCGCAGGGAGCCGCCCATGCGCACGGTCGCGCCCCTGGTGTGCTGAAGGATCAGCGGCAGGCTGGCCGCGTGGGCGTCGTCGAAGCCCTCGCGGGCCAGCTTGGTCACGTTGAACAGGTCGGCCTCGAACAGGCTGTTGAAGGAGCGGCGGGCGTCGCTCGGGATCACGTAGAGGTCGCTGCCGGCGTGGGCGGTCACGAAGCCGACGTGCCGGCCCGGCCGCTTGGCGGGAGTGACCGAGACGGTCGGTGCGCCGTTCGGCGCCTTGCCGAGCGCCACCTTGTCGCCGGTGACCAGCGTCACGACGACCGGCGGCGTGTGGGCGGCGTGACGGGCCGCCGACGTTGCGGCGGGGCTGGCTGCCAGGGCGTGGTCGGGCAGGATCCCGAGCAGCGCGAAGGCGCTCAGGAGCACGAGGACGCGGCGGAATCGCGGCCGCCGCCAGGTGACCAGCATCGGCGGTCCTCCTCGGAAATGGGAGGGCAATGCAATCCGAGAGGACAGTGACCGATCGACCTGTTTGCTTCATCTGATTCCGAGAAACGTCTCCGTACCGTTATGCGGAGCTTCGATGGTTCGGTTGCGTTGACAACCTTTGAGCATCTCGTGCTGAGGACGCCGCTCGGCCATCGGTTGGTTCCGCGTCTGGACGGGTATTACGTGGTGCCGGCAACAGGGCCGTTCAGGGCGAAAGGGGGCACCGTGGAGATCATCGGCGTCATCATCGCGGGCATCATCATCGGTTTGCTGGGCAAGTGGGTCGCACCGGGCTCACGCGACAACACGCCGCTCTGGCTCACGATCCTCTGCGGGATCGGCGGCGTCATCATCGGGTACTACGTGGCGGCGGCGCTCGGCGTCGCGGCGACGCCGGGCATCGACTGGGTCCGCTGGATCATCAGCGTCCTGGTGGCGGCCGTCCTGGTGATGGTCGCTGCGACGCTGACGGGCCAGCGGCGGGGCCGCCTCACCGGCCGCCGCGGCAGGGTCCTCTGACCCCGCGGGAGCGGTGGGTGCTGGACGGCGCGTCCTCGACGGCGCAGGCTAGAGGCACGTAACACCGACCTGTTCGAGGTGTGCCTGATGGTGAGCCATGACGGTCAGCCGCCAGAGTTGCTCCCTGTGCTGTCCCGGGGCAAGCACCGCAGCCCACGCACGGGCGCCTGCTTCATGGAGTTCGCCTCGCTGCTCGCCGGCGAGCGGTGGAGCGATCATCCCGTGTGCACCCACCCGCTCCTGGGCGCGGTCGCCCGCCACGTCAACGACTTCACCTCCGACGCGGGCCGTCCACGGCTGGTGTCGCTGATCCCGTCGGTGATCGGCCTGATCGGGGACGACCCGCACATCGACGCCCGCATCGCCCTGCGGTGCGCGACGATCGCCCTGCCGGTCGCGCCCGCCGACCGGCAGCGGGTCATGGCGGTCTCCGTGCTCGCTTGCGAGCGCGTCCTCAACGACCTCGACGGACGGCCGCCGGGGACGCTCTCGGAGCGGAGCCAGGAGGCACTCTCGCGGGCCCCGCAGGCGGCCAAGTGGGCCGACCGGTTCAGCGACGGGATCCGGGTGTCCGCCAAGCACTTCCGCAAGCGGGCGGCGCCCAGCGTGGTCCGCGACGCCGTCGAGGGGATCGCGCAGGGCTGCGTGCCCGACCCCGACGGCATGCTGTACGAGTTGCTGGCCGAGGCGATCGACGAGTGCAGGGCCTGGGCCCAGCCGGACCCGAGCCGCGATCCCGCGTTCGACGCCGAGCGGTGGGAGAAGGCCTGCCGGCTCACCGCACGCTAGCCGCTCCGTCAGCCCGCGCCGGCCGGAGGCCGGCGCGGGCGCGGCGCGCCCTCGTGCTCATCGGCGTGCGACGAACACGTACTCCTGGCTGTCGTCGCTGAACGGTTCGCCGCCGAAGCCGCCGTGCAGCGCTTCCAGCTCCAGGCCCGAGACGTCGAGCAGCCCGAGCCACTCGTTCCTGGTCGCCCACCACAGCGAGCTGGTGGCGCCGCCGTCGCGCACGATGTCGACCCGGTTGTCGGCCACCGCGTAGCGGACCGTGTGCGGCAGCGGCTCCCGCTGGGGCCGGCCGTCCAGGCGCGCCGCGATCCGGTGGTCGAAGGCGAACGCGTTCCAGGCGAACCGCCCGCCCTGGCGGAGCGAGGCGGCCACGCGCTCGAAGGTGCGGCGGCGGTCCGCCCAGGTGGGCAGGTGCAGCAGCGCGCGGAACGGGCAGTAGATCAGCGCCGCCGGCTCCTCCAGGGCGAGGTCGCGCATGTCGGCCTCGCGCAGGTCCAACCCCACCCCGGCCTCGGCCGCGCGGGCACGCGCCTGGGCGAGCATCGCCGGCGAGGTGTCGATGCCGATCACCCGCCGGCCGGTGGCCAGCGCGACCGGGATCGCCACCCGCCCGTTGCCGACCGCCAGCTCCACCAGCGGCCCGTCCGCCTGGCGCGCCAGCCCGACGTAGAAGCCGATGTCGGCGGTCATCCCGGCCGACCACTCGTCGTAGTGCTCCGCGAAGCCCTCGTCCCAGGTCATCGCCTCATGCTCGCACGCGCGGCCATGGCCGGTCAGCAGCTGTACCCGGGCCCGGGGGTGGCCTGGCATTCGCCGACGATCGCACCGGTCTGGTCGTAGGGGGTGACCGTGGCGACAAACCCCTCCAGCCGGGTGTCCTTCCTGGTTTGACGGTAGAAGCCGACGTAGAAGTTGACCGGGAAGCGATCGTCGGCCTGGATCGGCACGAGGTCGAGCGGACCGATGCCCGCGCGGAACGCCACCCGCACCCGGCTGGCGCGCTTGGTCACCGGGCCGAGGACCTGGCCCAGCATCCGGCCGACCACGCCGGTAGAGAACTCCTCGAAGCTCCCGCGGCCGTCCATCGCCTCCGTCTCCGCATTGGCTGCGTATAGTGATACACGGCCCCAGGTCGGAATTGGTGGCACGGGCGCGGACAATTGCCCAGCCGGGCTCCTCGTGCCTGGTCAGTGGCTGAGCACCCTGATCAGGAACCGCCTGGCGCGGCCGGTGGTGAGGACCCTGCCGGCCCACTTGGTGAGGCGTGGTGGCTCCGCGGCGGCTGGCGCGGCCGCGCCCGCTCCAGCCCGCTCGCGCTCGGCGGCTCGTGCGCTGGCTTCCGCGCGGGCGGCGGCGTTCGCCTCCCGCAGGAACCCGGCGGCGATGACGGCGTGACGCATCCCTGACCTCCTCGGCGCTGATTGCTGCGCCGAGCGTCCAGGGCATGGCTGACACCTCGCTGACGCGGCGGTCCTGACCGATCGCAGAGGCGGGCGGGGCCCGCGGCCCGCCCGCCCCGTCCGACCTCCAGCCTCGGCCTCGGGCGACACTCGCAATGCCCGAGCCGCGGCGGCGCGTCGAGAACCGGCCGGTTCAGATCGTCTCGGCCTCCTCCTTGACGGTCCGGCCCTCGGCCTCCTCCTCGACGGCCATGGGAGCGCCGCGGTCGCGGAGCGTGTCACGGATGAAGAGGTCGTAGACGATCACGCCGATCACCCCGCCGACAAGCGGCCCCACGATCGGTATCCAGAAGTAGTTGTGGACGCCGGGTATCGCGACCTTCCCCCAGCCGGCGAACCACGCCAGCAGTCGTGGGCCGAAGTCGCGAGCCGGGTTGATCGCGTAGCCGGCGTTTGCGCCGAAGGACATGCCGATCGCCGCCACCGCCAGGCCGACCAGCAGCGGTGCGAGGTTCATGCGCGGTGGCTGGTTGCGCTCGTCGGTCAGCGCCACGACGAACATCAGCAGGAACGCCGTGCCCACGACCTGGTCGATGAATGGCCAGATCATACTGGAGTGGAAGTACGGCGCCGGGAATGTCGCGAAGATGCTGTAGGTGGCGGTCGAGTCGGCGGACCCGCCGAGCGCACCCCGGGTGATGTTGTGCGCCGCCTCGTAGCTGGAAATTGCGTTGTGGTAGACGAGGTAGACCAGCGCCGCGCCGGCGAACGCGCCGATGAGCTGCGCGATGATATAGGGCACGACCTTCGCCCATGGGAAATTTCGGCGGACCGCGAGCGCGAGCGTCACGGCCGGGTTGATGTGCGCCCCGGTGATCCCGCCGGCGACGTAGACCCCGAAGGTGACGGCCATCGCCCACCCCCAGGTGATCAGCAGCCAGTCACCGCTGGCCGCGAAGATCGCGGTGCCACGGCCTGACTGGTTCAGCGCGGCGACCGCCATCGCCACCACGCCGTCGCCAAATGAGATGAGCACGAAGATGCCGAGGAACTCGGCTGCCAGCTCACCCCAGATGGTCCGGCGCCACCTGGGGCGAGCGCGGGTAGCTTCCGCTGCTGGTGCTGCAGCAGACATCTCACCTCTCCTGTCTTGAGACTCTGGGACCCTGTGATGTCTGCATCGGCACGGCGAGGCGGTGCCCGAACGCGGAGAAGCGTACGGCCGTTCCCGCAGCGGCCCGAAGCGCTTTGGGAAGGGCTCGTCATGTCTCTGGAGGTCGCGTCCAGTCGTGCGACCTATGGCTTGGAGCTCGGGTGCTTCGGTTGGTCGAGCTCCGCCAGCTCCCGCCGCACGCGGGCGGCGATGCGCTGGAGGTGGGGCAGGACGCCGATCCCGGCCACCATCCCGAACACGAACCAGAAGATGGCTTCCATTCCCTCTTCCTCCCCGACCAGGCGGCGGGTCCATCGTGCAACGATATTCTATCCCAGGACCCTCTCGGATCGGGTTTGCCCCCAGAGCCATCTGAAACCGCCGCGCATGCGATCCGCCCAGCCCGGAGCGACATGCCCGGGCTGGGCGAATCGGGTCGTGTGGTACGGCGGAGGGCCTGACTTCCCGGTGGCTAGCTGTCCTTGGGCCGGTAGGTGAGCCACTGGACGCCGGTGGTGAAGGTCCGCGCGTCGGCCAGGCGCATGGGCCGCGGACCGTTCACGCCGTCGAACAGGCGCTTGCCGTCACCCACCACGATCGGGCAGAGGAACAGGCTGAGCTCGTCCAGCAGGCCCTCGCGCAGCAGCGAGCGCACCAGGGTGATGCTGCCGACCACGTTGAGGTTCCCCCCGGCCTGCTGCTTCCGCCGGTTCAGCTCGGTGACCACGTCGTCGCGGATCAGCGTCGAGTTCTGCCACTCGGCCTTGTCCAGGGTGGTGGAGACCACCAGCTTGGCGGTGCTGTTCATGTAGTTGGCGATGTCGCCCTCCTGGTGCGGCCAGTGGGCGGCGAAGTCCTGGTAGGTCCTGCGGCCGAGCAGCATGGTGTCCGCTTCGGCCATTCCTGACCCGATCGCCTGCTGCATCTCGTCGTTGGCGTAGCCGTTGGCGAACACCCACTGGTCCGGCGACTCCACCACGCCGTCCAGGGAGATGTGCAGTCCCGCCGTGATCTTGCGCATCCTTGCCTCCTCGGGTTGCTCGTGCGCCTCTACCAACGCGTCGCCCGGGCGGTCGACAGATCGACATGGCGCCGGGTTTTTTTTCGTTGGCAGAGGCGCGCCGCATCCGCGGCCGGAGGGCGCCAGGCGCTGCTCTCGGCGCTGGTGGCGCCCGTGCCGGGGAGCATCGGGAACCCTCCTTGGGTGCGGGACCCTTCTCCGGTCCGCCTTGGCCAGGCTCTGGGCGGCTTCGGCAAGCGCCGGCGCGTCCAGGTGCAGGCTGAAATCCGCTCGCCCGCATCGAGGCAAGCGGCCAAACCCCGTTGTTTCCCGGATGCTCGCCGCTCTCCCGAGCGCCTAGCTTGCGGTGAGGCGGCGGGGACGCCACGCCTGGGTGGCGCCGAGCCGCGAGCGAGCCCGGGAGGTATCGCCATGACGTCTGGTCCAGATGACTCGGCCCCGCAGCTCCCCGACCCGTTCCCCAGCTTCGTCCTGCAGATCCAGTACCCCGACTTCCTGGACCCGCCGCAGCCGCCGTGCCTGGACGACGCCTCCCGCGGCCAGGTCGCCCAGGCGCTGCGGGACCTGCTGAGCGGCACCTTCCCCGACGCGTTCGTCGACGTGCTCTGCGTGGGTGCCGACACGGAGCCCGCCGGGCGGGCGGCGTCCTTCGGCGTGTGGGCCTTCGGCCCCAGGGACCCGAGCCCCGACAGGGTCGAGGAGATGCGCGCCGCGCTACGGTTCCCGAACCGGCCGGCGAGGGCAGCGCCATCGCCGTGAAGTTCGACACGCCGGCTCCCGGCACGGTCGAATACCAGGACGTCACCGTCACGGTCACCGACCGCGACGGCCTGGCCGCCACCTCGACCGTGCGGGTCCAGCTCGTCGCGCCCCTCGCCGACACCGAGCACGGCCACCATCACGGCGGCGGCAACCCGCTCCAGGAGCCCTGAGCGACGATCCCCGCCGGGTCACCCGGATGCCGCCGGTCGCGGCGCCGTCCGCACCGGCGTCCCGGCTCCCGAGTGGATGAGTGGGTCGGCGAGCTGCCGGCGGGCTTCGTCGACCGCGCGGGCCCCCGGGGGCGGCCCCGACCCGTCGATCAACCGCCGGCGACGGCGATCACCATGTCGGTGCCCACGCCGAGGACGACGCCGGCGAGCAGGCCCCACAGGGTGATCTCCCAGGAGAGGCGCCGCCCGGCGGGCAGGAGCTCGCCGATCACGTAGAGGATCGCGCCGGCGGCCAGGGCGAGGCAGCCCACGAAGAGGAACTCCGACTCGAACGAGGTGCCGACGACCGTGCCGAGGAAGGTGGGGCCACCGCCGACGAGCCCGGCGAGCGCCAGCCATCCCCAGGAGGCCCGGACGCCCGCGGCCGCCAGCGGCCCGACGATCCCGAAGCCCTCGGTGGTATTGTGCAGCGCGAAGCCGATGATCAGCAGGGCGGCCAGAGAGATCGCACCGCTGTGGGCCGCCTGGCCGATCGCCAGTCCCTCGGAGAAGTTGTGCAGGCCGATGCCCGCGGCGATCGCCATGCCGGTCCGCAGCGCGGCCGTCCGTGCGGTGGACGTGCCCAGGTCCGCCTCGGCGGTCGCCATCGCCCCAGGTCCGATGCTGGTGCGGGGAGGCCGGCCGCGCGCCCACATGCGCCCCAGATAGAACAGCGCCAGCAGGCCGACCCCGAAGCCCAGGACGTAGACCAGCCCAAGCCCGGCGAACCGCCCCCAGCCGCCGGTCCCGTCCTTGGCCTGGGTCAGCGCCTCCTCGACCGGCTCGGTGGCGTGCGCGAGGATGTCGAACAGCAGGAACACCAGGATCCCGGCGGAGACGGCGTTCAGGAACGCCCTGCCGCGCACCGCGTGGGCGCGCACCCTCCCGAGCGGCAGCCCGAGGAAGATGGTGAGCCCCGCGATGGCGCCGAGCAGGACGGTCTGCGAGGTGGTCATACGTCGCTCCAGAGCCGGAGAACCAGGCTTTAGGCTTACCTAAATGAATGCTCGCGGCAGTCTAGACGCGCTGCCGCGCCGACGCAAGAACCCTGGCGGTCCCGCCGTCGCGTTCTAGAGGTTGAAGGCGCGGCGCATGTCGCGGGTGGCCGGGTCGGCGGCGTGCCCCAGCGCGGGGCGCAGGCCGAGCAGCAGCTCGGTGGTCTCGAGCAGGCTGTAGTGGTTGAACAGCGTGCCGGAGCGGGTGCCGGCCGGGGTGGCCGGCGAGACCACGATGGCTGGCACGTGACAGCCTGGCGTGCGGGTGTCGGTGGCGCAGTCGTTGCTGCCGCCGCCCTCGCCCTCGTCCCAGGTGAGCAGCAGGGCGGTCGTGCCGGCCCGGTAGGCGGGGCTCGCCAGGATCCGCGGGACCCAGCTGGCGAGCCACTGGTCCCCCGTGCGGACCGGGCAGTCGTGGGTGTCGTTGCACAGGTTCGGCGTGACGAAGGCGAAGGCGGGCAGGCGGTCGCCGCGCAGGTCCTGGGCCAGGTTGCCGGAGTCGTCGCCCATCGGCACGTCCCAGCGCGCGCAGTCGGCCGCGATCCGGGTGTAGTAGACGGGCGGATTGTGCCGGGCAGCGTACGTGCCCGAATCCCGGTGGGCGCAGTTGGCCGGCATGGACTCCTGGTACGCCCGCCACTCCTTGCCGGCGGCCCGGACCTGGCCGAACAGGCTCTCACTCGTGGTCGGGCAGGCGTCCGGTTCGCAGTCGCCGACGTCCAGGCGTACTCCCGAGGTGGCCGCCAGGTAGTTCGGCAGCGAGGGATGCGTGACGTTGTGGTAGTTGGTGGCCAGGCCGCATCCGGCGATCAGCGTGCGGTTCTCATAGGGCGCGTCGGGGTTGCCGACGACCTGCTGGTAGTCGTGGTTCTCCATCCATATCCAGATGACGTGCTTCCAGGTCGCCGGCGGCTTGGCGGTCCACCCGCAGATCGGCCGCTGCGCTGCCCCGCCGGCCATGGGCGTGGCGGCCGGCCCGGCTTGGTGGCTCCGGGTGCCACCGCATGCGACCAGCACCAGCGCGAGCGCCGCGGCACCTGCCACCATGCGACCGTGCATCCTGGGTTTCACCGGAGGGTGCCGGTGTGGCCCAGCGAGTAGCGGCCGGGCTGGGGCCACACGCACACCCCATGGGGCCCCGCCCCCACCCCGATGCGGGCCACCAGCCGGCCCGTGCGGGTATCGATTGCATACACCTGCCGCTGGTAGCGCCCCGACAGCCACAGCAGCCGTCCGTCGGCGCTCACCCCACCCATGTCCGGGCTGGCCCCACCCGGCAGCCGCCAGGTGCCCACCACCTTGCGGGTGGCAACCGACACCACCCCAATCGACCCCTCCCCGCGGTTGGCCACAAACAGCCGGGTGGCGTCACGGCTGATGACCAGCCCATGCGCGCCCCGCCCGGTGCGCACCAGCCCCACCACCCGCAAGGCGACCGGGTCGACCAGCCACACCCCCCCAACCCCCTGATCGGCCACATAGACGACCCGGCCGTCAGGGGCCAGCCTGACATCCTGCGGCATCGCCGCCCTGACCGGCAGCCGCAACACCCCCAGCACCCGCGCTGGCCGACCACCCGCCGGCAACCCCACCTTGACCAGTTGCCCGCTGAACTCACAACTGGCAACCGCCACACGCCCATCAGCGGTCACATCCAGGTGATCCACCCCCTGGCAAGGCACCGGCAAGGCCTGCTCGAGCCGCATGCTGTGCGGGTCGCGAAAGTCCAGCCGGCCAAGCCGCTCAGCCACCACCACCGCAAACCGCCCATCAGCGGTGAAATACAAGTTGTACGGATCCACCACCCTGACGGGTCGGCCCGGCCTGCCGGTGGCGGGGTTGATCGGGGTCAAACTGTTGCCCTGGTCGTTGCCGACCCACAGGGTCCGCAGGTCCCACGAGGGCGTGACGTGCTGCGGCTCCGCGCCGGTGGGGAACTGGCGGATCACCCGGCGGGTGTGCTGGTCGATCACCGCCACCGTGTTGCTGCCCGAGTTGGGCACGTAGATCAACGCCGGATCGCCACGCACCTTGGCGCTCAACCGACCCGGCCGATCCGCCGCATACACATCACCAGGATCCACCAGCGGCGGCATCCCAGGGAGAGCACCCGCCACCGCCCCAGGACCAGTGCTGCCCGGCCCCACAGCCCCCGTCGCCGCAGTGGCCGGGGCGTGCTCACCGGCCTCGCGGGCGACCTCGCGGTGGCGGGTCGGGAACTCGCAGCCCGCGGTGCCGAACGCGAGCGCGACCACCAGGACCACGGCGCCAGCACGGGCGTTGGCCATCACCACCTCCCTGCTGACGCTCGGTCCTGACGCAAGCTGGCTCCTCTCGCTCGCGGCCCGCACGGCGGCATGGTGGCCGAGGGCGGCTGAACCTGTGCTGACTGTCCCGCGGCAGGTTCAGCCGGCGTTCAGGGTCGCCGGGACACCATGGTCTCGCGACCGGCCGGGCGGCCGCGCGACGCTGAAGCCTGGGGACGCCCCGTGAAGTTGCTGTTGGTCGAGGACGACGAGAAGATCGCCGCCACGGTGAAGCGCGGCCTGGAGGCCACGGGGTTCAGCGTCGAGCTGGCGGCCGACGGCGACGAGGGCCTCTGGCGCGCCACCGTCGGCAGCTACGACCTGCTGATCCTGGACGTCATGCTGCCGGGCCGCACAGGCCATCAGCTCTGCGCCGAGCTGCGGGCCGCGGACAACTGGACGCCCATCCTGATGCTCACCGCAGTCGACGGCGACCTGGACGAGGCCGAGGCGCTGGACACCGGCGCCGACGACTACCTCACCAAGCCGTTCTCGTTCCCGGTGCTGGTCGCCAGGATCCGGGCGCTGCTGCGCCGCACGGCTGGCCGCGGCCCCGTGCCGGTGTCCGTCGGCGACCTGCGCATCGACCCGGCGCAGCGGCGGGTGTGGGTCGGCGAGCAGGAGCGGATGCTGACCGCGCGGGAGTTCGAGGTGCTGGAGTTCCTCGTGCGCAGGGCCGGCCAGGTCCTCTCGAAGGAAGAGATTCTCGCCGGAGTCTGGGACGATGACTTCGACGGCGATCCCAATATCGTCGAAGTGTACGTTCTTCGTCTGCGTCGCAAGCTCGAGGGGCCTCATGGGCGCCACCGCATCCAGACCGTCCGGGGCGCGGGATACCGCGTCGTCGACCAGGCGGGCTGAGCGGCATGCGGATGGTCCGCTCCGGCAGCTGCTGGGGAGCGTGCGGTTCCGGGTCACCGCGCTGGCGACCCTGGCCGTCCTGGCCGTGCTGGTGGCCACGTCGATCGGCCTGGTCGCCGCCGAGCGGAGGTCGCTGAGCGACGACGTCCGCGAGACCATCACCCGGCGCGCCGACGAGCTCGCCAGGATGGTCGCGACCAACCAGCTGCCGGCCACGCTGGTGGACAACAACGAGGACACCCGGGCGCAGGTGGTCACGGTCGATGGTCGGGTGCTGAGCGGCACGCCGAGCCTGCGCAACGTGGCGCCGATCGGCGCACCGCCACCGCCGGGACGCCCGGAGGTGCTGCGCACGGTCCGGCAGCTGCCCGCCGGGGACGGCGCCTTCCGGGTGTTGTCGCGGCGGGTGGCCGGCCCCCGGGGTCCGGTGGTGGTGCACGTGGCGGGGGCCTTGGACGACGTGGCCCAGAGCAGCCGGGTGCTGGCCACGGGGCTGGCGGTCAGCGTCCCGGCGGTGACGGTCATGCTGGCCGCGCTGGTCTGGATGCTGGTGGGGCGGACGCTGGCGCCGGATGAGGCGCTGCGCTCGCAGGTTGCCGGCATCACCGGCGATGACCTGGCCCGCCGGGT
>DASVXQ010000563.1:0-3872 GCA_036392615.1 Actinomycetes bacterium | reverse complement strand
GCCGCGCCGACGCCGGCCAACGTCGGCGCCGTCCAGCAGGCGGTCGCGGCGATGTCGCCGCTGCTCGACACCCCGCAAGCCAGGAGCCTGCTGGACCGCTCGGCCGCCCTGGCCGGCCGGATCGCCGACCCGTCGGCCCGCACCGCCTGCCTGGCCGGCGCGGTCGAGCTGGCCCGCCGCTACGGCCGGCCCGACCCGGTCGGGGAGGCCGTGCTGCTGGAGACCGCCAGGGAGATCCGCGACGACGAGGACCGCGCCTGGGCGTTGGCGCGGCTCGCCCGCCTGGTCGACCCGGCGGAGCGGCCGGCGCTGGTCGAGGAGGTGCTGGAGCTCGGCGCGATGCTGGACGAGGACGGCGCGTCGGTGACCTTCTGGGTGCCCGGTGACGCGCGCGAGCGGATTCTCGACGAGCTGCGGCGGCGGCTCGACTTCACCTGGGTGCAGGAGCGCACCGCCATCATCGGCGAGCGGGTCCAGCAGACGCGCCGGCGGCTCGGCGTGGTGCCCGCGGCGCTGGCGCGCTGGGCGGAGCTGGCCTCGTCCGCCGCCGGGCCCGACGGCGCCGACGGCGCCGCCGCCGCGCTCGACCAGCGCGTCGGGCGGCTGCTCGACGCCGGCGAGGCCGGCCAGGCGCTCACCTGGCTCGACACCGCCGCGCTGCTCAGCCCGATGCTGCTGGGCGACTTCGAGACCAGCGTGCTGGCCAACACCCGGCGGGTGGAGCTGCTGCACCGCCGCGAGCTGGACCGCCGTCGGCTGGCCGACTTCCTGCCGCGCGCCGGCCAGCTCGCCGCCTTCGAGGCGCTGCTCGTCCAGCCGCCCTCCGGCGCCTGGGCGCTGCACTACCTGGGCGCCGGCGGGGTCGGCAAGACCATGCTGATCCGCCACCTCACCGCCGAACTCGCGCCGGCGCGCGGGGTGGTCACCAGCAGGATCGACTTCGACCACCTCAACCCCGACTTCCCCAGGCGACGGCCGGCCCAGCTGCTGCTGGAGCTGATCGCGGAGCTGGAGGCCCACGCCCAGGGTCGTCGCCACATGTACCTGTTCCGCCAGGCGTTCGAGCAGCTCCAGGAGATCAACGCCGCCGCCAGGCCCGACACGCCGCCGGTGACCGTCCAGAGCCCGGCCTTCGCCAAGGCGGTGCGCACCTTCGGGGGCTTCCTCGAATCCCTGGAGGCGCCGGTGGTGCTGGTCCTCGACACCTGCGAGGAGCTGGAGAAGCTGCAACCGGCCGGCGGGCGGCTGGAGCAGCTCGAGGCGACCTTCGCGCTGATCGAGGCGGTCCACCAGGTCGCCGCAGGCGTCCGCGTGGTGCTGGCCGGCCGCCGGCCGCTGGCGCGTTCCGGCGAGGGCTGGCGACTGGCGGACGCGGGCGGGTCCGGCGCGCTGCTGCCGGAGCACAAGGGCTACCTGGCGGTGCACGAGATCCGTGGCTTCGACCGCGGCGAGGCCGAGGAGTTCATCGGCCGGGTCAAGGGGCTCCAGCTCGACCACGAGCTGCTGGAGGCGATCCTCGCCCGCAGCCCGGACCCGGGCGGCGCGGCGAACCTGGAGCCCCCGTCCTCCGCGGCGGGCTGGCCGGTCCCGCGCTACAACCCCTTCGACCTCGACCACTACGCCAACTGGGCGCGGGTCGACCCCGGCCTGGACGCCGCCGCGGTGAACGCCCGGGGCGGCGACGCCTACATCGAGGCGCGGATCATCGGCCGGCTGAAGCACGCCGAGGTCGAGCGGCTGCTCCCGGCGGTGGCCGCGCTGGGCCGCTTCGACCGCGAGATGCTGCGGCCGGCCTCCGACGCCGACGAGGCCAGCTTCACCGGCGCCTGGCGCGAGCTGGCGGCCACCGAGTGGATCGACATCCAGCCGGACGCCGCGCTCGGCACCACCTTCCTGGAGATCGACCGCGGCCTGCGCCCGCGGCTGGAGGCCCACTACCGCCGGCCCGAGTACCGCGGGCTGTTCCACGAGGCGGCCCGCCGCCTCGGCCCGGCGCTGGCCCGGATGGTCGACCAGCGCCGCCTGGCGAGCCTCGGGGTCGACCACATCGCCGCGCCGCTGCGCCTGCTGCCGCCGGCCGAGGCGGCCGGCCTGGTGGACCGGCTGGCCTGGAAGGTGATCGAGGAGCAGGCCTGGGGCTGGGCCGAGCTGGTCGCCGAGCGCCTGCTGGCCGACCACCCGGTCCTGGGCGACAGCCACCAGCCGCCGGCTGCGGGCCTGCGCGCCATGCTCGCCTCGGCCATCCTGCACATCGACCCCGAGCGCGACCTCGGCGCGCTGTGGGAGTCGGTCGGCAGCGCCGCCCGCGCCCATCCGGACCGCGAGGCCGGCCGCTGGCTCCTGCGGCGCGCGCTGCTCGGCGTCCGCGACGAGCCACTGGAGCGGCACCTGCCGGCCATCGGCCAGGTCGACGACCAGCGCCGCCGCGAGGTGCTGGTCGGCGGCATGCTCGCGGGGCTCCACGAGCGGCTCGACCGGACCGAGGTGACCCGCGAGGGCTGGGTGTCCTGGAGCACCGCGGACCTGGAGCGGCTGGTCCGGGCGGCACCTCCTGGCGCCCGCGCGTTCGCGCGCCTGCTGGAGGCCCGCAGGCACCTGTCCGGCGGGCGGTTCGCGCTCGCGGAGGAGGCGTTCGGCGAGGCGCTGGCGCTGGTCACCGACCAGGGAGCGCCGCTCGATCCCTGGGTCCAGGCGGACTGGCGGCCGCCCGACGGCCTGGTCGAGCGGGCCTGGACCGAGGCGCTGCGCGCGCCGGTCGAAGGCGCCGGCTGGCCGGTCGCCGGGCCACCGGCGATCGTCCGCGACCGCGTCGACGGCATCGAGCGGGACCGGCTCGCCAGCGCCGCGCTGCGCCGCCGCCTGGACCGCGGGGTGGTGCCCGCCGAGGAGCTGGCCGACTACCAGGCGCTGCCGGGCCTGCTGGCGGTCCGCCGGCCGGCCTGCCGGGCGCACCGGGCCGTGCCGCCGTTCTTCCTGGAGGTCGTGCGCGGCTGGGTCGCGCTCGGCGAGGCGGAGGCGGCCCTGGCGCTGCTCGGACGGGGGCGGGAGGCGGCCGTCGCGGGCCGCGACCCGGAGGTCGCCCGGCTGGTCGACCTGGTCACCATGGCGACCGTCCGGCGGCTGCGCCTCCACAACGAGAACCAGTCGCTGCGCTCGCGGATGCTGCGCTCCGGGGATCCCGAGGAGCGCGAGGCCGCCGCGGCGGTCGCCGCGTTGCTCGGGCCCGGGAAGGTCCCGCCGCCAGAGGCCCCTCCGGCCGAAGAAGCTGCCGGATTCGGCCATTGGGTCGACGACCACCCGCTCCAGTGGGAGCAGGCCGTGCGGCTCCGGCTCCGCGGCGGGTTCGGCCCGGTGCCCGACGCGGCCGGCCTGCGCCGCGAGCAGCGGCGCTGGTCGGCCGGCATCGGCCGGCGGCGCATCGCCGAGCTGCTGCTCGAAGAGGGCGAGCTGCTCGCCCTGCGCGACCCGGATGCGGCGGGGCCGCCGCTGGAGGTGGCGGCAGACCTGTTCGAGGCCAGCGAGGACCCGCTCGGGCGGCTCCATGCGGTGGTGGTGGCCGCGCTGGCCCGCGCCCGCAAGGGGCCGCCCGACGACAGCCCCTGGTACCGGCGGCTCGCGGACGCCTACCACCTGGCCTGGCGGGAGCGGCCCGACGCCATGCCGGAGTGGGGGGCGCTGGTCGGCCTGCTGGACGTCGATCCGGGTGCGTGGCGGGCGCGCATGCCCATGCTGGAGGCGTCCCCGTGGCTGCCGCGGGTGCTGACCGCCGCGGCCTGGGCGCGGCCGGCAGCCAACCTGCCGCGCGTGGTCGAGGCCCTGGCCGGCGCTGGCGGCGGCGCCGCCGAGCTGCGGATTCCCGCGGAGTCGCGCGG
>DASVXQ010000562.1:0-7455 GCA_036392615.1 Actinomycetes bacterium | reverse complement strand
GACGTTCTTCAACGGCTCGCGCCAGGCGCTGCTCAACCACACCGAGCGCATGCTGGAGCTGGAGCGCGAGTACACCAGCCGCTTCCCCAAGGAGACCGAGCCGGACCCGCAGCGGACCCGCAAGGGCTCCCGGGAGCACGCTGGCCAGCCGACCGAGGGGTAGCCGGCTGGCCAGCCGCCGGGGGGCGCCGGCTCAGTGGCCTTGGAGTTGAAGCGCGCGAAGGCGTCGCCGCCGCCGCGCGGGCAGGCGCGCTTGGCGTCGTGCGCCACGTAGCCTGCTGGTTGACGCGCACGAAGGCACTGCCGGCGGCGGCGTGTGCCCGCCCGCCACTCTGGACGACGGCCGCCAGCAGGGCGGCGAGCCGCAGCCGCCCGCCCGGGGTCGTGCGGGTGATCGTGTGGCCATCATGGCTGGCCTCCTCTGGCCACGGCGTACGCCTGCTCCACGATCTCCATCACCACGCGGCCGTCCTCGCCGCTGGGTCGCGGCTGGCGGCCGGCCGCCACCGCCCCGACGAACTCGCCGATCTGGGCGGTGAACATCGCCTGGCTCACGTGCTCCTGGCCCGGCGGCGGCTCGGTGCGGTCCCAGACCCGCGCGTAGCCGCCGGTGCCGTACAGCTCGGTGTCGGCCTCCAGCCCGCCCAGGTGGGGCTGCCACCAGCCGGCCTCGATGATCGAGCTGGTCGCGTCCGACCAGCGCACCAGCAGGACCGTGTCGTCGTCGACCGGGTAGTCGCCGTAGCGGGTCGCCACGGTGGCGCACACCCGGGCAGGCAGCGGGTCGCCGAGCAGGAAGCGGGTGGTGTCGATCGCGTGCACGCCCATGTCGAGCAGGGCGCCGCCGCCTGCCAGCTCGGGGTCGGTGAACCAGCCGGACGGTCCCCAGTGGGCGTGCACGCCGTAGCTGCGCGTCTTGACGATCTCCCCCAGCTCCCCCGCCGCCACCCTGGCGCGCAGCGCCAGCACGTCGGGGTGGAAGCGCCAGCAGTGCGCCACCATCAGCCACGCCGGCGAGCCGGCGGCGGCCGCCAGTATCCGGTCGCACTCCGCCACGGTGCGCGCCATCGGCTTCTCGACCAGCACGTGCTTGCCCGCCTCCAGGAAGGCGACCGCCTGCTCGGCGTGCAGCGCGTTGGGCGTGCCGATCACCACCGCGTCGAGCTGCGGGTCGGCGGCCAGCTCGCGCCAGTCGGTGGTGGTGCGCGGGATACCGAAGCGCTCGGCCAGCGCGGCCAGCGACGGCTCGCGCCAGTTCGAGGCGGCGACCAGCTCGGCGCCGGGATGGTCGAGCAGGCCGCGGGCGTGGCGCTCCGCGACCCAGCCGGCGCCGAGCAGCCCGAACCGCAACCCCACGCCTATCCCTTGACCCCGGTCAGGGTGACCCCCTCGACGAACACCTTCTGGGCGAAGAAGAAGATCACGATCACCGGCAGGATGAACAGCAGCGACGCGGCCATCTGGAGGTTCCAGAGCACCCCTCTGGACAGGTTGGTGAACTGCTGCAGCGCCACCGCCAGCGTCCACGCGTCGGGGTTGTTGCCGGCGTACAGCAGCGGGCTGAAGAAGTCGTTCCAGGAGTAGAGGAACTGGAACAGCCCGACCGCGGCCAGCGCCGGCTTGGCCAGCGGCACGATCACCTTGCGGAGGATCTGGAGCTCCCCCGCCCCGTCGACCCGCGCGGCGTCGGACAGCTCCTCGGGGATGGTCATGAAGAACTGCCGCAGCAGGAAGATCGAGAAGGCGTCGCCGAAGAACATCGGGACGATCAGCGGCTTGAGCGAGCCGATCCAGTGCAGCCGCACGAAGATCACGTACAGCGGCACGATGGTGACCTGCGGCGGCAGCATCAGCGTCGAGAGCACCAGCATGAAGGCGAACTGCCGGCCCTTCCAGCGCAGCCGCGACAGCGCGTAGGCCACCGGCGTGCAGGACAGCAGCACGCCCAGGGTGGCCAGCCCGGCGTAGGTGACGGTGTTGAGCGTGTAGCGCACGAACGGGAAGGACTCGAACACCGTCTTGTAGTTGGACCAGACGAACGGGTGCGGCCAGATGTTCGGCGAGAGCGCCTGCTGGTTGGTCATCAGCGAGGTCGCGATGATGAACACGAACGGCACCAGGAAGGCGATCGACAGCACGATCGCCACCGAGTGGTTGGCGATCACCAGCAGGGTGCGGCGGCGGCGGACCGACGGCTCCACCGGCCGGCGGGCGCCCGCCGCGGTCGCGGCGGGGAACTCGACGGCGCTCACCGGAAGCCTCCCTGGTAGTGCACCCAGCGCCGCGAGCTGCGGATGAGGATCACGGTGAACACCATGATGACCAGGAACAGCACCCACGACAGCGCCGCGGCGTAGCCCATGTGGAAGCCCTCGAAGCCCTGCTGATACAGGCGGCTGGTGTAGAACAGCAGCGAGTCCTGCGGGTAGCCGACCTCGTGGGTCCGGTCGCCTGCCTTGGAGATGACGAACGCCTGGGTGAAGTACTGGAAGCCCTGGATCATGCCGATCAGCACCGAGAAGAAGATCACCGGCGAGATCATCGGCAGGGTCACGTGGCGGAACTTCTGCCAGGGGTTGGCGCCCTCGATGTCGGCTGCCTCGTAGAGCTGCCGCGGCACGTCCAGCAGCGCGGCCAGGAAGATGATCATCGTCTGGCCGATGCCCCACAGGGCGATCAGCACCAGCCCGGGCTTGGTCCAGCTCGGGTCGACGAACCACAGCGGCTGCGGCAGGTGCAGGAAGCCGAGGATGCGGTTGATCGGCCCGGCTGGGTTGAGCAGGTAGATGAAGCCGAGCGCCGCGGCCACCAGGGGGACCATGGTCGGCAGGAAGAACACCGTGCGGTAGAACGGCAGCCCCCGCCGGACCCGGGTGAGCACGCTGGCGGTGAAGATCGCGAAGATCACCTGGAGCGGCACCATCACCGCGATGATCCACAGGGTGTTGCGCACCGCCACCCAGAACAGCGGGTCGCTGGTGAACATGAACCGGTAGTTGTTGAACCCCACCCATTTCGGCTGGCTGAGGATGTCGTACCTGGTGAACGAGAAGTACAGGCTGGAGATCATCGGGTACACGTAGAAGGCGCTGAAGCCGATGATCCAGGGCGACATGAACGCCAGCGCGACCCATTGCCGGCGCCAGGCCGAGCGCCGCCGGCGGCGGCGGCGCTCGGCCTGAGCTGCCTGCTCGGAAGCGGTGGTGGGCCGCTCCACGACGGTGGCCATGGCCGTTCCCCTATCCGAGCTGGAGCTGCTTGGAGATCTGCTGGTCGATGCTCTTCAGGCCGGCCTGGAGATCCTTGACCTGGCCCGCCTGCCATTTCTCGCCGAAGGTGCCGAGCAGGTCGGTGTCGGTCTGGCCGATCGGGGTGATCGGCTTGAAGGTCGACTTGGGGTTGGCGAACACGTCCAGGAAGGTCTTGAACTTCGGGTCGGCCTGGAGCTGCGGGTCCTTCAGCGAGGTCACCGTGCTCGGCACGTTCTTGAGCCCGTGGGCGATGGTGGTCAGGTAGTTGTCGTCGGTGGTCATGAACTGCAGCAGCAGCCAGGACTCCGCGGAGTGCTTGACGCCCTTGGGGATGCCGGCGATGGTGCCGCCGATCTGCTGCGAGCCGTACAGGTCGGACTGGGCGTCGTCCACCGGGAACGGTGCGGTGGCGTAGTTGACCTTGGACTTGTCGCCCTCGATGAAGGCGTTGCGCCACTCACCGTCGAGCATCATCGCGATCTTGCCGGTCTCGAAGCCGTTCTGCGCGGAGAACTCCGAGTTGGCGCCGCCCAGCTTGGCGGCGAACTTCTGCAGCTTGGCGTAGCCGATCGCGTCGACCATCGACTTCTGCCACTGGAACATCTTGGCCCAGTTGGGGTCGGTCGACAGGGTCGGCTTGAGCTGGTCGTCGTACCACTTGGCGCCGAAGGCGTGGCTCATGGTGTCGACCGTGGTCGAGCCGTAGAACCCGAACAGCGGCACGAAGCCGGCCACCTTGATGCTGCCGTCGGGGTTGTACTCGGTCAGCTTCTTGGCCATGTCGGTCAGCTCGCTCATGGTCTTCGGCGGCGAGCTGATGCCCTTGGCCTTGAACAGGTCGGTGTTGTAGTAGAGGCCGTAGGCGTCGGTCAGCATCGGCAGGGCGCACTGCTTGCCCTCGAACGAGGTGTAGCTGAACACGCCCGCCGGCCAGACCTGGTTCTTGTCCACCTTGGAGGACTGCAGGTAGGGGTTGAGGTCCTGCCAGGCGCCAGTGGCGCAGTAGCGGGCGGCGTTGTCCGGGGTGAACGAGATGGCCACGTCGGGCGGGGTCCCACCGTTGATCGCCCGCTGGATGGCCTGGTCGTCCTTGCTGCCGACGTGCTTGACGGTCAGCCAGGGGTACTTCTTGGTGGCGAGCTTGAGCCCGTCGGTGACCACGCCGAGCTCGCGAGCGGAGAAGTCGCTCCACACGGTCAGCGTCACCGGGGCGTGGTTGGCGTTGGGGTCGACCGTCTGTACCGGCCCGGAGCTGCCGCCCCCAGCGGTACAGGCGGCGGCGAGCAGTGCCAGTACGGCGAGGCCGATCAGTCGTCGTCTCATCGAGACTCCCTTCTGGCGAGGGGGGCTCCCACGCTGTTGGACGTCAGACCACGAGCTCTTTCTGGTCGAGCATGCGGGTGGGGTCGAAGAGTCGGTCCTGAGCGGCCGCCAGCGCGGTGGCCACCGCTCCGTGCAGCACGGCGTCGTCGCCGAGCGCCGAGGCGGCCAGCCGCGGCCGCAGCGGCGAGAGGGTGCGCAGGTGGGTGGCGATCGGCTCGAGCAGCAGGTCGGCGTTGCCGCCGATGCCGCCGCCGACGATCACTAGCTCGAGGTCGACCACCGCGGAGACCGCGGCGAGCCCGAGCGCGAGCCGCTGCGCCTCCAGCTCCACCACCTCGAGCGCCCGCGGGTCGCGCTTGCGCGCCAGCGCGAACACCCGCTTGGCGGTGAGCTTGCCCTGGAGGCCGGCCTGGCGCGCGAGGCGGACCACGCCCGCCCCGCTGGTCGCCTCCTCGAACGCGCCGCGGCGGCGCACCTGCTGGTCGTAGGGGTCCACGCCGACCGGCAGGTAGGCGATCTCGCCGGCCGCGCCGCTGGAGCCGCGGTACAGCTCGCCGCCGAGCACCAGGCCCATGCCCACGCCGGTGCCGATCGACAGGTAGCCGAAGTCGCGCACGCCCTGGCCGTGGCCCTTCCACTGCTCGCCGACCGCGCCGAGGTTGACGTCGTTCTCGACCCCGACGTGGCTGCCGAGCTCCTCGCGGAGCGCCTCGACCAGCCCATGGCGGCCCCAGCCCGGCAGGTTGGGCGCCAGGATCACCGCGCCGCGGGTGGGCTCGAACACGCCCGGGCTGCCCACGGTGACGTGGGTGACCGCGTCCCAGCCGATCCCGGCGTCCGCCGCCAGCCAGCGCGCGATCGAGCCGATCTGGCCGATCAGGGCACGCGCGCTGGAGACCTTGGCCCGCTCGTCGCGCCGGGCCACGATGGTGCCGGTGATGTCGGCCAGGGCCGCGCGGAGCCAATGGCGGCCGACGTCGATGCCGACCACCCGGCCGGCCTCCGGGTTGAGCTCGTAGAGCACCGCGGTCGGCCCGCGGCCGCCGCGCGAGCGGCCCATCTCGCGGACCAGCCCGGCCTCCAGCAGAGCCGCCAGGCCGAGCGAGACGGTCGGCTTGGACAGGCCGCTCGCCCTGGCCACCTCGGCCCGTGACATCGGGCCGCTGCGCTGCACCAGCTGGAGGATCGTGCGGGCGTTCATGGCGCGCAGGAAGCTCGGGGTGCCCGTGGTCAACGGCAGCTCCGCCATGCTCCCACCCTGCTGATATAGTTAGGAAGCCTTCCTGACCCGTTCATTATTGATGGCACGCCGGGGAAGTCAACCCTGGATCCGGCCGAACGGCGGATCCCGGGCGGCGTCCGGCCCGAGCAGGGAGACGGCATGGCCGAGCTTGCGTTCCACGGCGGGGCGCCGGTCCGCCCCCAGGGCTATCCGGAATGGCCGCTGCACGACGAGCGCGACGTCGAGGCGGTGGCCGCGGTGGTCCGCGGCGGCCGCTGGGGCGGCTTCCCCGAACCCGGGCCCAGGGCCGCCGAGTTCGCCGCCCGCTTCGCCGCCTACCAGGGCGCGGCGCACGGCGTGGTGATGTCCAACGGCACGGTGACCATGGAGGTGGCGCTCAAGGCGCTGGGCATCGGCTGGGGCGACGAGGTGCTGGTGCCGGCGCTGACCTTCGCGGCGACCCCCTACGCGGCCATGGCGGCCGGCGCGCTGCCGGTGTTCTGCGACGTCGACCCCTCGACCCTGACGATCGACCCCGAGCAGGTCGAGGCGGCCATCACCCCCCGCACCCGGGCGATCCTGCCGGTGCACCTGGGCCACCAGATGGCCGACATGGACCGGATCATGGACATCGCGCGGCGCCACTCGCTGGCGGTGGTGGAGGACTGCGCCCACGCCCACGGGCAGCGCTGGCGCGACCGCGGCGCCGGCGCGTTCGGCGAGTTCGGCTCTTTCAGTCACCAGTCGCACAAGCTGCTCACCGCCGGCGAGGGCGGCAGCCTGCTGTGCGACGACGAGGAGCTGGCCCGCCGCGCCCACTCGCTGATCGACTGCGGCCGGCCCAAGGACCCCGAGGGCAGGCGCTACACCTTCGGCGCCAACTACCGGCTGGGCGAGCTGCACGCCGCGCTGCTGCTGGTCGCCCTGGAGCGCTTCGAGGCGCAGCGGGCCGAGCGGGCCGCCAACGCGGCGCTGTTCCAGAAGCTGGCCGCCGGCGTCCCCGGCGTGCGCCTGCTGCCGCCCGACGAGCGCATCACCCGCTGGAGCTTCTACCGCTACATCGTGCTGATCGACCCGGAGGCGTTCGCCGGCGCCGGCAACACGCTGGTCTGCGAGGCGCTGGAGGCGGAGGGCGTCGGCGCCTGGGAGGGCTACCAGCCGATGAGCCGCTACGACCTGTTCCAGCCGGGGCTGTCGCGGCTGCCGGTGGCGGTCGAGCACGCCGGCCGGCTCGACCCGGCGGCGATGTCGTTCCCGGTGGCCGAGGACGCCGCCCTTGGCCGCACCGTCTACCTCGACGAGAGCGTCTTCCGGGCCGGCCGCCAGGGCGTCGAGGACGCCGTCACCGCCCTGGCCAAGGTCCAGCGCCACGCCGCCGAGCTGACCGAGCACGCCTGACCCCGGCCCGCCGTCCCAGGGGCCCCAACCGGGAGGGTAGCCCAGCCGGAGAAACGGCGGGCCGGGTTGTCCACAACCCCTCAGTCGGGGAAGAACCGCGGCAGGTAGGGGCGGCTGGCCTCCAGCAGGGCGTCCAGCAGGGGCCCGACGACCCGGTAGTCGCCGACCAGCGGGTTGGCCAGCAGGGCCTTGCGGGCCACGGCCCGCTCCCCGGTCATCGCCGCCTCCGCCGCCAGGCGCTCGTACGCCTTGGCCTGCTGG
>DASVXQ010000561.1:0-3640 GCA_036392615.1 Actinomycetes bacterium | reverse complement strand
CCCCTGGTGATCGACGCGAAGATCGTCTCCGACCGCGGCTCCTGGTGGCTCGAGGAGGCCTTCCGGGGACATTGAGCCGCCCAGAAAGGCCGCCCTTGCCCACCCGCCCCCTCATCGGCGCGCTGCCGGGTGGCCAGTTGTGCTGGACGCGGCGTGCGACGGCCGCAGCCACAGCGCCACCTCGGTCGGCTGCATCGTCTGGTCGACGACCGCCAGCAGCTCGCTGGTCAACGCGTCCAGATCGACCTGCCCGCGCAGCCGGGCGCTGAACGCCTGGATCGTGCGGGCGGCGTCGTAGCGGCGCCGGTCGAAGCGCCGGTCGACGCCACGCTGGACGCGGCGGCGGGCCGGCTGGAACACCGCGGCCACGGCCAGGGTCGCCCCGGCCACCACCAGGCTCGGACTGTGCCGGCCGAGCAGCTGGCCCAGGCCCAGGACCACCACGGCGTAGCCGCCGCCCAGCAGCAGGGTGAGGAGGCCGTAGGCGACGGTCCGGCTGATGATGCGGTCCAGGTCGTACAGCCGGTAGCGCAGGATCGCCGCGCCGGTCGCCAGCGGCAGCAGGATCAGGCAGAGCACAGCCGCCCAGGAGGCCAGCTCCAGGTTGCCCGCCGCGACCAGGACCGCCACCGCCCCCATCGCCACCCCCGTCAGGCCGGCCGCCAAGGCCACCCACCGGAGCTGCTGGCGCTCGATCCCGCCGGCGCGGCGAAAGCGCACCACCAGCGACACCGTGCCGGCCAGGATCGTGAGGATGGCCACGGCCTGAGCGGCCTGATTGGCGAGCCGCAGGGCACCCCCGAAGGCGCGGAACTCTTGTGGTCCCCCGGCGACCAGGGCGCCCGCGTCCAGCGACCCCGGCGCGATCGTCGCCGCCACCAGCAGCACGGCCGTCGCGCTCGCCGACCCCCAGGCCCACCAGCGCCAGCCGCTCCCCATCGGCGGCGTCCCGGTGGGCGTGAGGAGCAGCACGAAGCCAAGCGCGGCCAGCGCCGCGTCGGTCACGGTCGGGTACAGCCGGGCGACGACGCCGGCGGCGGGCAGCGCCCCGGGGTGGACCACCAGTGCGTAGGGCACATAGCCCGCGGCTGCCCCGCTGGCGGACAGGCACAGGCCGAGCGTCAGCAGCAGCCAGCCCACCGGGTGGCGGGGCCGGCGGCTGGCCAGCACCGCCCCGACCAGGCCGGCGGTCAACGCAGCCAGCGACGGTGGGATGGAGAAGGTGGTCATGGGGGCCAGGTCGACCCGCCCGGCCTGGCGGATCAGGCGGTCGAGCCACAGGAGGCTGGCGAGCACGAGCAGCGCCAGCCCAAGCAGCGCCCACGCCAGCCCGGCCGGCCACCATCGCGGCGGCACCCTCCGGGCTGTGGAGGTCACCGGCACCGGCCTCCGGCGGACACCGTCGGTCTGCGGCATCGCCACCTCACCAACCTCGCCCTGGCGCGATCGCGTGCCAGTGTGGCTGGCGCGCGTCCCGGCAACGTTACGGACCCGGGGAAGCCCTCGCATGCTTGGCGGCAACTTCGGCGTCACCAGCCCTCCACGCCCAAAGGCAGCCAGACGGCGTCGTCGCGCCCCGGCTGAGGAACGCCGTCCCGCCAGGCCATCCTCTGCCTGGCGTCCGGAAGGCTGGTCGTCACGCGGGCGGGCAGGACGGTCAGGCCCCCCGAAGGGCGTGGTGGTCCGCCGGGCCCTGCTCGGCCGTCAGGCCGGGTCGAACCAGAGGGTCAGCTCGGTGGTGATGCCGAGGAGCCGGCCTTCGTGCCGGGGTGCGAGCGCGCGGGCGAACTTCAGGGTGCGGTGGTTCTCGGTGAGGATCTCGCTGGTGAAGGCGGCGATGCCGGCGTTCCGGGCGGCCGCGACCAGTTCCAGCGCCAGCGCTTTGCCGATGCCGCGTCCCTGCCAGGCGTCCTCGAGGACGATGGCGGCGTCGGCCCGGTCCGGCCCGATGCGGGCGTACTGGGCGAAGCCGATCAGCTGCCAGCGCGCCGGGCCGAGCTCGACCTCGGCGACCAGCACGCCGCGGTGATGGTGGTCGACGTCCAGCAGCATCCGCAGTTGCGCCTGGCCGAGCCGCGCGACCGGCGAGTGGAAGCGCAGCCAGCGGGTCCGCAGCGACATCCGTTCCAGCGCCCCGGCGAGCGCGGCGCCGTCGTCCGGCGCCACCGGCCGAACCCGAACGGTGGTGTCGCCGACCCGCAGGACCTTGGCGCCTCCGTCCTCGGGAAGGACCGCGGGCGGCGCGAGCGGCCCGGCGACATCGGAGGGCCGGGTGGGTGGTGGACAGGGAGAGGGTGATGGGCTGGGCGGCCGATCGGTGGGTGTGGGCTGGGTGAGCGGGTTCGGTGAGACGGTGGTCATCGCGATCCCCGAGCTGTAGGTTGGAAAAACAAACGTACCCTAACCAGCTGGGTTTGAAAAGGCAACTGATTTGCTACACTCGTTCGCGTGAACGAGAGAGGCAAAGCGGTCAGGCCGCGCGAGTGCTCGATCGCTCGGACGCTGGAGCTGGTGGGGGAGCGCTGGGCGCTGCTGGCGCTGCGCGAGGTGTTCCTCGGGGTGCGCCGGTTCGACGCGATCCAGCGCAATACCGGCGCGCCGCGCGATGTGCTCAGCGCCAGGCTCTACAAGCTGCTCGACGCGGGGATCCTGGAGCGCCGCCAGTACCAGGAGCGCCCGACCCGCTTCGAGTACCGCCTCACCGACGCGGGGCGGGACCTGCTGCCCGTGCTGCTCACGCTGATGGACTGGGGCGACAGGTACCTCGCCGACGGCGAGCCGCCGCTCACCTACCGCCACAGCTGCGGCGCCGAGTTCGAGCCCCAGCTGGTCTGCAAGGCGTGCGGCGAGCCGGTCAGGCGCCGTGACCTCACCGTCCCGGAGCCGGCGCCGGCCATCGCCGCCGGATAGTCCGGCGCTCCCCTGTCGTCGTTGCCAGGGGAGCGCCGACCGGGGGGCCTACCTGGCCAGGACGACGGAGTTCGCGACCTTGTCAGCCCAGGTCTGGTTGCGGCGGTCCCACAGCGGCCACAGGTAGTTCAGCAGCTGGAGGATGCTGACCGCGCCGAGCACCAGGTCGACCAGCCAGCGGAGCATGCCTCTGGGCCCGCCGATCGGCCGCAGGGTGTCGGCGTCGACGGTGCGCAGGCCGATGGCGATCTTGCCCCACGACTGGCCGCGCGCGCCCTGGCGCCACGCCGTCTGCCAGATCTGGATGATCGTTCCCACGGCCAGCAGCACCGAGCCGATGGTCAGGAGCCAGGCCCGCACGGCGCCGTGGGTGACGGCGCCGATGCCCACCAGGACGCCGCCCGGCGCGTTCAGCGCCACGCCGATGAGCGCGTCGATGAGGTAGGCGACCACGCGGCTGCCCCAGGAGGCGAGCCGTCTGCCCTGGTGCAGGGGCAGGGGGCGCTCGCCTTCGATCGGCGCTGCCCGCGGCGGCGGTGTGGCACTTCGCTCGGTTTCGGTGCTCCACTCGGGCCGCTGGTCCATGTCGACACCCCTTGCAGACGACGCGCATGCCCACCTCCTGTTTCGGCGTGAAGCGCCGAGGCCTGGATCCGCCGCGGGCCGGAAGGCGCCAAGGGAGGCCAGGCGCGGCGGCGGCGGGGCGGCACGCGAAAGGACGGCGGGCGCG
>DASVXQ010000560.1:0-5528 GCA_036392615.1 Actinomycetes bacterium | reverse complement strand
TGGTCCACGACCACTCCCTGGCCGGCCCGCTCACCTCCGCTGAGCGCGACGCCGCCACCGTGGTCACCACCCACGGCCCGGTCGAGGACGAGCTGGGCGTGCTGTACGGCTCGCTGGGCCCGCGCGCCGGCCTGGTGGCGATCTCCGAGTTCCAGCGGCAGCTGGCCCCCGACCTGCGCTGGGTGGGGATGGTCCACAACGCCATCCCGGTGGACGACTACCCCTTCCAGGAGGGCAAGGAGGACTTCTGCCTGTTCCTCGGCCGGGTCAACCCCGAGAAGGCACCCGACCTGGCGATCCGGGCGGCGCGGGAGGCCGGGTTGCCGATCGTGCTCGCGGCCAAGTGCAGCGAGCCGGAGGAGCAGGCCTACTTCGAGGACCGCGTCAAGCCCCTGCTCGGCGACGACGCCGAGTGGTTCGGGCAGGCCGACAACGACCAGAAGCAGGACCTGCTGGCGCGGGCGCGCTGCCTGGTGTTCCCGATCCAGTGGAACGAGCCCTTCGGGATCGTGATGGTGGAGGCGATGGCCTGCGGCACGCCGGTGGTGGCGCTGGACCGCGGGTCGGTGCCCGAGGTGGTGGTGGACGGGGTGACCGGGTACATCCGCCGGGACGCCGACCAGCTGCCCGAGGCGATCGGGCGGGTGGGCGAGCTGGATCCGGCGGCGTGCCGGCGCCACGTCAAGGAGCGCTTCGACGTGCCGGTCATGGTCAGCGGCTACGAACAGGTCTACCACCACATGGTCGCCGCGCCACCCGGTTAGCCGCGGCGCCGCCCGGGAACGTGTCCGGCACCACCGCCACGGTCGAAGGGAGTGGCCTCGATGCCATCGAAGTCGGCCAACGTGAAGAACGAGAAGCAGTACGAGGCGCTGCGCGACAAGGGCATGTCCAAGCAGCGGGCGGCCAGGATCGCCAACGCGCCGGACGCCTCCAAGCACGGCGGGCAGTCCTCCGGCAAGGGCGGCGACTCCAAGCAGGGCGGCACCACCGCGCAGAAGAAGGCGGCGGGCCGCAAGGGCGGCAAGGCGGCGGCCAAGAAGAGCTGAGCCGCCGCCGGCCGCCGGTGCCCCGCGGCTACTGGGTGGCGCTCCAGAGGGCCAGCGGGTCCGCCGGGGCGTCGCCCTTGGCCGCCTCCATCTTCTCACCGAGGTCGCGCAGGTCCTTGCGGCCCATGGTCTCGCGGACCTGCGGGAACCACTCCTGCTCCTCCTCCTCGACGTGGTGCCGGACGTTCTCCATCAGCACCGACATCTTGGCGTCGAAGCGCTCGTCGGCGGGGTCCATCCGCGCCAGCTCCGACAGCATCCACGCGACCACGTGGTGCTCCTCGACGCTCTCCAGCACGTGCTCGCCGGTCTGGGGCACGGCCGCGCGCGCGGTCGGGTAGAAGAGCGTCTCCTCGATGTAGGCGTGGGTGGTCAGCTCGGCGATCACCTGGTCGACCAGCTTGCGCTTGGTCTTGTGGGCGCCCTCGCCGGCCTTCTCGAACTGCTTGAAGAGCCGCTCGACCTTCTTGTGGTCGTCCTTCAGCAACACGATCGCGTCCATCCCCGCCCTCCCGTGCGACAGCTCTGTGGTGACCGCCTGAGTGCCCCGCCATCGCGGGAGCAAACCGGGCTCAGCCGACGTAGCGGCGGGCGACCGAGTGGCGTTGCGGCGCCTCGAGGAGCCGCAGCCCGCGCTCGACCTCTGGAGGCACCACCCGCCGCTCGCGCCGGCGAGCACGCTGAGCAGCGCGGGACCCGGCAGCCACGGCGGCGCCGGCACCGGCGAGTCGCGAAGCTCCGGAGTGATCGGGTCCTCGACCAGGCGGGAGCGACCAGGATCCTGGCGGTGACCGACGCCAGCCGGGGATGGGCGTCGAGCAGGTCGGCGGCACGGCCGGCGCGGTCATGCGCGCCAGCGTCTCCAGCAGCTCGTCCCGGCGGTTGCGGGTCATGATCACCATGGTGATCCGCCGGTCGCTCATCGACGGCCGTCCTCCAGCATGCGCAGCTCGCGCTCAACGGTGAGCGAGGGCGGCATCCGCTGACGCAGCGCCGCCGGCAGGCGGGCCAGCGTGCCGAGCAGGGCGCGGCGGGCGTCGGGGTCCTGCATGGCGGCGCGGGCCAGCTCCGCGCCGGCGCGCAGCGCGACCGACGCCGGCCGGCGCATCACCGTGGTCAGCATGGCGTTGCGGCGCTGCAGCGCCCGGCGCCGGCCGGCGTCCGGGCGGCCCGGCGAGGGGTGGTGGTGGGCGACCACGTCGGCCACGTAGGCGCGTTCCCAGCCGGCGGCGGCGAGGTCATAGCAGAGCAGCTCCTCCTCGCCGAGGAAGTGCAGCACCTGGCTGAACCCGCCGACGCCGAGGAAGGCCGCCCGGCGCAGCACCGCGGAGCAGGCCAGGAAGCCGAGCACCGTCGGCCCGGGCGCGCCAGGGGGGCGGGGGAGCGGGCTGCGGGCCAGCATGGCGGACAGCGGGTCGGGACGCTCCCGCGGCCCGACCAGCGTGCGCGCGGCCAGCAGCGCCAGCCGTGGGTGGGCGTCGAGGATCTTCGCGGCGAGCTGCAGCGCGCCCGGCGCCCACCAGGAGTCGTCGTCGCTGAAGGCGACGTACGGCGTGCGGCTGACCAGCGCGCCCAGGTTCCGGGCGGCGGCGCCGAGGTTGCGCCGCAGCGCCAGCACCCGCACCTCGGGGAACTGGCGGTGGACCGTCTGGACGGTGCGGTCGGTGGAGCCGTTGTCGACCACCACGATGGGGGGCGCCGGGCGCAGCTCCTGGAGGCGGCCGAGCGTCCCGAGGAGCTGGGCTCGGCGGTTCCGCGTGGCGATCACCACGGTCACGGCGTCGTTCATCGGCGTGACCCTGGCGTCGGTGGTTCTGAACCTCCTGAATCAGACAAAGCATTCGCCGCCTTCCCATGCGACGACATGGCGGATGCGTGAGTACCACGCTTCACCGACGCGAATCAAAGCAGTCGCGGGGCGGGTCGAATCCAGAACCGCTTCAGCGGAGCACTTCCTGTCTGAGCTGCCCATGTCCGCCCAGGTCATCCTGGGTCAGCGGTTCTCACGTTTCCGAAGCGGCGCTGGTGGTACTCCGCCGGTACCCCGCCCCGCGAGCGCGGGGCGGGTGACGCGCGAGCACTTGAGGAACGAAATGCAAATATTGGGCATCAACGCTATATTCCACGATCCGGCCGCAGCGCTGGTGATCGACGGCGCGGTCGTCGCCGCGGCGGAGGAGGAGCGGTTCAGCCGCCGCAAGCACGGCAAGCGGCCGGTGCCCTTCTCGGCGTGGGAGCTGCCGGAGCAGTCGGCCCGCTGGTGCCTGCGGGTCGCCGGCATCGAGCCGCAGGACCTGGACGCGGTCGCCTACTCCTACGACCCCTCGCTGGTGCAGCCCGAGCAGGCCGGGCTCGACCAGGGCTGGGAGGACCTGCGGACCACCTACGCCCGCCGGGCGCCGAACTTCCTCGCCACCGCCCTGCCGGGGCTGGACCCCGCCATCGTGCGGTTCGTGCCGCACCACCTCGCGCACGCCGCCTCCGCCGGGCTGGCCGCGCCGTTCGGCGACTCCGCGGTGCTGGTCGCCGACGGCCGCGGCGAGGCCACCTCGTACCTGGCCGGCGTCTACCGCGACGGCGAGCTCGAGGTGCTGGCCACCCAGGAGCTGCCGCACTCGCTCGGCCTGATGTACGAGGAGGTCACCGACCACCTGGGCTTCCTGCGCTCGTCGGACGAGTACAAGGTGATGGCGCTGGCGTCCTACGCGCGCGACGACGCCCAGCTGCTGCCCGAGCTGCGCAAGCTGATCCGCCCGACCGGCGACGGCCGCTTCGCGGTGCAGCCGATCGACTGGGACGCGCTGGCCAAGCGCCGCCAGCCCGACGAGGAGCTTCGGCCCGAGCACGCCGTGCTGGCCGCCAGCGTGCAGATCCGCCTCGAGGAGGTGCTGCTGGAGCTGGCCGGCTGGCTGCACGACCGCAGCGGCGCCTCGCGGCTCACCATGGCCGGCGGGGTGGCGCTCAACTGCGTGGCCAACACCCGGCTGCTCGACCAGGGCCCCTTCGACCAGATCTGGGTCCAGCCGGCCGCGGGCGACGCCGGCACCGCGCTCGGCGGCGCCCTGCACCTGGCGCAGGCGCACGGCGAGCCGGTCCGGCCCATGCCAGGCGCCGACCTGGGCCGCGGCTACAGCGACGACGAGCTGGAGGCGTCGCTGCAGACCGCCCGGGTCCGCTACGAGCGTCCCCCGGACGTGGCCACGGCGGTCGCCGACGCGCTGGCCCGCGACGCGATCGTCGCCTGGTTCCAGGGGCGCAGCGAGTTCGGGCCGCGCGCGCTGGGGCACCGCTCGCTGCTGGCCCACCCGGGCCACGCCGCCAACCTCGACCGGCTCAACGCCGTCAAGGGGCGGGAGCAGTTCCGGCCGATCGCGCCGATGGTGCTGACCGAGCGCGCCGGCGAGCTGTTCGGCCGGGGGCCGGTCCCGAGCCCGTACATGCTGTTCGTCCACGACGTGGCCAAGCCGTGGCGCGAGCGCATCCCGGCGGTGGCGCACGTCGACGGCACCGCCCGCATCCAGACCGTCGACCGCCGGACCGAGCCGCTGCTGGCCCGCATGCTCGATCGGTTCCACGAGCGGACCGGGCTGCCCACGGTGGTCAACACCAGCCTCAACACCGCCGGCAGGCCGATGGTGGACAGCCCGCGGGACGCGCTGGAGTGCTTCGGCTCCACCCCGGTCGACCTGCTCGCGCTCGGGCCCTTCGTGGTGCGCCGCGCGGAGGCGTTCCAGTGAGCTACGCCGTGGTCATCCCGACCTGCGGGCGGCCGAGCCTGGAGGTGCTGCTGGCGCGGCTGCTGCACGGCGGCGGGCCCGGCGCCGAGGAGATCGTCGTGGTGGACGACCGCCCGGCCGGCGGCGAGCCACTGGCCCTCGACCCCCGGGTGCGGGTGCTGCGGACCTGGGGCCGTGGGCCGGCCGCGGCCCGCAACGCCGGCTGGCGCGCGGTCGGCGCCGAGTGGGTGGCGTTCCTCGACGACGACGTGGTGCCCGGGCTGGACTGGGAGCGCCGCGTCGCCGCCGACCTGCGCGACCTGCCCGCCGAGGTCGGCGCCAGCCAGGGCCGCATCGAGGTCCCGCCGCCCGCCGGCCGGCGCCCCACCGACGCCGAGCGCGGCACCGCCGGCCTGGCGACCGCGCGCTGGATCACCGCGGTCATGGCCTACCGCCGCGCCGCGCTGGAGCGGGTCGGCGGCTTCGACGAGCGCTTCCGCCGCGCCTACCGGGAGGACGCCGACCTGGCGCTGCGGGTCATCAGCGACGGCTGGCGGATCGTCACCGGCCAGCGGCGCTGCTCGCACCCGGCACGCCCGGCCGGGGCGCTGGCCAGCGTGCGTGCGCAGCGCGGCAACGCCGACGACGTGCTGATGCGGCGTCGCCATGGGCGCGGCTGGCGCGAGCGGGTCGGCGACGGCCCCGGACGGCTGCGCTGGCACGCGCTGACCACCGCCTCGGCGCTGGTCGCGCTGGGTGCGGC
>DASVXQ010000559.1:0-6145 GCA_036392615.1 Actinomycetes bacterium | reverse complement strand
CGGTGGTTGGCCCCGAAGACGGCTTCGCCGTCGAGCAGGTAGGCGAAGCCCTGGAACTCCGGCGGCACCGGAGTGGTCATCTGTCCGCCGTCTGGTAGCTCGACGTCGAGGATCAGTGCCGGCGTGCCCAGTTGCACGGGCGAGCCATCGCCGACCAGGACCCGAACGGTGGCGTCGCCCTGCCTGCGCACCGGGATCTCGCCCTTGTGTAGCACGTGGGCACGCGGGTCGGCGTGCTTGTCCTTGCGCGCGAGGTTCACCCAGAACAGCACGCTGCGGAACTGGGTGTCGCCTTGGCGCTGTTGGACCTCGTCGGCTCCGACCGCCTCGGCGTGCCAGGCGCCGCGTCCGGTCCGCAGCCACAGCAGCGAGCCCTCGGAGAGCCGGACCCGCTCGATCGAGCCGCCCGGCCCGGTGGTGTGACCGGTGCTGGCCGAGCCCTGGAGCATGTACCAGAGGTTGTCGAAGCCCCGGTGCGGATGCTTGGTGTCCTTGCCTGCCATCTCGGAGGGGCGGAACCTGCCCTCATGGACAAGGATGAAGGGGTCGGTCAGCTCGTACGGCGCCCTGCGGGAGGGAACCGCCTCCAGCACCGGGATCCCCTTCATCCGGAGCAACGCCGCGTCCTCCACCAGGGCCGCGTCGCGGGATGTTGCCTGAACCTGTTGGCTCATGTCGTCTCATCTCCCGTTCTCGTCGGGTCGACGATGTGGTCAACGCGGTCCGGCCATACTTCTATTCCTGTAGTGACTAGTATTCACGAAGTCACTTCAGGTGTGAGAGTTCGCTGGTAGGATGATGTTCATGACGACCTCCGCTCGACGCGCCCCGCAGGCGCCGCGTCCGGGCGACGCAGAATGCGCCCGTGCCGACGCGGCGCTGGTGCGGGCGTTCGATCTGCTCGGCAAGCGCTGGACCGGCGTGGTCCTCAGCACCCTCCGCGGCGGGCCAGCTGGCTTCCGCGCGCTGGCCCGCTCTGTTGAAGGGATCAGCGACTCGATGCTGTCTGACCGCCTCGGCGAGCTCTCCGACGCCGGTCTGGTCACCCGTACCGTCACCGAGGGTCCGCCCCTCGCCGTCCGGTACGAGCTCACCGATGCGGGCCGCGCCCTGCTGCCGACGCTCGAACAGATCACCCGCTGGGCCGAGAAATACCTGCCCAGCTAGGAACCGGCCGTCCAGCACCGCCGTTGGCTCCGCAGATGTGAAGCTGTGGTTTGCTTCCCTCCCATGTCTGTGCCGGATCGTCAGGCGTTGGGCGGGCCGAGGTAGGGGAAGTTGGCCAGCAGGTCGCCGTGCGGTTTGAGGCCGGTCGGGGGGATCTTGCCGTTGCTGAGCCAGGCCCAGCGGATGCTGTAGACGTCGTCGGTGGGGACGCGGCCGTTGGGGTAGTGGGCCGGCTGGGTGCGGTCGTAGCGGAGGATGTCGGGCAGCACCATCAGGGCGGCCGCCTTGGCCTGCTCCGCCGAGGAGTAGCCGCCCCTGTCTTGCAACAGTGGCGACGGTGAGTAGCCGCTGCTCTCCTGCAACAGCTTGGACCAGGGCTCGAGGTAGTTGGCCACGTCGTCGGCGGGCTGCCGGGAGTTGTAGAGGTCCTTCTCGCCGTCGGGGTTGAGGAACGGGTTGATCGTCGGGTGCGCGCCGCGGTCGGTCTGCACCAGCATGCCGTCGCGGCGCAGGCTGATCGTAGCCCACCCCCCGATCATCGGGCCGGCGCCGAGCAGCTCGTTGGGCACCTCCAGCGCGATGGACTGGATGTTCTTGCCGGCGAAGTCGTCGTGCCCGGTCCACTGGAAGCCGTGCAGGGTGCCCGCGAAGTCGACGAAGAACGGGTCGCTGCGCACCCCGGCGAACAGCCGGACCGGGCCGGCCTGGACGGGCCGGGCGGCGGCGTCGAAGCCGACCGGGATCGACTCGGCGAGCACCTGGCCGGTGGGCTCGGGCTGGCGGGCCTGGGGGCCGGTGGCGTACCAGGCGGTCCCGGTCTGCCTGCCGTTGTCGAACTGGGAGAAGGTGAAGCTGAAGGCGACGTCGGCGTGCGCGTCGCCGTCGGTGTCGAGGTTGATCCGGTAGACCGCGTCGGGGTGGTATTCCGGGCCGGTCATGGGCTCGGGCAGCATGAACGGGTTCGAGTCCATGATCAGCACGGTCTTGTCAGGGTCGTCTGACGACGTGAAGACGAACAGGTCGGTGAAGTCCAGGCGCGGGTCGTCGCCGGGGGACTTGAGGTTGTCAGCGCTGAGGTGGTTGGACATGGTCACTCCTTTGCGGCTGATTGCCAGCGCGCAGACTGAATTCAGCTGGCGGGTCGTCGCGGGCGGATGGTGAACCCCAGGTTCCCGAGCACTCGGACGGCGCCCGACTTGCCGCCCTCGAAATCACCGGAGGCAAGGCGCTTGCCGGTCGCGAATTCATACGCGGTGCCCAAGATTGCCTTCGGCGGGTAGCGGCGTTCCTCCCAGTCCAGGTCATACGTCGTGGTCGGACCGAACCCATGCTCGGAGAAGAATTCCTCCGGTCCGAGCCGGTCGTACTCCTGTATCGCGCGCAACACCTCAGCTCGTGTCACGTCGTCCCACTGCACTGCCATCGGGTCCTCCAAGATCCTCAGGGCCTGCATTGCCGGCCGCAGGCTGGGCGGACAGCCCGTGCGCCGGCCCAGATCCCTGGGCGCACGGGCGTCCGGGGTCGTTAGTTGCGTCCGGCCATGACGCCGCCGTCGACGTCCCAGATGGCGCCGGTAACCCAGCTGGTGGCCGGGGAGAGCAGGAACGTGATGGTGTTGGCCAGGTCGCGTGCGGTGCCGACCCGGCCGAGCGGGTGGAGGCCATCGAAACTGTGTAGGGTCTGCTCGAGCTGGTCCTTGGGGACAAAGCGCTCGTAGATGGGGGTGGCGACGACGGCCGGGGCCACCGCGTTGACCCGGATCTTGTGCTTGCACTCGTCGCCGCAGCTCTTGCAGGTGGCCGCGCAGGCCTCCAGCAGCGGCTTGGTGAGCTTGGCGTCGTAGTCGGTCTGGCGGCTGGTGACCCCGGCGGTGGCGGTGCAGACATCGGTGCAGTCAAGGCATAGCCGGATGCACCTGACCAGCTCGGCGACGTTCTGCTCGCTCAAATCGGCGTCGGCGGTGCACGCCTGGGCGCACTCGATGAGCGCATCGATGGTGGTGGCCAGCACGCCGGCGTCGACGTTGAAGTCGCGTGGGTAGGCGTCCAGCATCTGCCCCGCGTAGCTCATGGCCCCTCCTTTGCAGGCGAGGCAGCAACACCGCCTAGGTATCCGTATGGCCGTGTGGGAAACAGCCAAGTGGACGGATGGCATCGGCAGCCGCCAGCACCGATCGAACCCGGCGCGTCTACCACGTGTCTCTGGCTGCGCTGCTCGGCGGGCTTGACCCGACCCGATCCGTACCTGTCCCCGACTAGGAGGGCAGGTTCTCGATGGAGGTCCTCCCACCCGGGGGCCAGCTCGACCGGCTCGCCGAGCAGCTCCTTGCCAGGGCGTGGGCGACTTGGGCGGGCCCGGTGATGGCCGATGACCGTGGATCTGGACTCCACCGTCTGCCAGGTGCACGGCTACCACAGGCAGGGTGCCGCCCACGGCCACACCCACACACTGGGCTACCACCCGCTTGTTGCCAGCCGTGCTGATGGCGGCCAGGTGCTCCGCGTCAAGCCGATCGCTGGGACATCTGGCTCCTCACGCCGGCCTCCCTTGGCCCACACGGTTGGCGGCTTCGTCTCCTGGCGCCGGCGACGGTTGCGTCCCGAGCAGCCGCAGCGCGCTGACCGGGAAGATCACCACGGAGAGCAGGCCCGCGAAGATCAGCGCCGCGCCGGTCGCCGCGCTGATCTTCCCGGCGCTCTGGCCGATCTGTACCGCGGTGACCAGGACCGGCAGCGACGTGGCCTGCAGCAGGCCCGCGGCCACCGCGCCACGGTCCCCGACCCGCCGGCGATACAGGGCGGCCGGCAGGCCGCGCACCAGCAGCAGCGCGATCAGAAACAGCGGCACCCGCGCGAACGCCGATGGGCTCTGGGTGAGCGCCTGCAGGTCCAACTGGATCCCGCTCGCCACGAAGAACACCGGCACCAGGAAGCCGTAGCCGATCGCCTCGAGCTTGGCGCGGAAGTAGGGGTGGCTCATGCTCTGCTTGTCCGCCGCGGCGAGGATCCCGCCGGCGAGGAACGCGCCAAGGATGGCCTCCAGCCCAATCTTCTCCGCAACCGCCGCGAACCCGACCAGCAGCACGATCGCCAGCCGCACGCGGATCTCCGCCGTGGTGTCCTGCAGCCGGGTCAGGACGGCGTCGAGCCTCATGGACATGTTCAGCCTGGACAGCGCCAGCGCGATGACGACGACGAGCACCGCCAGCCCAGCGAGCAACACGATCTTGGTGCTCGAGCTGCCCGAGCTCTCGGAGAAGAACAACGACAGCAGCAGCGTGGCGCCGAATTCGGCCACCGAGGACCCGGCGATCGCGAGCTGGCCCAGGTCCTTGTCGAGCTGCCCGGCGTCTTTGAGGATCGGGACGACCAGCCCGAGCGAGGTCGCCGACAGCGCCACCGCGAGCAGGAACGGGCTCTGGACGTATCCGACAGCATGAAAGACCCACCCGGCGATGACGCCGATCGCCACGCTGAAGAGGAAGCCGGTGCCGGCGAGCCGCAGCCGTGGCCCGCGCAGCCGGTCCAGGTCCAGCTCCAGACCGGCGAGGAAGAGCAGGAACGCCAGGCCGAGCAGGGACAGCACGGTGATCGGCGTGTCGATCCTCACCCAGTCGAGGACCGACGGGCCGACGATGATGCCGGCGACGATCGCGACCACGTCGGCCGGGATCCGGGCCTTCGGCGCGAGGTTCACCAGCAGCGGCGCGCCGAGCGCGATAACGGCGACGACCAGCAGGCCGCCGAAGGAGATGTGGGTCACGGTCGGGCTCTCCTCGGTGTGCTGTTGGCGTGTGCCGCGTACCATCCCCGCCAGCAGCAGCCGGCGTTGTGTCGTATGACGGCTGGTATGCCTGGCGCAGCAAGAGCCGTGGTGGCGTTACCCTCGTCCAACTCCGCGATCAGTACCTCGCGGCGGATGACGCCGCAACGGTACCCGTCGCGCCGAAGACCTGAAAGCGGTGTCGGCGCCGGTTGCAGTAGCCGAGCAGCCGTCTGCCTCTGACCGACATCCCTCGGTCGCGAGAAGCGGTCACGCGGCCTCGAACGTAGCGGCCGGCCCGCCTGCCCGTGGGCCGTACGGCATAGCTACAGCAGCAGCCGTCCTATGGTCCAACCGTCTGCAGTTCCCCGGGCGGCGGCTATGGCTCGTGTGGCTCGCGGACTACTGCGACGATCTCAGAGGGCCACTCATCCTTGGCTGCTGGTTGCGCGCTTCCCATGTCTGCATGCCCGTGGCTTAGTCGAACGAACGTTTGAGAATGAAGCCCAGATGGGCGGCGTAAAGGAAGCGGCCCAGGCTCCCTAGCCGGACGCTGCGCGCCGGTGCGCGGTTCCGAACAGAGTTCAGTTCAGCCCGCCCCGACGACGACGTCGTAGGCCTCCTCGCGGCCGCGCCGCCAAGCTCATGGCGGCACCAATCGCGTCACCGCGTCAGCGACCACAGGTCCGCGCGTTCGTCGGTGAGCGCGCCGCGGTCGGGGCTGGCGCGACGGGCCACCAGGCGCGCGGTGGCCGCCATTTCGGAGTCAGGCTCCCATTCAGGATCACCCCCACGGTCCAAACCGACGGCAGCCCGCACCATCCCCCCGGCCAGGTAGCAGCCGACCAGCTTGCCTTCCTGCAGGTTCCCGCGGATGACGAAGTCGTCCCAGCTGGTGGCATGCCCCACGTACTGGAACGTGTGGTCGTACTGGTCGGACCAGAAGTTGTGGATGTAACCGAAGGGGGTAGCCGAGCCCAGCATCGACCGTGCGGCCGTGGCGCCGTGATGGCTGGCGCTGTTGTAGTGCTCGACGCGGACGCGGCCGAGAACCGGATGCAGATGGTTGGCGACGTCGCCGGCCGCGTAGATGTCGGCCGCGCTGCTGCGGCACTGCTCGTCGACGAGAATCCCGTTGTCCTGCGCCACGGATGAGCTCGCGACGGCGGACATATCCGGATCGATTCCTACGCCGACGACGGCAAAGTCGCAGGCG
>DASVXQ010000558.1:0-7458 GCA_036392615.1 Actinomycetes bacterium | reverse complement strand
GCCTCGGCCAGCCGGGGCGCCGGCACCAGCGGGGTGAGGCCCGGAGCGAGGTCGCCTGGACCGGGCAGGGCAGGGAGCAGCTCGGCGTAGCGCCAGATCGATCGCGGGCCGGCCTCGATGGCGGCGCGGTCGAGGCGTGCGCGCAGCACGCCGGGGTCGTAGGTGACGTCCAGCGGTCCCAGGCAGTTGGGACAGGCGTACTGGAGCGACGGCGGGTAGACGGTCCCACAGCCACGACAGCGCAGCCGGACGCGATCAGGGGTCGAGTCGCCGGACAGGTCGGTGACCTCCTTCCGAGGGCATCGGCGAGCGCAGCGCGCCCGGTCACCGACCTTGCGCGCATCTTCCCCCGCGCGGGTGCGCGGGGACGGACGTGGCACCTTCCCCGGTCCCCCGGATCGACCGATCTCGGGGGTTCGGGGGGGTTGCCGGGGCTTCGTCGGGCCGGTCCCTCCACCCCTCTTGATGCGTCGCCGCTTCTTGAGTTGTCACTTTCAGATTGCCCTGGCAGTCTCCGAATGGTCAACGTGACGGGGGCGTGTTCGCATCGGATGAGCCCCCCGTAGCCGAAAGGGAGAACGGATTCCGGACCGAGTGGAACGCGACCTTCGGGAATGGTTCGGCAAGCGGACCTTCCACTACAGCCAGTACGAGCCGCTGAGCGCACTGCGCGAGGCGAAGGAACGGCTCGGCACGTCCGTGTCGGTGTGCATCCCGGCGCGCAACGAGGCGCCAACCATCGGCCGGGTCGTGCGCGTACTGCGCAGAGCGCTCGTCGATCGTTCTAACCTGGTCGACGAGCTCGTCGTCATGGACGGCGCCTCCAGCGACGACACCGCCGTCATCGCCAGGGCGGAGGGGGCGACGGTCTACTCGGAGGACGAGGTCCTGCCGGAGACCGGGCCAGGCCGCGGCAAGGGCGAGGGCATGTGGAAGAGCCTCCACGTCTGCCACGGCGACATCATCTGCTGGGTGGACGCGGACATCCACAACATCCATCCACGCTTCGTCTACGGGATGATCGGGCCATTGCTGGCGGACCCGACCATCCAGTACGTCAAGTCCTTCTACGAGCGGCCCATCCGCAACGGCAAGGTCACCCAGCCGACCGGCGGCGGCCGGGTCACCGAGCTGCTCGCCCGCCCGGTGCTCAACCTGTTCTGGCCGGAGCTGGCCGCCATCGTACAGCCGCTGTCCGGCGAGTACGCCGGTCGCCGCGAGGTGCTCGAGCAGGTGCGCTTCTCCTCCGGCTACGGCGTGGAGCTGGGGCTGCTGGTCGACATCGTGGAGCGCTGCGGGCTGGACGCGATCGCGCAGGTGGACCTCGACGTCCGGGTGCACCGCAACCAGGACATCCAGGCGCTCTCCAGGATGAGCTTCGGGATCATGCAGACGGCGCTGACCCGCCTGGTGGAGGACGGCCGCGTCGCCCCGGAGTCCTACTCGACCACCCTGTTCCAGTTCACCAGCGGGATGCGCGAGTACGACATGCAGGCGCACCAGATCGCCAGCAGCGAGCGCCCACCGATCGTCACGGTCGACGGCTACCAGCGGCGCCGCGAGGCCGTGCTCGCCGGCAGGGGGTAGCCGCCGCGTGGCCGCCATCCCACTGGCCGAGGCGCGCCCGGTGCTGGCCCGGCTGCGGCCCGAGGTGCTGTTCTCCGACGTGGACGGGACGCTGGTGGGACGGAGCGCCTCGCTGCTGGCCGGCCTGGACGGCGAGGCCACGCTGGCGGCGCCGGCCGCGCTGATCGCCGCCAGGCGGGCCGGGCTGGAGGTCGTGCTGGTCTCGGGCCGCACCCGCCCGCAGCTGTTCGAGGCCTGCCGGCTGCTGGGCCTGCACGACGCCATCGGCGAGCTCGGCGCGGTGCTGGTGCGCGACGGCAAGGCCGAGATCCAGTGGGGGGAGACGCCCCGCGACCTGGCCGCCACCCCGGCGGAGGCGCTGGAGCGCTCGGGCGCGCTGCGGACCGTGCTCGACCAGTTCGCCGGCAGGATCGAGCCACACTCGCCGTGGCACACCGACCGCCAGGGCACCGCACTGCTGCGGGGCCAGGTCGACGCCGCGGAGGTCAACGAGATCCTGCGGGCCAAGGGGTTCGACTGGGCACACCTGGTGGACAACGGGCGGCTGCGCGGCGGCTACCCGCACCTCGGCGACGGCGCGACGCACTCGTTCCACCTGCTGCCGGTCGGAGTCAGCAAGGCGCGCACCGCGGCCAGGTACCTGGCGGAGCGGGGGCTTGCCAGCGACCGCGCCGCGGCGGTCGGCGACGGGCCCGCCGACCTGGAGATGGCCGACGCGGTGGGCGCCATGTTCCTGGTGGCCAACGGCGCCTGGGCGGCGGAGCGCGACCCCGCCCGGCCGGTGATCGTGACCCCGTCGAGCGCCGGCGGCGGCTTCGCCGAGGTGGTCGGCGCGCTGACGGGATTCCTGGAAGAGCAGCGCTCGGCGGCTCCCGACAGGTAGCGTTGACAGCGGCGCACGCCCGCGTTGGCGCAGGCGGCAACGGGGAGATCGCGAGGCGATACGCATGGCTGAGCTGGTGGTGGCGTCCAACCGTGGTCCAGTGCAGTTCGAGATCGACGACGACGGCAACCTCTCGGCCGGCCGGGGCGCCGGCGGCATGGTCGCGGCGCTCGGCCCGGCGCTGGCCGGCCAGGGCGGCACCTGGGTGGCGGCGGCGATCAGCGAGGGGGACCGGGTGGCGGCCAGGCGGGTGCAGCGCTCCGGCCGCCGGCGGCGGATCGACCTGCCGCAGGGGCCGGTGCAGCTGCGCAGCCTGGTGACCGACCCGCGCGAGTACCAGAACTACTACAACCGGGTCTCCAACCGGACGATCTGGTTCCTGCAGCACTACCTGTTCGACGTGCCGCGCCACCCGCGCTTCGACGCGAGCTTCCGCACCGCCTGGCGCAACTACCGCGACGTCAACCGTGCCTTCGCGGTCGCCTGCGACGACGAGGCCAACCGGGAGGGCGAGGTCTACGTGCAGGACTACCACCTGGCGCTGACGCCGGCGATGCTGCGCGAGCGGCGCGCCGACGTCGGCATCGGGCACTTCACCCACTGCCCCTGGGCGGAGCCCTCGTACTTCGCGATGCTGCCCCGCACGATCCGCGAGGAGCTGCTGGAGGGCATGCTCGGCGCCGACCTGCTCGGTTTCCTGGTGCCGCGCTGGTCGCGCAACTTCCTGCGCTGCTGCGCCGAGGGGGGCTACCAGGTGGACCGGGAGGAGGGCACGGTGCGGGCGCCCGACGGCAGGGTGGTCCACGTGCGGGCCTATCCGCTGGGGGTCGACGCCGACGACCTGCGGCGGCGCGTCACCGAGCGGGACGTGCAGGCGCAGCTGCGCTCAGTGCGCGACCTGGCCCGCGGCCGCAACCTGGTGGTCAGGGTCGACCGCATGGAGCTGTCGAAGAACATCATCCGCGGCCTGGACGGCTTCGCCGGCTTCCTGGAGGCCAACCCGCGCATGCGCGGCCGGGTGGTGCACTTCGCGCTGGCCTACGCTTCGCGCAGGGACCTGCCCGAGTACCAGGCCTACACCGCCGAGGTGAAGAGCGCCGCCGAGGCGATCAACGAGCGGTTCCGCACCAAGACCTGGGAGCCGATCCGGCTGGAGCTGCGCGACAACTACCCGCGCGCGCTGGCCGCCATGGCCCTGGCCGACGTGCTGATCGTCAACCCGGTGTGGGACGGCATGAACCTGGTGGCCAAGGAGGGCCCCTCGGTCAGCGAGCGCGACACCGTGCTGATCCTGTCGCGCAACGCCGGCGCCGCGGACGACCTCGGCGAGGGCGCCATCCTGGTGAACCCGTTCGACACCGTGGAGCTGGCCGAGGCGATCGGCGCGGGGCTGGCGATGCCGGCCGAGGAGCGCGCCTGGCGGGCCAAGCTCCTGCGCCAGCAGGCCGCCGCGCTGCCGCCGCAGGACTGGTTCTCGCGCCAGCGCGAGGACCTGGAGGCGCTGCGGGGTCAGCGCGCCCCGCGGATCTCCCGGTAGTTGTCGCCGATGATCACGTGCAGGTCCACCGCGGGATCCAGGTGCGCCCGCGCGCGCGAGGCCGGGTAGGCCTGCTCGAAGGCGGGGAAGCGCCGCTGGAACGCCTGGGCGTCGGCCCGGTGCCCGTCGGTGTAGTAGATGCGCGACACCTTGTAGCTGCCCAGCGCCGTGTTGGCGGCCACCACGTCGTAGCCGGCGTCGGAGATCAGCTCGGCCACCCGGCGGGCGAGGCCGGGCACGAACACCGCGTTGAGCACCTGCACGGTGACCCCCGCGGCCGGGCGCAGCGTCGAGGAGGTCGGCGCCCGGCGCCTGGTGGTCGTGGTGGTGCTCGACGAGGTCGTCTCCGGGGCCGTGGTGGTCGTCGCGCGGGCGGTGGTCGTGGGCGCGGCCGTGGTCGGCGGCGTGGTGGAGGAGGTCGTCGCGCGGGTGGCGCCGCCCGCCACGGCGTCGCGGCCGGGACGCTGCGCGCTCCAGCGGTCCACGGCGATGAACAGGGCGAGGAACACCACCAGCACCGCCGCCGCACGAGCGGTCGGACCCGGTCGCAAACTCGACCTCCCTGGAGCAGTGGGGACCTGGAGCAGTGGGGACCTGGCAAACGGCGAAGGCGGGACCGACCCCCCGGGCGCGGTCGGTCAGCCTCCGCTCGACTTGCGCACGCCGAGACTACGGGATGTGCGGCGCCGGTGCCGGGTTGCGCGCAGGCGCCGCAACTGGTCGATCAGGGCGGGGTCGGCGGCCAGCGCCGCGGGGTCGTCGAGCAGCCTGCTCAGCGCCTGGTAGTAGTCGGCCGGACGCATGCCCAGGTCACGGCGGATCGCCTCCTCCTTCGCTCCGGCGTGCTGCCACCAGCGGCGTTCGAAGGCGAGCAGCTCGAGGTCGCGCGCCGCCAGGACGGGGGGCGGCGCATCGGCAATCGTCCCTGCCTGCGATACGTAGTTGTCTGGGTGCGTTTCCACGCAGTTCTCCGTACCCGTCACCCGGTCGAGCCGCCGGAACGGCCTACAGCGAGTGGCTCACCGGACCCAAGATGTAGTGGTCAGCGGTACCGTAACCCCTAGATCTTGTGAACACAAGGCGGTTGTGGACAACCGCGCAGTATCGCCGGAGATACTTGAGCCGAGCCGAGGGAGCGAGTAGTCTCCGGGCCGCTTGATCACGGAATGGTCTCTGACCGGTAACAAGCCGACTCCCGCACATGAAGCGGGCGTATGAGCCGAGCACCGGGACGCGCCGGTGCCCGGAGCGGGCCCCTCCGGCCCCCAACGGAGGGGAGGACCGCTTCCCCCAGCTTCAGGTCCGCCCCCGTCCCCGGCCCACAGGCTCAGGCAAGGCGAAAGGAGACTGGGCTTGCCGTCCTGCGAACGACGGTCCCTCCACCGCGGAGCGCTTCGCCAAGCGCTGCGACTGCTGGTCGTCGCAGCGCTCTCGCTCCCCCTGGCGATGCTCTCCACCGCCGAGCAGGACGGCGCCCAAGCCAGTCCCGCACGGATCAGATCGCTCCAGGCGCAGCTCGAGAAGCTGAACCAGCAGGCGGACCAGCTGGTCGAGCAGTACCTCCAGGCCAAGCTCGAGCTCCAGCACACCCAGAAGCTGCTGGGCTCGCTGCGGGCCGACGAGCAGCAGGCCGCCCAGGTGCTCCAGGACGCCCAGGACCGGCTCGGCGCCCGCGCGGCCGCCGCCTACATCCAGGGCCCGGGCGTGGACCTGTCCGCGCTGCTCGAGTCCCGCAACCCCAGCGACACGCTGGACCGCGTGCAGGTACTCGACCTGCTGGCGCGGCAGGACGGCGACCTGATGGACACCCTCAAGGTGGCCGGCGACACCTATCAGCAGCGCAAGCAGGCGCTGGAGGCCTCGCAGCGGGAGCAGGCCAAGGCGCTGGCCAACCTCGAGGCCAAGAAGCGCCAGGCCGAGCAGACCGTGGATCGCACCAAGGCGCTGCTCGCGCAGGTCAAGGCGTCCGACCGCGCCAGGCTGCTGGCGGCGGCCAACAACGGCGGCGGCTCCGGCTCGGGCGGCTCGGGCGGCTCGGGCGCCCCGGCGCCGGCCCCGCTCCCCAAGGTGGCGGCCAGCGGCGGCGCGGCCAAGGCGGTCGCCTACGCCAAGGCCCAGGTCGGCAAGCCCTACGTCTACGGCGCCTCCGGGCCGGGCAGCTTCGACTGCTCGGGCCTGACGATGATGGCCTGGGCGCAGGCGGGCGTCTCGCTGCCCCACTCCTCCTCGGCGCAGTACTCCGCCACCCGCCACATCTCCTCGAGCCAGCTCCAGCCGGGCGACCTGATCTTCTACTACAGCCCCATCTCGCACGTCGCCATCTACGTCGGCGGCGGCATGCAGGTGGCCGCCACCCACACGGGCGACTACGTCCGGCTGCAGGCGCTGCACAGCGGCATCACCGGTTACGGCCGGCCCGCCGGGTAGCGCCCCGGGTACCCGGGAGCGCCTCCCCCAGCCTCCCGGGTATCCCCCACAGGGAAGGCCCGCACCTGGTGCGGGCCTTCCCTGTGGGCCGGTTTTGCCCGAGCTTGCGGTCGTGCCCGGTCAGGCCGTTGACTTGCCGCGTGACCATCGAGGAGCGCTCCGACCTCGCGCCGCCGGCCCGCCGCGCGGTCACCGGCACGCTCGCCGGGATGCTGGTGATCGTCGCGCTGACCTGGCTGCTGTCGCTGGTGGTGGTCGGCCCGCTGGCCTGGGGGCTCGGCCGCCTGGTGGGCGGTGACGGCCGCCTGGCGCCGGCCCTCGGGGTGCTGTGCTGGACCGCCGCCGGCGGCCTGGTGCCGCTGCGGCCGGTCGAGACGCGCTTCGCCGGCCTGCTGTTCCGGGTGCGGCAGCCGCGCGGCCTCGAGCTGGACCGGCTGCTGCCGGTCTGGCGGCGGGCCTGCGCCCGCGCCGGGGTCGACCCTGGCGGCTTCACCCTGCGGATCGAGGACAGCGAGGCGGTCAACGCCTTCGCGCTCGGCGCCCACTTCGTGGCGGTCACCCGCCGGGCGCTGGACCTGCCCGACGGGCTGCTGGAGGCGGTCCTGGCTCACGAGCTCGGGCACCACCGCGACCGGCACCCGCTCGCCGCCACGCTCGGCTGGTGGTACCTGCTGCCGCTGACGCTGCTGTCGCGGCTGCTGCGCCGCGTCCGCGGCGCCGCGGGCGCGCTCTCCCGGGGCTTCAGCGGGCTGCGCCAGCGCATGTGGCAGGTCGCCGGCGGCCGCCCGCTCGGCCTGGCCGGCCCGCTGGCGATCGTCGGGGCGCTGGTGCTGCTGGCGACCGTGCTGCTGCTGGCGCTCGGCGCCCTGTGGCTGCCGCTGTGGCTGGTGACCTCGGCGTCGCGGCTGCTGTCGGCGGCGCTGTCGCGCTCGGCCGAGCTCGCCGCCGACCGCCACGCGGCCACGCTCGGCTACGCCCCCGGCCTCGTCCGCGTGCTGGAGCTGTTCGAGCTCGCCGAGCGGCC
>DASVXQ010000557.1:0-16480 GCA_036392615.1 Actinomycetes bacterium | reverse complement strand
CGCCGCCGATCGGGTGCGCGCCTTCCACCAGGCGCAACGCCCCGCCGACCTCGTCTGGGAGGGGCGGCCCGGCGTGCGCCTGACCCAGCGGTTCGTGCCGTTGCGGCGGGCCGGCGTCTACGTGCCCGGCGGGCTCGGCGCCTACCCGTCCAGCGTGGTGATGAACGTGGTCCCGGCCCAGGCCGCCGGGGTGGAGGAGATCGCCCTGGCCACCCCGCCCGGCCCGGGCGGCCGCGGCCACGCCGGCATCCTGGGCGCGGCCTCGCTGCTGGGCGTCGACGAGGTCTGGCTGCTCGGCGGCGCCCAGGCGGTGGCCGCGCTGGCGATCGGCACCGCCACCGTGCCGCCGGTCGACTCCGTCACCGGCCCGGGCAACCTGTACGTCGCGCTCGCCAAGCACGAGGTCGCCGACCGCGTCCGCACCGACGGCTTCCCCGGCCCGACCGAGGTGGCGATCCTGGCCGACGGGGCCGCCGACCCCCGGCTGGTCGCGCTCGACCTGATCGCCCAGGCGGAGCACGACCCGCTGGCCGCCTGCCTGCTGATCACCGACGAGCCCGCCCTGTGGAAGGCGGTCGAGCCGGTCCTCGCCGACGAGGTCGCCGCCACCGCCCACCGCGACCGGGTCGAGCGGGCCTTCACCGGCCAGTCGGCGGTGGTGCTGTGCGACGACCTGGCGGCGATGCTGGGCGTCGCCGAGGCGTTCGCACCCGAACACCTGGAGCTGCTGGTCGCCGACGCGCCGGGTGTCGCCGCGCGGGTGCGGCGCGCCGGCGCGGTGTTCGTCGGGCCGTGGACGCCGGTGGCGCTGGGCGACTACGCCGCCGGCAGCAACCACGTGCTGCCGACCGCCGGCACCGCGCGCTTCGCCGCCGGCCTGTCGACCTACGACTTCCTGCGTCCCATGCAGGTGGTCGAGTACGACCGCGCCGCCCTGGCGGCGGCGGCGCCGACCGTGGCGGCGCTGTCGCGCGCCGAGGACCTGCCAGGCCACGGCCTGGCGGTCGCCGCCCGGCTGTCCGAGGCGGGAGAGGCGGGACGATGACCCTGCACGGGACCGAGCGCCAGGCCGCCCGCGTGTCGGTGCGCGAGGACCTGGCCGACCTGGTGCCCTACGGCGCGCCCCAGCTCGACGTCCCCGTCCGGCTGAACAACAACGAGACCCCGTACCCGGTGCCACAGGCGGTCCTGGACGACATGGCCGAGGTGGTCCGCGGGCTCCAGCTGCAGCGCTATCCCGACCGCGAGGCGGTCGAGCTGCGCGAGGCGCTGGCGCTGCACGCCGGCCACGGCTTCGAGGGCACCTGGGCCGCCAACGGCTCCAACGAGGTGCTCCAGCAGCTGCTGATGGCCTTCGCCGGCCCCGGCCGCTCGGCCCTGGTGGTCGAGCCCACCTATGCGATGCACTCGCTGATCGCCAGGGCCACCGGCACGCGCGTGATCACCCGCGTGCAGCCGCGCGAGCTGGCGATCACCCCAGGAGTCGCCGCCGAGCTGGTCGCCGACGCCGCGGCCGACCTGACCTTCTGGTGCTCGCCCAACAACCCGACCGGCGAGGCCAGCAGCCTCGAGACCATCGCGGCGGTGTGCCGCGCCGCCTCCGGCCTGGTGGTGGTCGACGAGGCCTACGGCGAGTTCGGCAGCTCGCGGGCGGCCGAGCTGCTGCCGGCGCACGCCAACCTGGTGGTCACCCGGACGTTCTCCAAGGCCTTCCGCATGGCCGGGCTGCGGCTCGGCTACCTGCTCGCCGACCCGACCGTGGTCGACGGCCTGCGGGTGGTGCGGCTGCCCTACCACCTGTCGTCGGTCACCCAGGCGCTGGCGCTGCGGGCGCTGGCCCACGTCGGCGAGGTGATGGACCACGTGGTGCTGATCGAGCGCGAGCGCGAACGGGTGGCCGCCGCCCTGGTCTCGCTCCGCGGCGTCGAGGTCCTGCCGAGCGACGCCAACTTCCTGTGCTTCTCCAGCGGGGTCGAGCCCAAGCGCCTGTGGCGTGGGCTGCTCGACCGCGGCGTGCTGGTGCGCGACGTGTCCGGCTACCCGACGCTCGACCGCCACCTGCGCGTCTCGATCGGCACCGCGGAGGAGAACGACGCCTTCCTGCGGGCCGTCACCGCGGAGCTGACCTGATGGGCGGCCCGCGCAGCGCCCGCGTCGAGCGGCGCACCGCCGAGGTCGAGGTGGTCGTCGAGCTGGACCTCGACGGCGAGGGCAAGGCGACCGCCGACACCGGGGTGCCGTTCCTCGACCACATGCTCCGCCAGCTCGGCAAGCACGCCCGCTTCGACCTGGTGGTCCATGCCAGGGGCGACCTCGAGATCGACTCGCACCACACCGTCGAGGACACCGGCATCGCGCTCGGCCAGGCCCTCGGCGAGGCGCTCGGCGACAAGTCCGGCGTGCGCCGCTTCGGCGACGCCACCGTGCCGCTCGACGAGGCCAGGGCGCGGGTCGCGGTCGACCTGTCGGGCCGCCCCTACCTGATCTGGCGGGTCCAGGTCCAGACCGGCCCGGGGGAGCTCGGCAACTTCGACCCCCGCCAGGCGCGCCATTTCCTCGACGGCCTGGTCGGCGGCGCGCGCTGCACCCTGCACGTCGTCCTCGAGGAGGGCGACCTTCCGCACCACGCCCTCGAAGCCTGCTTCAAGGCGCTCGCCCGCGCCCTCGGCGACGCCTGCACCCGCGATCCCCGCGCCGGCACCGGCAGTACCAAGGGAACCCTCACATGACCGGGCCGGTGGAATTCCCGGCGGCCGTGGGTGGTCGCGCGTCGGATGGGCCCGGGGCGACCGTGCGGCGCCGGGCCAGCGCTTCGGACGGGCCGGGGGCGGCCGTGCGGCGGCCGCCGGTGGCGCTGCTCGACTACGGGGTCGGCAACCTGCACTCGGCCGCCAAGGCACTCGACCGCGCCGGCGCCGACCTGCGGCTGGTGCCGACGGTCGAGGCCGCGGCGGGCTCGGCCGCGCTGGTCGTGCCCGGCGTGGGCGCCTACGGCGCCTGCCTGGCCGGGCTCGGCCGCGCCGGGGGAGCCGACGCGGTCGCCGACTGGATCAAGGGCGGCCAGCCGGTACTCGGCATCTGCGTCGGCATGCAGCTGCTCTTCGAGGGCAGCGAGGAGGGACCGGTGCGCGACGGGATCGGCGCCATCGCCGGCACCGTGCAGCGCCTGCCGGCCACGGTCAAGGTGCCGCACATCGGCTGGAACCAGGTCCGCGCCCGCTCCGGCAGCCGCCTGCTCGCCGGCGTGCCCGAGGACGTCCGCTTCTACTTCGTCCACTCGTACGCGCCCGAGGCCGGCGACCCGGCGGTCGCCGCGGTCTGCGACTACGGCATGTCGTTCGCCGCCGCGGTCGAGCGCGACAACCTGTTCGGCACCCAGTTCCACCCGGAGAAGTCCGGCGCCGCCGGCCTCGCCCTGCTGGCCAACTTCGTCGACCAGGCGAGGCGCGCATGAGCCTGGACCTCCTGCCGGCCGTCGACCTGCTCGACGGTCAGGCCGCCCGCCTGGTCCAGGGCGCCATGGGCACCGAGACCGGCTACGGCGACCCGCTCCAGGCGGCCAGCGCCTTCGTCGAGCAGGGCGCCGGCTGGCTGCACGTGGTCGACCTCGACGCCGCCTTCGGCCGCGGCCCCCGCAATCGCGCGCAGCTCGCCCGCGTGGTCGAGGCGGTCGCGCCGGCGCGCGTCGAGGCCTCCGGCGGGGTCCGCGAGCCGGCCGACCTGGCCGCGCTGCTCGACCTCGGCGCCGCCAGGGTGGTGATCGGCACCGCCGCGTTGGAGGACCCGGGATGGGTGCTGGACGCCTGCCGGGAGCACGGCGACGCCGTCGCGGTCGGCCTCGACGCCCGCGGCCGCGTGCTCCAGGCGCGCGGCTGGACGGCCAGCGGCGGCGACCTGTTCGACACGCTGGCCAAGCTCGACGCCGCCGGCTGCCGCCGCTTCGTCTACACCGAGGTGGCCAGGGACGGGATGCTCAGCGGCCCGGCGATCGACAGCCTCGAGCGCGTGCTGGCCGCCACCGGGCGCCCGGTGATCGCCTCCGGTGGCGTCTCCAGCCTCGACGACCTTCGCGCGCTCGCGCCGCTGGCCGCGCGCGGCCTCGAGGGCGTGATCGTCGGCAAGGCGCTCTACGCGGGGCGGTTCACCGTCGCCGAGGCGCTGGCGGCCCTGCGACCGGACGGAGCCGCCCCATGACCATGGCTCGGCGGGCCATCTCCTGCCCGGACCCGAACGGAGCCTTCCGGTGACTCTCGCGCGCCGCGTGATCCCCTGCCTGGACGTGACGGCCGGCCGGGTGGTCAAGGGCGTGTCGTTCGTCAACCTGGTCGACGCCGGCGACCCGGTCGAGCTGGCCGCCGCCTACGACGCCGAAGGCGCCGACGAGCTGGTGTTCCTCGACATCACCGCCACCGTCGAGGCGCGCGCCACGCTCTACGACGTGGTCAGCCGTACGGCCGAGCAGGTCTTCATCCCGCTCACCGTCGGCGGCGGCGTCCGGGTCCCTGAGGACGTCGGCCGCCTGCTGCGTGCCGGCGCCGACAAGGTCTCCGTCAACTCCGCGGCCGTCCGCGACCCCGAGCTCCTCTCCGCCGGCGCCGAGACGTACGGGGTCCAGTGCATGGTGCTGGCGATCGACGCCCGCCGGCGGGCCGACGGTGGCGGCTGGGAGGTGGTGGTCGACGGCGGCCGCACCCCCACCGGCCGCGACGCCCTCCGGTGGGCCGAGGAGGGCGCCCGCCGCGGCGCCGGCGAGCTGCTGGTCACCAGCATGGACGCCGACGGCCAGAAGACCGGCTACGACCTGGAGCTGGTCAGCGCCATGGCCCGTACAGTCGACGTCCCCGTCATCGCCAGCGGCGGCGCCGGCGACGTCGCCCACTTCGTCGACGCCTGCCAGGCCGGCGCCGACGCCGTCCTCGCGGCCAGCGTCTTCCACTTCGGCCAGCTGTCCATCGCCGAGGTCAAGGAAGGCCTCGCCACCGCCGGCCTGCCGATCCGAAGGTAGCCGCTGAGGGACGTGCCGCGTCCGGCGGTGCCGACCCCGGCCCGCTGGTGGAGTTCGCGGGAGGCAAGCGGCAGCTCAGAAGCCCTGCACGCAACTCGAGCCGATGGTCGTCTCTCGGCGTTGGTCGTGTTGCTTGGTCAGGCGTTGGCTGTGAACCTCCGGCCGCCGGCGCCTCCGGTCGCTGCGGCTGGGTTGTATCGTTGCCGCAGACACCGGGGACACCAGTATGCGCGCGACATCAGGCCGGGTCGCGACCGCGGCGATGCTGCTGGGCGGACTTGCCGCGCTGACCGTGGCCGGCCGGCTTCTTCCACCCATACCCAGCGCCCAACGCCCGGCCCCCACAGCCGCCACCGGCGCCACATCGGCTCCGGCCATCCGTACCGCCCCCGGGAAGACCCGAGGGTATGCGGTCCCCGATGTCCTTGGCCGGACCCTGGCCCAGGCCGAGAGAATGATGCGCACGGGGGGCCTGCGCGGCAGCGCCCACGAGCGGGACCCGCAGGGCCGCAACGCCGTCGTCGTGGCGCAGGAGCCGTCTGCCGGTGTCCTCGTGCCGCCAGGAAGTGTGGTGGGGTTTCGAACCAGGACCGACGTGCAGCCATACGGCGCGCCCCGCCAACTGCGGTTGGGACGCGGCCCGGCCACCGCGGCATATCGCATCATGGCGCCGGATCCCGCCACCCACCAGCTCACAGTGGCCGTGGTGGCGTCACGGACCACCGAGGTGAAGGTGTGGTTGGACGCCGGGCTCCGCTTGACCGCAACCGTGCTGGGCAGCACGCGCGATGCGAAGTGGTGCCGGCCCAGGCAGGCGAAGATCCGCTGTGTGGTCCGGCTGGGTATCCCGCAGGGGATGTGGACGGCGAGGGTCGCCAAGCGATCTTCCCCGCCGGCAACGATCGAGATGATGGCCACCGCCACGCCGGTGTGACGCTGCGCCCATCTCCTGCTGCCAGCGGCTGTGGTGCCCGCGGCCGGCCTGACCGGCTCAACGGTATCCGCAACAGGCGAGAGAGTGTCCGGCAAGCACTCGCGAGGTTACGCGAGACACTTCTGACCACCTGCTTAGGGGAATTCGTGGCGGGAGGCCTCGGCGGGGAGCCCGCGCACCCGGTGAAGCAGCTCGCGGACCGGGCCCTCCGGGAAGCGGTGCTGGCCACCCGGGGTCCTGATGGTGGGGAGCAGGCCGCGTCTGGCCCACTCCCTGACCGTCCTCGAGCTGACGCTGAACAGCTCGGCGACCTCCGAGGTGCGCAGCAACCGCTCGGCCCACTCGCCGTCATGTCCGCCCCGCCGGCGGGGCCGGCCATTCCGGCGAAGAAGATTGTCCCGCTCCGTCATCCCGATCGCCGCCTGGCCGGCGACACCCGTCCGCATCATGGTGGGTCCCCCTTCGGCCACCCGATCGCGTTGCTCCCGATCAGCGACCCGATTCGCCGCATGGCGGCACGCTGGCGGTCAGTCTCGATCGGCGGCTGTGAGCCGTTCATGCCACAAGGTATACGCTTGTCAGGTAAAGTGGTCCATCGAACGCAATGTTCGTTCTAAACAGGAAAACACCTTCGGCGTATGCGGCCAAGAGAAAGCGATGCTTCCGGTCGACAGCATGGGGGTGAACGCGGGGTTGGCGCACCGTCGGGAGCTTCGCTCCATCGATCCGAGCAGCCCCGCGATCCGGCGGCTGGGTGACACGCTCTACAACCTGCGGATCCAGGCGGGACTGACGCAGGAGCAGCTTGCCGTCCGGACCGGCGGTCGCTGGTCCCGGTCGCACATCGGGCGCGTCGAGAACGGCGACGTCACCCCGTCGCCGGATTTCGTCGAAGCGATGGACGGCCTGCTCGGCGGCGGCCACAGCCTGGTGCGCTGCCTGCCGCCGCTGCTGCTGGAGACCGCCAGGCACCGCAGCCGGCGCCAGCGCCTGCGTCGCAACCCGGAGGCCGCATCTCACTCCCTGAGCCGAAGCGGCGAGAAATTCGATCGATCCGCGCTTTACACTCCATCTGGTACAACCGCGCACGAGCAAACCACAACGCCGCCGGCCACCATCTCCACCCCCGAGCCGCCCGTCCCGCAGACCCCGGACCCCCAGGCTCCCGTCGCAAACGTCCCGGCCCCGGCCCTGAGGGTCCCGGGCCCACCCGCCCCACACCGGACGGCGCGCGGCCTCCGGACCCCGAGTCCACAGGCCTCCAGTCAGGGGACCCCGAGCCCGCCGCCATCCCGCCCAGGCCCGGCCGGCGCGACGTCACCCGCGCCGCCGGGCACCGCTCGCGGCGCGTTCGACCGCCCGCCGGACGCGTTCGCGCCGGCGGCGCCGAAGGATCAGGAAGCGAGGTCCACCGCGAATCGGTCAGACTTCCTGCGCGTGTCCGTGTGGACCGGGCTCGACGCCGTGCTGGAATCGGTACGGCTCACATTGCGCGTTGAGGGTCCGGCGGGCGGTCCGGTCTCGCACGAGCAGCTCGAGCTGGCGGTGGAGCAGTACGCGCGGGCGTACTGGTCGACCCCGGCCAGGATGCTCTTCGGGCAGATCCGGCAGTGCCGCCAGCTGGTCGAGGGTATGCTCGACGAGCGCCAGCCCACCGGAAGCCGTCAGCATCTGCACCTCGTCGCGGGATGGCTGTCGGCGCTGCTCGGCAACCTCTCGTTCCACCTGAGCGACTACCGCGCGGCGCGAATGCACCTCGCCACGGCCGGGCGGCTCGGCCAGGAAGCCGGGCACAACGGCCTGGTCGCCTGGGTCCGCGGCGCGCAGAGCATGGTCGAGCTGTACGACGACCGCCCGGAGGAGGCGCTGCGCCTGGCTCGCGAAGGGCAGGCGCTGGCGCCGAACCCGCTGGTGCGGGCGCAGCTGGCCAGCTGGGGCGAGGCGCGGGCGTTGGCACGCATGGGGGAGTGTCGCGGCGTGCTGGAGGCGATCGCCCGGGGCAGCCGCGCGATCGAGTCCTCCGACGGGGACCGTTCGCCGGGCGGGGTGTTCTCCTTCAGCGTCGGCGAGTTCGAGCAGTACTGCGGCACCGCCTGCCTGTGGCTCGACCTCCCGGACCAGGCGCCGAGGTCCTCCAGATGCCCGCCGAGTACCTGATCGACCCGATCCTCCGCCGCGCCGCCGAGCTGGCCACGTCGTTGCGCGAGCGCGGCTCCCTCGCCGAGGTCCGCGATTTCAACGAGCGCCTCGCCGCCCTGGTCGCCGCGTCCCACCATCCCCGGGCTGCACGCTCCGCCGGAGAGCGGTAGCGTCCCCGCGTGATGCGCGACGACCCCAACGAACCGCCCAGCGACGCCTCCGTCAGCCCGAGGAACGACCCCGGCGCGGGAGGCGGTCCTGGCGCCGGAGGGGACTCCGACACCGGAACCGACGATCCCGGCCTCGCCGACGCCTCCGCGACCGGCGACCCCTACGCCTGGGAGGCGGATCTCTACGACGTCACCACCGGCGGGGTGAGCGAGCGGGACGTGCCGTTCTACACGACACTGGCGGGCGACGCGGGTGGGCCGCTGCTCGAGCTGGCCTGCGGGACCGGGCGGGTGCTCGCGCCCTGCGCCGCGGCGGCGGGTGGGGCGGTCGGGGTGGACATCTCCGCCGCCATGCTGCGACGGGCGAGGCGGCGGCTCGCTGCGGCGGGTCTCGACGACCGTGTCGAGCTGCGCCAGGGGGACATGCGCGCGATCCGGCTCGACCGCCGGTTCCCGCTGGTGACCATCCCGTTCCGCTCGCTGTTCCACCTCCAGGCCGACGACGACTGGATGGCGACGCTCGCGACCGTGCGGGCGCACCTCGGTCCGGGCGGCCGGTTCGCCGGTGACGTGTTCGTGCCCGACCCGGAGATGATGGCCTCCCGTCAAGACCACCACGGCTTCCGGGGCGAGGTCCGGCATCCCGACACCGGCCAGCGCGTGGCGATGTGGGAGCACAACAGCTTCGACACGGTCGCGCAGGTGGCGACGCGGCGCCGGGTGACCGAGCTGCTCGACGAGGACGGCCTGGTGCTGGAACGGCGCCACCGGCTCCTGGAGGTGCACTTCCGCTACCCCAACGAGGTGCTGCGGCTGCTCGCCGCCGCGGGCTTCACCGTCGGCCAGGTCTTCGGCGGCTTCGACGGCCGCCCGCTCGACAGCGGCGCCGAGGAGCTGATCTGGATCGCCACGGCCGACTGACCTCGCGGCGGTCGGGCGCGCGCCTCAGGTGAGCGTCAGGTTGCGGATCTCACGCAGCGCAACCGACAGCATCGCCACGTCGACGGTGTCCGCCTGCTTCAGGTCCTCCAGCATCGTCTCGCAGCGGCTCACCGCGGCGCGGTTGTCGGCCACCCAGGCCTCGATCATCGCCTGGGCGTCCTGCCCATCCGTGCCGTGCCGCAAGACCTGCGCGGTGAGCTGGCGCTGCTCTGACGACAGGTCGTCCCGCAGCGCGCCCTGGGCGAGGGTCTGCCAGTGCGACTCGGTTGGCAGCGCGTTGATCTGGTTCCGCAGCCAGTGCAGGTCGAGGCGCGCGCCGAGCGCGAAGTACACCGCCGCAACCGATTCGACCGTCTCGTCGTCGCTGCTGGCGACCTCGATGATGTCCAGCCCCGAGTACAGGGCGTCGAGGCTGGCGACGCGTGTCGCCAGGTCGATGGGGACGCCCTGGGCGCCGAACCGCTCGCAGGTGCGGCCAAGCGCCTCCGCGTCCTGTGGCGCCAGCAGCTTCGGCAGCTCCTGCGCAAGCGCGGCGATGCCAGGACCGAAGTGCGAGACCTCGGCGGCAATGTCGAGCGGCTGGTGCCGGTTGCGCAGCAGCCATCGCGTGGCCCGCTCGACCAGAGTCCGGCCCTCGACCATCAGGCCGGTCTGGACCTCGGCCGCCACCTGGTCGTCCAGCTCCCCGATGTCCTTCCACATGCGGCGGGCGTCGAACACCTCGCGCGCGACCGTATAGGCGCGCGCGATGTCCGGCGCCGTGGCGCCGGCCTGCTCGCCGATGCGGTGCACGAAGGTGCTGCCGACCCGGTTGACCATGCTGTTGGTGACGTGGGTGGCGATGATCTCGCGCCGCAGCGGGTGGCGCCGGACCTGGTCGCGGAACGGCTCCCGCAGCTTCGCCGGCAGATACCGCTCGAGATCGTCGGAGAGGTAGGGGTCCTCCGGCACGTCCGAGGCGAGCAGCGCCTCCTGGGTGGTGACCTTGCTGTAGGCCAGCAGCACGGCCAGCTCGGGCCGGGTCAGGCCGCGCCCGGCCGCCCGCCGCTCGGCGATCTCCTGGTCGCTCGGCAGGAATTCGAGCTTGCGGTCCAGGTGGCGGCCGCGCTCCAGCGCCTTGATGAGGCGGACGTGGTCGTCCAGCACCTCCGCCGCGTGCGACTCGGTGACGCTGAGCGCCTGCGCCTGGCGGTAGTTGTCGAGCAGCACCGCCTGGGTGACCTCGTCCGCCATGTCGGCCAACAGCCGGTCACGCTGCTTGCGGGTGAGGTCACCGCTGGAGACCGCGGAGTTGAGCAGGATCTTGATGTTCACCTCGTGGTCCGAGCAGTCGACGCCGCCCGAGTTGTCGATGAAGTCGGTGTTGATGTGGCCACCGCCGAGCGCGTACTCGATGCGCCCGAGCTGGGTGAAGCCGAGGTTGCCGCCCTCGACCACCACCCGGCAGCGCAGCTCCGACCCAGCGACCCGGACGGCGTCGTTGGCCCGGTCGCCCACGTCGACGTCACGCTCCCGGCTGGCGCGCACGTAGGTGCCAATGCCGCCGTTCCACAGCACGTCGACCGGCGCGCGCAGCAGCGCGCTGATGAGCTCGTTGGGCGTCAGCGCCTCCGCCTCGACCCCGATCGCCCGTCGGGCCTGCGGGGACAGGGGGATCGACTTGGCCGTCCGCGGCCACACGCCACCGCCGCTGGAGATGCGCTTGCGGTCGTAGTCCGACCAGGTTGAGCCCGGCAGGTCGAACAGGCGCTTGCGCTCCTCGAACGAGATCGCCGGGTCCGGGTCCGGATCGAGGAACACGTGCTGGTGGTTGAAGGCGCCGATCAGCTTGAGGTGCGAGGACAGCAGCATGCCGTTGCCGAACACGTCGCCGGACATGTCGCCGATGCCGACCACGGTGAACTCCGACGTTCGCGCGTCCAGGCCCAGCTCCCGGAAGTGGCGCTTGAGCGACTCCCAGGCGCCGCGGGCGGTGATCCCCATCTTCTTGTGGTCGTAGCCGGTGGAGCCCCCGGAGGCGAAGGCGTCGCCGAGCCAGAAGCCGTACTCGTCGGCGATCGAGTTGGCCAGGTCGGAGAAGGCCGCGGTGCCCTTGTCCGCGGCGACCACCAGGTAGGGATCGTGGCGGTCGTAGCGGACCACCTCCGGCGGCGGCACGCCCTCGCCGCCGACCAGGTTGTCGGTGAGGTCGAGCAGCCCCCGCATGAACGTCTGATAGCACGCCGAGACCTCGGCCGCCATGGCCCGCCGGTCGTTGCCGGAGGGTGGCCGCTTCACCACGAAGCCGCCCTTGGCCCCGGTGGGGACGATGACCGCGTTCTTGACCATCTGCGCCTTCATCAGGCCGAGGACCTCCGTCCGGAAGTCCTCGCGGCGGTCGGACCAGCGGATCCCTCCGCGCGCCACCCTGCCGCCCCGCAGGTGCACCGCCTCGGTCCGCGGCGAGTACACGAAGATCTCGTACATCGGCCGCGGCCTGGGCAGGTAGGGGACCTTGCCGGGGTCGAGCTTGAACGCCAGGTAGGGCTTGGGCTCGCCATTGGCCGCGGTCTGGAAGTAGTTGGTCCTGGTCATCGCGAGCATCAGCTCGAGGAACGCCCGCAGGATGCGGTCCTGGTCCAGGTTGGCGACGGCGTCGATCGCGCTGCCGATGGAGGCCTCGAGCCTGCCCACCTGCTTGTCCCGGTCGCCGCGGAGGGCCGGGTCGAACCTGGCCTCGAACAGCTCCACCAACCGGCGGGCGATCGAGGGGTTGCCGGCCAGCGCCTCCTCCATATAGCTCTGACTGAAGGTCAGCTTGGTCTGCCGCAGGTACTTGCAGCACGCGCGCAGCACGACGATCTGGCGCCAGGTGAGCCCGGCGCCGAGCACCAGCTGGTTGAAGCCGTCGCTCTCGGACTCGCCGCGCAACGCGCGCGTGAATGCCTCCTGGAAGCGTTCGCGCACCTCGTGCAGGTCCAGCTCTCCCTGCTCGGGATAGGAGAGGCCGAAGTCGTGGACCCAGGCCGGCGAGGTCCCCAGTGGGTGCACCTCGTAGGGGCGTTCCTCGACCACGCGGACGCCCATCGCCTCCAGCATCGGCACCGCGTCCGACAACGGCAGCGGCCGCTCGGACGACAGCAGCTTGAAGCGCAGCGTGCCCTCGGCGGCCTCCAGCGGCCGGTACAGGCTCATGCTGGCGTGCCCGGTGGAGATCAGCTTCTCGAGCCGCTGGATGTCGTAGATGGCGCTCAGCGCGGGGAAGTCCTCCCGGTAGGCGGCCGGGAACGCCTCGGCGTACCTCGCAAAGAGCTGGTTGCCCTGCTCCTCACCGAAGTACTCCAGCAGGCAGCCGTGCAGCTGGTCGCTCCAGGAGCGGGTCGCCTCAGCCAGCTTGCGCTCCAGCTCGGCGACGTCGACCTCGTCCTCGTCGTGGCCGGGCCGCACCCGGATGATGAAGTAGAGACGTGCCAGCACCGACTCGGTCAGGCGCACCGAGAAGTCGAGGCTCTCACCGTCGAGCGCCTGCGTGAGCGCCTCCTCGATGCGGCGGCGCGCGGCCGTGGTGTAGCGGTCGCGGGGCACGTACACCAGGCAGGAGACGAAGCGGGCGTAGCGGTCGCGCCACATGAACAACCGCACCCGGCGCCGCTCCTCCAGCCGCAGGATGCCCATGGCCACGTCGAACAGCTCGTCCTCGGAGATCTGGAACAGCTCCTCGCGCGGGAAGGTCTCCAGGATGTTCTGCAGCGCCTTCCAGTCGTGGCCGCCGGGCGGCAGCCCGGCGCGCTCCAGCACGCGGGTGACCTTGCGCCGCAGCACCGGGATCTCGCGTGGGTTCCGGTTGTAGGCGGCCGAGGTGTACAGGCCGAGGAAGCGCCATTCGCCGACCACGGCGCCGTCGGCGTCGAACCGCTTGATCCCGATGTAGTCGAGATAGGAGGGGCGGTGCACCGTCGCCTTGGAGTTCGCCTTGGTGAGCACCAGCAGGTGCGGCTCGCGGGCCAGGCGGCGGACCTGGGCCGGGAGCTTGGCGAAGCTGGGGGACATCGGCCGCTCGGCCGATTCCCGCAGGATGCCGAGGCCCGTCCCGGGAACCGGCCGCAGCACGTCCTCGCCGTCCTGGACGTCCAGGTCGTAGACGCGGTAGCCAAGGAAGGTGAAGTTCCCCTGGTCGATCCACTCGAGCATCGCCCTAGCCTCGGCCAGCTCGTCCGGGTCGACCTTGGGGGGCTCGTCGGCGAGCAGGGTGAGGATCTCGCGGACCCGCTCGCGCATCGGCCCCCAGTCCTCGAAGGCGACGCGGACGTCGGCCAGCACCCGCTCGATGCCCTGGCGGATCCGTTCGAGCACCTCAGGCTCGGTCTGCCGGTCGACCTCGACGTGGATGACCGACTCGGGCAGGCCGTCGTGCGGGCCGGTGCCGGCCGGCAGCACCTCGCGCAGCTCCCCGTCGGCGTCGCGCACGACCGTCAGCACCGGGTGGATCGGCAGGTGGATCACCAGGCCCTGCCGGTTCAGCTCCATCGACACCGAATCCACCAGGAAGGGCATGTCGTCGGTGATGATCTCGACCACGGAGTGGACCGAGCGCCAGCCGTGCTCCTCGAAGCGCGGGCTGTAGACGCGCACCTTCACGGTGCCGGGCAGCCGCTGGCGGGCGAAGCTCCACAGCGACAGCGCGGCGCCGTAGAGGTCTGGGACGGTGCGCTGGGCGAGATCGGCGGGGTCCACGCGCCGGTAGAACTGCCGGGTGAACGACTCGACCTGGGCAGCCTGGTCGGCGGCGACCCGCTCGCGGATCATGGTCGCGATCCGCTCGATGGTCTCGGATTTCGCCTGCTCCGGCTGGGTCGACATCGGTGTTCCCCTCTTCCACTTCCCCGGGGGCACCGTCGCTTCGCCGGGCGCCCGCCCCCGTTGGTCGGCGCTCGTCGCAATCCCAAGATGGCAGATCCCCGGGCGATGGGGTAGGGACGCTTCCACTTTGTGGATAACCGGCGAAGGCGGCGCGAACAATCAGCGCGGAAAGCCTCGTACGAGCCGTGCGATCGCCGCATTCGACGTGCGCGACGCGATCGTGCCCGCGATCCTGGAGGTGCGCGCAACCCTTCCGACGGGCGCCGTGCAGCCACGCTCGATCGCCGCAAGGGGGGTGTGGACAGCGGTCGTGGCCCGGATTGCGGAGGGACTAGCATGGGCGCGCTCGAAACGGACACCTCGAAGGAGTCGCAGTGGTCGCCTCCGTGCCATCCGAACCGGTCAACGCCCCACAGCCCGACAGCGACGACCTGGCCGAGCTGGTCGCCGGCCTGAAGTTCGACGCACAGGGCCTGCTGACCGCGGTGATCCAGGACCATGCCGACGCCGCCGTGCTGATGGTCGGCTGGATGGACGCCGAGGCCGTGCGCCGCACGCTGACGACCGGTCGGACCTGGTTCTGGAGCCGCTCACGGCGCGAGTACTGGCAGAAGGGCGAGACCTCGGGCCACCGCCAGTACGTGCGCTCGGTGCATGCCGACTGCGACCGCGACACGCTGCTCGTCCGGGTCGAGCAGATCGGCGGCGCGTGCCACACCGGCGCGCGGAGCTGCTTCGAGGAGGCGCTGCCCGCCGTCGCCGCCTCCTCGACGGATGCGCCGCCGGGGCGCGGCGCCGAGGCCTCGATCGGCGCCGGGTCCGCCCGCGAGGCCGGCCCGTGACCGCCTCAGGGGCCGGCAGGCTCCCGGGAGGCCCGGCCCCGATGGTCTTTGGGACCGGCGGGCTGCGGCCCTCGCTGGAGGAGTTCGCGCTGCTGGCCAAGGAGTACTCGGTGGTGCCGGTCTGGCGCGAGCTGCTCGGCGACCTGGAGACGCCGGTGAGCGCCTTCCGCAAGCTCGGCGCCGCCGAAGGATCGGTCCTGCTCGAGAGCGTCGAGCACGGCGAGCGCTGGGGGCGGTTCTCGTTCATCGGCACCGATCCGTTCGCCACCTTCCAGGCGCGCGACGGGCAGGTGACCTGGACCGGCGAGCCGCCCGGGGGTCTGCCGTCCGGTCCGCCGCTGACGGTGCTGCGCGCGCTGCTGGAGCGGCTGAGGTCCCCCGACATTCCGGAGCTGGCGCCGCTGCACGCGGGCGCAGTCGGCTATCTCGCCTACGACATCGTCCGGCAGCTCGAACGGCTGCCGGACCAGACCGAGAACGACCTGCGACTGCCCGACGCGCTGCTGATCCTGCCGCGCTCGGTGGTGGTGTTCGACCACCTCGGCCAGCGCCTCGCCCTGGTGGCCAACGTGCTGGTGGACGAGGACACCGACTTGCCGCAGGCGTACGCGGCGGCGGCACGGCGGCTGGACGGGCTCGCCGAGCGGCTGGCGGTGGCGGCGCCGAACCCGCCCACGCCGCTGCCGACCGCCGGGCCGGCCGCCAATGCCGCCAGCGACCTCGAACCCGGCCGGTACCAGCGGATGGTCGAGGTCGCCAAGGAGCACATCCGCGCGGGCGACGTCTTCCAGGTGGTGCCGTCACAGCGGTTCTCGGTGCGCACCGGCGCGGACCCGTTCGACGTGTACCGGGTGCTGCGGGTGGTCAACCCCTCGCCGTACATGTACTTCCTGCGCCTGCCGGGGGTCACCCTGGCCGGTTCCTCGCCCGAGGTCCTGGTCACCGTGCAGGGACGGCGCGCGACCATGCGCCCGATCGCCGGTACGCGCCCGCGCGGCGCGGACCAGGCGTCGGACCAGGCCATGGAGCAGGAGCTCAGGGACGACGAGAAGGAGCGCGCCGAGCACGTCATGCTGGTCGACCTGGCGCGCAACGACCTCGGCCGGGTCTGCCGGCCGGGCACCGTCAAGGTCGAGGACTTCATGCGCGTCGAGCGCTACTCGCACGTCATGCACCTGGTCTCGGACGTGGTCGGCGAGCTCGCCGAGGAGGTCACCCCGTTCGACGTCCTGGCCGCCTCGTTCCCGGCCGGGACCGTCTCGGGCTCCCCCAAGGTCCGCGCGATGGAGATCATCGACGACCTCGAGCGGCACCGCCGCGGCCCCTACGCCGGCTGCGTCGGGTACTTCGACTTCTCGGGGAACCTGGACACCTGCATCACCATCCGGACCTGCGTGTTCGTCGACGGCGTCGCCCACTGCCAGGCGGGCGCCGGGATCGTGGCCGACTCGGTCCCCGAGCGCGAGGAGCGCGAGACGGAGGCGAAGGCGCGGGCGCTGCTCGCCGCGGTCGCGGCGGCGGAGGCGCTGCCCGCCCCGGCGCGGACGGATCCCGACGGCGTCCCCGGCCACGGCGCGCCGCCCGTCCGGCCGGCCGGCCGCTCCGACGA
>DASVXQ010000556.1:0-1881 GCA_036392615.1 Actinomycetes bacterium | reverse complement strand
GCGCCGGCGGGGACCGGACCGGCGGGCCGGACCGCGCACCTCGCCATCCGTTACGGCGGGGGACTCCATCCACCATTAAGCCGACGTGCCGGACAGGGACAGGGACGGTCAGACGCCTATCATCGGGACGGCCCGTGTCGTCGACGAATGGAGCATGCATGGCGGTGACCGCTTCGCGGGAGTTCTCCAGCCCGCTCGGCAGGCCCGTGCCGAGATTCGAGGACCGGCCGCTGGTCACCGGACGCGGCCGCTACGTCGCCGACCTCGCTCTGAAGGGCGCCGCCGCGGTGGTGTTCGTCAACTCCCCCATCGCGCACGCGCGCATCGCCTCGATCGACCTGGAGGCCGCCAGGGCCGCCCCCGGGGTGGTTGCGGTGGTCGGCACCGCCGAGCTCGGTCTCCCGCCGGCGCCGCCGCTGCCCATGCACGACCAGCGGATGGTGCGGCCGTGGCTGGCGGACGGCGTGGTGCGCTACGCCGGCGAGCCGGTGGTCGCGCTGGTCGCCGAGCGGCAGGCGCAGGCGGTCGACGCCGCCGAGCTGGTGGAGATCGACTACCAGCCGCTCGAGGCGGTGGTCTCGCCGCGCGAGGCCGCCGCCGACCGGGTGCTGCTGTTCCCCGAGGCAGGCACCAACGTGTGCATGCGCATGGGCGGCGAGCACGACCCGGCGCTGTTCGACGGCTGCGAGGTGGTCGTCGAGCTGTCCATGACCCACCCGCGCCTGGCTGCCGCCCCGATCGAGCCGCGCTGCGCCGCCGCCGCGTGGGGCGGCGACGGGCGGCTCACCTTCTGGGCCTCGACCCAGGCGCCGCACCGGCTGCGCGGCAACCTCGCCAGGGCGCTCGGGCTGGAGCCGGAGCGGGTGCGGGTGGTGGTCGGCGAGGTCGGCGGCGCCTTCGGCGCCAAGAACGGCAGCTCACGCGAGGAGGTGCTGGTCGGCTGGCTGGCCCGCGAGCTGGGCCGGCCGGTGCGCTGGATCGAGACGCGCTCGGACAGCATGCTGGGGATGCACCACGGCCGCGGGCTGGCGCAGGACGTGCGGCTCGGTGGGCGCCGCGACGGCACGCTGCTGGCCTACCAGGTCCGGGTGACCCAGGACGCCGGCGCCTACCCGCTGTTCGGCGGCCCGCTGGTCGCCCGCGCCAGGGTGCTCGCCTCCGGCGTCTACGCCGTCCCGCGGATCGAGGCCACCGGGACGGCGGTGGTCACCAACGCCACCCCGACCGGCCCGGTACGCGGCGCCGGCCGTCCAGAGGCGAACGTCGTGATCGAGCGAGCGGTGGACCGCTTCGCCGCCGAGATCGGCATGGACCCGGCCGAGGTGCGCCGGCGCAACCTGGTGCCGCGCGACGCCTTCCCGTGGACCACCCCGACCGGCACGGTCTACGACTCCGGCGACTACCAGGCGCTGCTCTCCAGCGTCCTGGAGGCCGGCGACTACCAGGGGATCCGCGCCGAGCAGGCCCGCCGGCGCGAGGCGGGCGACCCGCACCTGCTCGGCGTCGGCCTGGGGATGTTCGTCGAGGTCGCCGACGGCGTCGGCGGCGGCGAGTACGGCGCGGTCGAGATCACCCCGGAGGGCGGGGCGATCGTGCGCAGCGGCGCCAGCCCGCACGGGCAGGGCCACCACACCACCTGGGCGCAGCTCGCCTGCGACCGGCTCGGCATCCCGATGGAGCGCATCGAGGTGCGCTCCGGGGACACCGACGACGTCCCCGCCGGCATCGGCACCTTTGCGTCGCGCTCCGCCCAGGCCGGCGGCGACGCCGTGCACCGCGCCGCCGCCGAGGTCGTCGGCAGGGCGCGCCGGCTGGCCGCCGAGCTGCTGGAGGCGGACCCGGAGGACGTCGTGCTGGACCGCGCCGCCGGCCGCCTCCAGG
>DASVXQ010000555.1:0-2830 GCA_036392615.1 Actinomycetes bacterium | reverse complement strand
CGCGCCGGTCGATCCCGAAGCGACCTGAGCCAGCGGCCGCCCGCCCGTCCGGCGGGTCCGGCCGTGCGACCTCGGCCTCGCCCGGCGTTCCCCGGTCAGGTGAGCAGCGTGAGGCGCTTGCCCACCAGGCTGCGCCTGGTCGGCGGGAGCGCCGCCGCGATCGCCAACAGCTCCTCGGACGCCGGCGCGTCCGGATCGGAGATCACCAGCGGCTTGCCGCTGTCGCCGCCTTCGCGCAGGCGCACGTCCAGCGGCACCCGGCCGAGCAGCTTGGTGCCGAGGTCGCGTGCCAGCTCGTCGCCGCCGCCGGAGCCGAAGATCTCGTGCCGCTCGTCGCAGCCCGGGCAGACGAAGTAGCTCATGTTCTCGATCACACCGGCGACCTTGAGGCCGTTCTCCTGGGCGAAGCGGCCGGCCAGGATGGCGACCCGCTCGGCCGCCTCCTGCGGGGTGGTCACCAGCAGCATCTCGGAGCCGGGCAGCATCTGCGCCAGCGAGATCGACACGTCGCCGGTGCCCGGCGGGAGGTCGAGCAGCACGTAGTCCAGCTCGCCCCAGTAGACGTCGGCGAGGAACTGCTGGATGGCGCGGTGGAGCATGGGACCGCGCCAGGCCACCGGCCGGCCGTCGGTGAAGAAGCCGATCGAGATGACCTTCACCCCGTGCGCCTCGAGCGGCATGATCATGCCGTTGAAGCCCACCGGGCGTCCGGTGGCGCCGAGCATCCGCGGCACCGAGAAGCCGTAGATGTCGCAGTCGACCACCGCCACGCGGTGCCCCTGGGCGGCCAGCGCCGCCGCCAGGTTGACGGTCACCGAGGACTTGCCGACGCCGCCCTTGCCCGAGGCGATCGCCAGCACGCGGGTGGAGGACTCCTCGCCCCAGAAGGTGATCTTGCGCTGCTGCTGGCCGCCGGGGCCGCGCAGCTTGCCGACCAGCGCCTGGCGCTGCTCCTCGGTCATCGAGCCGAGCCCGACCTCGACCCTGGTCACGCCCGGAAGCGGGGAGACGGCGGCGGTCACGTCGCGCTGCAGCCGGTCCTTCATCGGGCACCCCGGAACGGTCAGCAGCACCTCGACGCGGACCGCGCCGGACTCGGCGATCTCGATGCTCTTCACCATCTCGAGCTCGGTGATCGGTCGGTGGATCTCCGGGTCCATCACCTGTCCGAGCGCGCTGTAGACCTCTTCACGAGTGACCATGGGGAACGTTCACCTCTCAGGGCGCCGGGCGCCAGGGCAAGTCCAGGGGAGCCCCCTACACTCGCAGTGTAGCAACACGGATAGCCCCCTCTCGATGGAAGAATGCCTGCATGCCAGCCTACGACGCGATCGTCGTCGGCGCCGGCCCCAACGGGCTGGCGGCCGCCCTCCGGCTCGCCGAGGCCGGCTGGTCGGTGTGCCTGCTGGAGGCCGGCGACCAGGTCGGCGGCGCCGCCCGCACGTTCGAGTCGACCCTGCCCGGCTTCCGCCACGACCTCGGCCCCGCCTTCCTGCCGCTGGCCCAGCTCTCGCCGGCGTTCGCCGGCCGCGACCTGGGTCCCTACGGGCTGCGGCTGCTGCACGCGCCGCTGGCGGCCGCGCACCCGTTCCCCGGCACCCAGGCGGCGGCGCTGGCCCGCTCCGCCGACGAGACCGCCGCGTCGATCGACAAGCTCCACCACGGCGACGGCGAGGCCTGGCTCGGGCTCGACCGCGACTACAGCGACCTGATCGAGCTGCTGCTGCGCGCGCAGCTGACCCGCTGGCCGCTGCGCGAGGCGGCCGCCATGTGGCGCCGTCTCGGCGGCGTCCAGGCCGCGGTCGGCTTCGCCCGCACCCTGCTCCAGGGGGCGTCGGTGGTCGCCGAGCGGTTCGAGTCGGAGCAGGCGCGCGCCTTCCTGGTGGCGCCCGCAATGCACGCCGACCTGGCGCCAGAGCAGCCCGGCACCGCCGTCTACGCCCTGCTGCTCAACCTGATCGGCCAGCGCCACGGCATGCCGGTCGCCCAGGGCGGCACCGGCGCCGCCAGCGACGCGCTGGCCGCCAAGCTGCGCGACGCCGGCGGCGAGATCCACACCGGCCGCCGGGTCGACCGCATCGTGGTCAGCGACGGGCGGGCGACCGGCGCCGAGGCCGGCGGCGAGCTGTTCGAGGCACGCCGCGCGCTGCTCGCCGCCGTGCACCCGGAGCTGATGGTCCGGCTCGCCGGCCCGGAGTCGTTTCCCGCGTCCGCCCTGGAGCAGGTCCGCGGCTTCCGGCGGGGGATCGGGACCTTCAAGGTCGACTGGGCGCTCGACGGCCCGGTGCCGTGGTCGACCGAGGAGTGCCGCCGCGCGGGCGTGGTGCACCTCGGCGACACCGTGCGGGCGATGAGCCGCGCGGCCTGGGAGGCGGCCCACGGCCTGCTTCCCGCCAGGCCCACGCTGATCCTCGGCCAGCCGACGCTGGCCGACCCCAGCCGCGCGCCGGCCGGCAAGCACGTCCTGTGGGGCTACTCCCACGCGCCGGCCGAGCCGACCGGCGACGCGCTGCGGCCGCGCGCCAAGGGGGAGTGGTCGCGCTCCCGCGAGTCGTTCCTGGAACGGGTCGAGCTGGCGATCGAGGCGCACGCGCCCGGCTTCCGCGAGCTGGTCCTGGCGCGCCGCGCCTGGACCCCGGACGACCTGGAGGCCACCGACCCCAACCTGCTCGGCGGCGACATCATCACTGGCTCGTTCGCGATCGACCAGCAGCTGCTGTTCCGGCCGGGGCCGGCCTGGTGGCGCTGGGGGAGCCCGGTCAAGGGCCTCTACCTCGCCGGCGCCGGCGCGCCGCCCGGCGGCGGCGTCCACGGCGCCTGCGGCGACCTG
>DASVXQ010000554.1:0-10495 GCA_036392615.1 Actinomycetes bacterium | reverse complement strand
AGCGCCGGTCGGCCGGCAGGTCGGTGCTCCAGACCACCGCCTCACGGTCGATCGCGTCCAGGTACGGGCCCTCGCCGAGGTCGCGCTGCGCCTCCTCGAACGCCAGCGCGTCGCTGCCCGTGGCGGTCATCCAGCGGTGGCCGCCGTCCTCGTAGCGCAGGGTGAGCCCGGCAGCGTCGGCGTGCAGCATGGCCGCCGCGGCGGCCACCGCATCCTCGAGCGCGCCGGAGAGGTCCTGGCGCCGGCCCATCCGCTGGACCGGCACCGCGCCGCCGGCGGCGATGGGCACGTCAGACGGCTGGCGCGCCCACCGCTCGCCGGCAGCCGGCTGGCGCTCGCGCAGCAGCCAGCGCAGCTCGCGGACCTGGCCGGAGCGCTCCCGCGCCACGTCGACGGTCGCCTGCACCGCCGCCGCTGGCCGCCGCCGAGCCTGGATGCGGAGGTCGTAGTCCTGCGGGCCCTGGAGGCCGCCGGCCAGCAGCACACGGCCCTCCAGGATCCAGACGTCCTCCGGGGCGACGAACCGCCGCAGCGGTTGGCCGGCCAGGGCGCGCGGCGCCACGCCGAGTAGCCTGCCGGCCAAGCGGTTCGCCTCGCGGATGGTGCCGGCCGGGTCGGTGACGAGGTAGGCGACGGGCGCGTGCACGAACAGGTCCCGGTAGCGGTGCCGCCGTACCCCGGGCGCCGGAATCGCCGGGTCGATCCCCATCCCACGCCTTTCCCTCGGTCGTTCCGCGAGGCCGGTGGGTCCGGGGATGTCAGGATCGCGATGCCCGGGGCGACTTCGCGGAACGAACTGACGAACGTGCGGTGGGCGGGATCAGGGCCCTGTCGCGCCGGCGAGTGGGGCACCAGAGATGGCCTCATCGGCCGCCCGCACAGGCTCGGCGCGCTACGAGCTTGAAACGATAACGGATCAGGCGATTCTCAGCAGCTTCTCCCGCCAGCCGCACCCGTGCCCGAGCCAGCCGTCAGGGCCGCGCGCCCGCGGCCAGGCCCGCCCGCCGGAGCCGACCGCCAGGGCCGCGCGATCCCGCGGGGATCTGGGCGGGGCGCTCGGCCCTGACGGTCCGGAGCAGCCTACGGTGCCGGCCCGTCTCGTGGGAGGGGATTCTGGATTTCCGCGCAGTCGCCCGAAACGTAACGGGATCGACACGAGCGAGAAGATCGCCAGCTACTGGCGATTTCAGTTAATCTGATCCCAACATCCTGGGCCGCGACAGACCCGGTCCAGCCCAGTTCGCCGAGGGAGGTGAAGAGTCGTGGCGCTCTTGAAGCGGCGCTTCATGCGCATCGCCCTCATGCTGGGGTCCCTTGCCGCCCTCGCGGCAGCCGCCGGCGCGTCGGTCAAGTGGAATTAGTGTGACCGATCTGACCAACTTCGTCCCGGGCTCGACAACCCCCGGGACGAAGTGGTGTGCTATCGGTCCCTGTCCCCACTCCCCAGGGATCGAGGGCAATGACGGGTCGCTCGCGCAAGTCGGCGATCAACAGTTACGTCTTCGCCGTGGCCGTAACTGGCAGTGCCATTCTCTTGTACCTCGCGGTCACCGGCGGAGCGAGCGCGCTCGCGCACATGTCGCCTGTCTTCTGGCTGCTGTGCCTGTACATGGTCGTGGGGGAGTTTCGCTACATCGTCTTGCCGCGCACCGCGGACCTCGAGTCGATCACCACCACGACCTGCCTGTGCCTGACGATCCTGCTCGGCTGGGGCCTGGCGCCGGCGGTCCTGGTGGTGGCGGCCAGCTCGATCGTCAGTGACCTGCTCCACCGCAAGGAGCTGCGCAAGGTCGTCTTCAACGGCGGGCAGTACACCATCGCGGTGACCGCCGGCGGGGCCACGCTGCTGGCGCTCGGCGCGCGGCCACCGTTCGATGACGCTGAATTGCCAGCGTTCTTTGTCGCCGCAGCGATCTATCTCTTTGTCAATAAGACCCTGGTCGGGATCGTGGTCGCGATGCACCGGGGGATGCCACTCAATCTCCAGCTCTGGAGCGGCGCGCAGGTGGAGATCCTGCCGGAGGCGATCCTGGTCGCGCTGGCGCCGCTGGTGCTGGTCGTCGCGCAGCGGAGCCTGGCGCTCGCGGTGCTGCTGCCGCTGCCGATGATCGGCGTGCACCTCGCCTGCCGGGCAGCCATCGATGCCGAGGCCAACCGCGCGGCGGCCGAGGCGTCGGTGGCGGCCGCCCGGGTGATCGCCGCCGAGCAGGCCCGGCTCGCGCAGGCCGAGCAGGCGGTCGCGCGCCGGCTCCAGGAAAGTGAGCGCCTCAAGGAGAACCTCCTCGCCGCCGTGTCGCACGAGCTGCGCACGCCCCTGGCCGGTGTGCTCGGGGCGATCGCCACGCTCGACCAGCGCGGGCACCTGCTCACTCCCGAGCTGCGCGGCGAGCTCATCGGCATGGCCGCGCGGCAGGGCAGCCGGCTCGAGGAGCTGATCGAGGACCTGCTGGTGGCCGCCACGCTCGAGCAGGTCCCCAGCGAACGGGTGCCCGTGCCCGCGGTGGACGTGGTGGCGCTCGCCAGGCGGGCCTGCGACGAGGCCCGCCAGGCCGAGCCGAGCCTGGCGCTGGTGGCGACCCTCGACAGTGAGCTGCCGGTGCGCGCCTCACCCGAGGCGGTCCTCCAGGCGCTGACCAACCTGCTCGACAACGCCGCCAGGCACTCACCGGAGGGCGCCCCCATCCGGCTGGAGGCCAGGCGCCAGGGCGCCCACGCCGTGGTCGCGATCCAGGACGAGGGGCCGGGCGTGCCCCTGGCCGAGCGCGAGCGGGTGTTCGAGCGCTTCATCCGCCTCGACGACGACAGCGCCGCACGCCGTGGCGGCGGCGTCGGCCTCGGCCTGTACGTGGCTCGCCGCCTGGCCCGCGCCCAGGGCGGCGACCTCCGCATCGGCGAGCCCGCCGGCGCCGACCGCGGGGCCCGCTTCGAGCTCCTCCTCCCCCTCGCCGCCGACCCGGACCCCACCGCCGAGCCGACCCTCGCCACCTCCGGCGCCCTGACCGCCGGCCCGGTCGCCCATCCGCACGTCGCGGCGGGACCGGCGACCGCCCCGGTCCCAAGCGCCGTCACCGCCGTGGAGGTCGCCCGCGATCCCAACCCGGCACCCGCGGGCCCACCAGAGGGCTCCTGACCGCCCTCGGGGGCGGCCCGCCGATCCACCCGGCCGGCCGAGCCGTCGCGCGTCCTGAACCGGCGCCTCAGGCGTAGAGGCGCTCGATGTCCTTGGCGTACTTGTGGTGGATGACGCGGCGCTTGAGCTTGAGGGTGGGGGTCAGCTCGTCGGTGTCCACGCCCCACTCGGTCGGCACGACCACGAAGCGCTTGATCTGCTGGACCCGCGCGACGTGCTGGTTGGTGGCGTCGACCGCGGCCTGGATCTCGGCGATCACGCGCGGGTCGGCCGCGAAGCGCTCCATGCTCTGGAAGACGATGCCGCGCTCGGCGGCCCAGCCGGGCGCGATCTCGCCGTCGAGCGCGATCAGCGCGCCCGGGTACGGACGGCGGTCGCCGACGACGCACACCTGCCCGATCAGCGGATGGGCCTTCAGCAGGTTCTCCAGGTTGGAGGGTGAGATGTTCTCGCCGCCCGCGGTGATGATCAGCTCCTTCTTGCGGTCGACGATCCGCACCCAGCCCTCGTCGTCGAACTGCGCGACGTCGCCGGTGTGCAGCCAGCCCTCGTCGTCGAAGGTCTCGGCGGTCTGCTCCGGGTCCTTGTAATAGCCGGCCGCGATGTTGCCGCCGCGCAGCAACAGCTCGCCGTCGTCCGCGAGGCGGGCCTCGACGCCGGGCAGGGGAGGTCCGACGGTGCCGACCTTCAACCTGTTGCGGAGATTCAGCGTCGCTGGGGCAGTCGACTCGGTCAGCCCGTAGCCCTCGCGGAGCGGGATGCCGAGCGCGAGGAAGAACTCCATCACGTCGTCCGCCAGCGGGGCCGCGCCGCTGAACGCCACGTGGCACTGGTCGAGCCCGATGCGTCCGCGGACCTTGGCGAAGACCAACCGGTCGAGCACCGCGTGCCGCAGACGCTGCGCGAAGGGCACCGGCTTGCCGGCCTGCTGCAGGCGTACCACCTGGCGGCCCGCCTCGATCGCGCCCAGTGCGAGCCTGCGGCGGCGCGGGTTCGGCTCGGCCGCCATCGCCGCCAGGATCCCGGCCTGGGCCTTCTCCCACAGGCGCGGGACCGCCACGAAGCTGAACGGCCGCACCTCGGGCAGGACCTGGATGATGCTGTTGAGATCCGCGCAGAAGTACAGCGCCGAGGGCTTCCACAGCCCGGCGTAGTGGCCGCTGAGCCGCTCCAGGCTGTGCGCCAGCGGCAGGTAGGAGACGTACTTAGTGCCGGCGACCCACTCGGGGTCGTCGGCCCAGCGGTCCACCGACGCGGCCGTCCACAAGGCGTTGGCGTGGGTGGTCATCACGCCCTTGGGCGGCCCGGTGGTCCCGGAGGTGTAGAGCACGGTCGCGAGGTCTTCGGGCTCCACCCGGCGCCACAGCTCGTCGAAGCGGCCCCAGCCGGCGGTCAGGGCCTCGCGCCCGCTGGCGGCCAGCGCGTCCCACGAGGTGACCCAGGGATAGCCCGAGAAATCGCCGGCGTCCTCCAGCAGCACGATGTGGCGCAGCTCGGGCAGCTCGGCCTTGATCTTCTCCCAGCGCTCCATGAACTCGCGGCCCTCGACCACCGCGACCTTGGCCTGGCAGTGCTCGGCGATGTAGGCGATCTGCTCGGGAGCGAGCGTGTTGTAGAGCGAGACCGGCGTGGCGCCGAGGTGGACGGCCGCCAGGTCGGCGATCACGTGCTCCGGACGGTTGCGGGACATGATCGCGACGAAGTCGCCCCGCCCGACGCCCAGCGCGTCAAGGCCCATGGCGACCTCGGCCACGCGCTGGCGGTACCCACGCCAGTCGAGCTGCCGCCAGGCGCCGTCCTGCTTCCAGGCCAGGGCCGTCAGGTCGCCGTGGACCCGGGCGTTGCGCTCCAGGACGGTGCACAGAGTCTGGGCCTTCACCTGAGCGTCGATCGCTGCACGCTCGGCGGCGACGTCGGCTCCCCGCATGCTCGCCTCCTTGTCGACCGTCTGCACGGTCCAGCCTCGCACGACCGCCAGGCTACCGTCGGTAACAGAATGACAGCATCCGGCAGCGGGCGGTTCAAGCGGGGGCACGGCGCCGCGCGAGGCCTCCTCGGGTAGCATGCCGCGCATGTCCCAGCTACCGATCACCGAGCCGGCCGAGACCCGCATCAGCGAGCCCGACGGCTCGCTGGAGGCGCTTGCCGGCGCCACCTCGGCCAGGGAGCTCGCGGCCGTGGCGTCCCGCTTCCCGACCTGCCTGGCGGCCTGGGCCGCCCTGGGCGAGGACGCCCTGCGGGGCGGCCGTGCCGTCGAGGCGTACGCCTACTTCCGCGTCGGCTACCACCGCGGCCTGGACCGTGTCCGCCGCGCCGGCTGGCGCGGCAGCGGCCGCGTGCCCTGGGCACACGAGGGCAACCGCGGCTTCCTTCGAAGCCTCCGAGGCCTCCACCTGGCCGCCGCCGCCATCGGCGAGGAGGACGAAGCCGAGCGCTGCGCCAGGTTCCTCACCGACCTCGCTCCCGACGCCCCCGCGCAGTAGGGCCGTACCGTCCGCGGGCGTCGTGCTCGAGCGCCCGACTCGCCTGGTCACAGGGCTCGCCGCCGCCGCGGGTGCCCCGGGCTCAGGTTGCGCTGTCGCGAAGGGCGCGCTCCACGCCGGTGAGCAGCTGCTCGTCCTCGAGCCTGCCGCCGGCGTCGAGGTGGGCCTGGACGATCGCGATGATGCGGTTCGCCAGCAGGGCTTCCTCGCCGGGAGTGCGCGACCCGGCCTTGGCCTCGGGGACGCGGGCCTCCTCGGTCGCCAGCCTGCTGAGCTGGCGCCGCCAGTTCGTGAAGCTTGACTGGTCGACCGACCACGCCGACGCGCCGGCGTGGCGGCTGATACCGGCCCGCGCGCTCTCCAGCCAACCCACATCGCCGTCGGGGAAGGTCGCCACGTGGATCGGCTTGCCGCCCATATCGGCCACCACGGGACTGGGGTCCTCGAGCAGCAGCTCACGCTGCGCCGGCGTGTAGACCTGCGGGAGCCCGAGGTCGAACTCCTCGACGCAGACGTCCCAGGGGACCCCGACGGCCTCCGCGTCGGCGCGGGTCGGCAGGCTCGAGAACCCGAGCAGCGCCTCCGGCTCCCGCTGGCGCACCCGCCGGGCGAACGCCAGCACCTCCTGGCCGGGAATCTCGACCTGGAGCTCGGCCACGTACAGTGGCCGTCTGGGCGCGATATCGCAGAGCAGGTCGGCGGCGCCGAGACCGTCCAGACCGGCGGGCGGTCCCAGCCACGTCCAGGGGACAACCGTGGGGCCGCGCGCGGTCGCCCAGCGCTTGAAATTCGCCGCGTAATCGAAGGCGTCGGTGGCGGGGCTGGTGCCGCTGGCACAGCGCACGAACACCGCATCGAGCCCGAAGATCGAACGCGGCCCGCAGTGCCAGACCCAGGCGGCCGTTCTGGGGATTGCGAGCTGGGCGGACATCGCGAGCACCACCACCCGTTCAGCCGGTTGCGCAGCACTGTGGCATCAATCGTACGGCACCGCGGGGGGCGCAGGACGGAAATCGCCGGGAGCGCAGATGGTGGCATGCGCTCCCGGCGAGCGACGAAGTCGACTGATGAATCTGTCGATTGCTTGGCTTGTTTATTTGTGGAGGTGTTGATCGCTCAGCGCCGGCGGGGATCGCCGGCCGCGGTCATGGTGGCGAGAACCTGCTCGACCCCGTGCGCCGGGTACCGGCGGTGGCCGCCTGGGGTCAGGATGCTCGGGAGCTTCCCGGCCTGGGCCCAGGCGAGCACGGTGCGCGCGCTGACCTGCAGCCGGCGCGCGACCTCGGTGGTGCGAAGCAGGATCTCGATGTCCTCGCTCTGCTGCGGCGTGCCGCTGGGACGGAAGGGTTCGTACGAGCGCGGTGGTTGCCAGTCCCGCACCGTGCGGTATGGTCCGGCGCGACTGACCTGATTGCGAGCGGTTACCACGATTGCCTCCCCTCTGGGTGGCGAGACGTTCACGGAGCGTGCCCGCTTGCCACCCAGAGCGAGCTACGTCCGGCTCGTACGGCTTCGACGATATGGCGGGGAAGATTGCACCTACCGACCGGCAAAGTCCAGATGACCTATAAATCTCTCATCTCCACCAAGACCGACATCTCATGATATCCCGCCGCGGCTTGGAGGTGCGCAAGGGCAATCGTGGGGGCCGCGCCACCGCCCTGCGCGGGGCGGCCGGAGCGCCGGGCAGCCGCTCACGCGCCGGCCGGCGCTGCGCGCGCGGCCACTCCGCGCGGTGGCGCGGAGGCCGATGCTGGCCTGCTGTTATGCTTGCCAGAACAGGGCGGGCGCGGCTGGCACGCCCATCCGGAGAACGTACCCCCAGCAGGCAGGTGAACCGACCGTGGCATCCGAGCGATACGAACCGCAGCAGGTCGAGCCCAAGTGGGCGGCGGCGTGGGAGGAGCAGGCCCTCTACCGCGCCGATGAGAGCGACACGACCCGGCCGCGGTTCTACGCGCTCGACATGTTCCCGTACCCGTCGGGCGACCTCCACATGGGTCACCTGGAGGCGTTCTCCGGCGGCGACGTGATCGCCCGGTTCAAGCGGCGCCAGGGCTTCAACGTGCTGCACCCGATCGGCTGGGACGCCTTCGGCCTGCCCGCCGAGAACGCCGCCATCAAGCGCGGCATCCACCCGAAGACCTGGACCTACCGCAACATCGAGGCGCAGCGGGCGACCTTCCGGCGGCTGGGCATCTCCTTCGACTGGTCGCGGACCTTCAACACCTGCGACCCGGACTACTACCGCTGGACCCAGTGGCTGTTCCTGCGGATGCACGAGCGCGGCCTGGCCTACCGCAAGGAGTCACCGGTCAACTGGTGCCCCAACGACCAGACCGTGCTGGCCAACGAGCAGGTCATCAACGGGCACTGCGAGCGTTGCGACGCGGTGGTGGTCAAGCGGCAGCTGGCGCAGTGGTACTTCAAGATCACCGATTACGCCCAGCGTCTGCTGGACGACATGGAGGGCCTCGAGGGTCGCTGGAGCGACAAGGTCCTGACCATGCAGCGCAACTGGATCGGCCGCTCCGAGGGCGCCTACGTCGACTTCGAGATCGAGGGCACCGGCGAGCTGGTGCGGGTGTTCACCACCCGCCCGGACACGCTGTTCGGCGCGACCTTCTTCGTGCTGGCGCCCGAGCACGAGCTGGCCGAGCGGCTGGTCGCCGGCACCGAGCGCGAGGCCGACTTCCACGAGTTCCGCGAGCGGGTGGCCCGCGAGAGCGAGATCGAACGGCTGTCGACCGAGCGCGACAAGGAGGGCGTGTTCCTCGGCGCCTACGCCATCAACCCGGTCAACGGCGAGCGCATCCCCGTCTGGGCCGCCGACTACGTGCTGACCGACTACGGCACCGGCGCGATCATGGCGGTGCCAGCCCATGACCAGCGCGACTTCGAGTTCGCCCGCAAGTATGGCCTGCCGATCCGCGTGGTCATCCAGCCCGACGATGCCGGTGCCGTCCCGCTGGAGGGCGACAGCTTGACCGAGGCATGGGTCGGCGACGGCCGGCTGGTCAACTCCGAGGCCTACGACGGCCTGCCATGGGAGGAGGCCAAGCGCCGCATCACCAGCGACCTGGCCGCCCGCGGACGGGGCGAGCCGGCGGTCAACTTCCGGCTGCGCGACTGGCTGGTGTCGAGGCAGCGCTACTGGGGCTGCCCGATCCCGATCGTCCACTGCCCGGCCTGCGGCGAGGTGCGGGTCCCCGACGACCAGCTCCCGGTGGTGCTGCCCGAGGACGTGACCGACTTCGTGCCCAAGGGCCGCTCGCCACTGGCCGCGGTCGAGTCCTGGGTGAACGTGGAGTGCCCGTCCTGTGGCGGACCGGCCAAGCGCGAGACCGACACCATGGACACCTTCGTGGACTCGTCCTGGTACTTCCTGCGCTACACCGGGCTGGACCCCGAGCGGCCGTTCGACCCGGAGCGGGTCGCCAAGTGGATGCCGGTCGACCAGTACACCGGCGGGATCGAGCACGCCATCTTGCACCTGCTCTACTCGCGGTTCTTCACCAAGGTGCTCGACGACATGGGCATGGTCGGCTTCACCGAGCCGTTCAAGGGCCTGCTCAACCAGGGCATGGTGGTGATGCAGGGCGCCGCGATGAGCAAGTCGCGCGGCAACCTGGTGGAGCCGTCCCGGATCATCGACGAGCACGGCGCCGACGTGGCCCGGCTGACCATGCTGTTCGCCGGGCCCTTCGAGGACGACGTGGACTGGGCCGACGTCTCGCCCGAGGGCATGGGCCGCTGGATCCAGCGGGTCTGGCGGGCGGTGCACGGCGCGGTCGACGACCAGCCCGGCGAGCCCGACGAGGAGCTGGAGCGGCTCGCGCATCGCACCACGCAGGCGGTCACCGACGACCTGGAGCGGTTCCGCTTCAACACCGCGATCTCCAAGCTGATGGTGCTGTCCAACGGCCTGACGGACGCGCTCCGCTCCGGTCGCGGCAGCGCCGGGCAGCGGCGCTCGGCCGCCGAGCGGCTGGTGCACATGCTGTCGCCGCTGGCTCCGTTCCTCTCCGAGGAGCTGTGGCGGCGAGCGCTCGGCCAGCCGGAGTCGGTGCACGTCGCGGCGTGGCCGGGCTTCGACCCGGAGCTGGTCCGCACCGAGCGGGTGACCTGCGTCGTCCAGGTGGACGGCAAGCTGCGCGACCGCGTGGAGGTCGCCGCCGACGCGGGCGAGGACCAACTCCGCGAGATCGCGCTGGACTCCCCCAAGGTCCGCGCGGCCATCGGTGACCGGCCGGTCGCCAGGGTCGTGGTCGTTCCCCCGAAGCTGGTCAACGTCGTCACCAGGCGCTGACCGGCGCCATTCCACGTTTCCCCAGCTCAAAGGGGTGGGGACAAGCGTGCGCAGCGATCCTTGACACGGGCTACGGTCAGCGGGCAATCCGCCGCCCGCCGGGCGGGGCCGATCGCGGTCCCGCCCGGCCCCGTTCCGAGGAGCAGCACCATGGCGTCATCGCCGTCCCCCTTCGTCGTCGCGCCCGCCGGCTGGCGTGCCCGCCTTGAGCGCCTGCTCGAGGGCGTCGCGCGCCAGCGCGTCGCGGTCGCGTGCATCGCCCTGCTCGCACTGGCCGCCGCCGGGTTCCTCTGGCTGACCGCCCAGCCACGCGCCGCCGACCCGCCGCCCGTCTCCGCGGCCGGAAGCTCCGGATCCGGCCTGGTCCTTCCGCGCGTCGGCGCCGCCGAGGGCACCGGTGCCGGTGCGGGCGGCGGCGCAGCAACAGGGCGCTCTTGGACGACCGGGGGTGCCTGGGTCGGCGGAGCCTCCGGCTCGTAGTCGAGCGGCTCGGCTTCCGCGGGCGCTGCGACGTAGCGCACGAACTCCGTGGCGAACCACTGCGCCCCGTCGGAGTGAAGCTCCCAGCCGAGG
>DASVXQ010000553.1:0-9685 GCA_036392615.1 Actinomycetes bacterium | reverse complement strand
AGGGCCAGACCGATCAGGCATGCGGCGGCGACCACGCCGCGGCGGGACGGGAGGTACGGGAGGTACGGGACGCTCAACTGTCAGGGGGCCGGAGGCGTGATGGGCGTCGCGGTCCCGCTGAAATACTTGGTCGCCTTGTCGTAGTCCGTGTAGCCGACCGAGGCGCCGTTGGCCCGGCCGTGCATGTCACCGCTGTAGAAGTGGATGCCGCCGTAGCGGCGTGACCATCCGGCCTGGTCGGAGGCGTCGAGCAGGTTCTTCCAGCTCAGCACCACGTCCTTGGCCGGGGTGCCGACGTGGGTGGCGTCCCTGGGCTCGAATGTCGAGCTGCCGGCGGGGATGGTCACCTGGGCGTTGAAGTTGTCGGTCCCGAAGAACGCGATGATGGCGATGCGGCCGGCGGCGCTGAAGGTCGAGTGCCCGGAGGTGTACTCGGGGAACGGCGGCGTCACCACCGTTGGCGCCTGGTACGGCTGCCAGTTCTGGCCGAGCACCTGGCCGTAGCCCTTGTAGGGGCCCAGCCACGAGGTGACCAGCTTGTCCTTGTAGCGCTCGCGGATCGCGCAGATCGGCCGCCAGAAGTTGTTGGCGGGGTCGTACTTGGCCGACCAGGCCGAGATGCCGGCGTCCAGCAGCGCGTTGCCGAGCACGAAGAACATCTTGGCGTCGGTGTCGAGGCTGTCGCCGCGCTTGCGCGACAGGGCCTGGGCGATCACCGCCCAGTGGCCGGGCGGGAACTCCGTACCCGGTCCGTCGGCCCAGTACTCGGCCATCATCTTCTTGGTGTCGGAGAGGTTGCTGGTGTCGCTCAGGGCGGTGTCGATGTCGGTGGGGTCGTAGGAGCCGTCGGCCAGCTTCGGCGGACCGGGCGGCACGAACATGGTGGGTGAGGTGAGCGCGAACGAGGCGACGTTCTTCCACTGCGGCGTGTACGGCTTCTGGACCGTGTAGTTCGGCGCGTCACAGTTGTTGCCGGCTGGCGGGATGGGCGGCATGCCGTTCTGGACGCCGGTGGCGGTCAACACGCACAGCACCTGCCAGCGCCAAGGAATGTCCAGGTGGTCCCAGTGCGGGTTCGGCGGCGTGTATCCGGTGTAGTCCGAGTAGGCCTTGGACAGGTCGACCGTGGTCCGGGCGGGCTCGTCGCCGAGCTGGTTGGCGCCATCGTGGTGGCGGTAGGCGATGACCGCGTCGGCGGCCCGGGCGCCAACCACGGCGGCCGGCGTCGGGGTGGAGCCGTCGTTCGCATAGCCCAACGACGCCATGAAACCGGGGTAGTCGACCTGGCCGATCTTGGGATACCGGGCGGCCGGGAAGAGGTCGAGCAGCACCCGGTATGCCGCGTAGCTGATCGCCTCGTTCTTGTTGGCCAGGCTGCGGTCGGTCTGCCGGGCGTTGCCGTTCGCCATGGTCGGGACGGCGACCGGGTCATAGGCGGTCCACGCGTCAAAGGTGGCGGTGTGGAGTATGGCGAGCGCCCGGGCGGCGACGGTCGGGCCGGTCTGGGCGGGGTGCAACCGGATCGCCTGGAGCAGCTTCTCGTCCCACTTCAGGATCACGTTGTCGCTGTCGCGGGGTCCGTAGCCGTTGATTGGCCAGCGCGTGCCCGGGGCCTGGTCCGGGGAGGCCGCCTTTGCCGGCTTGGTGCCTGACAGGGCGGCGAAGCTGGTCGCCACCAGGGCCGCGACGACCAGCAGGGTCGTCGCCATCTTGTGCTTCACGCTGCCCAGCCTTTCTGGGAGGACCGCCCCCCCGCGGTTCACGAACAGGGCCAAGCCGCTGGCCAGGTCATCGGCCGGTTGCGCCTGGGAAACCGACGATTCAAGGGGATCGAGGGCCTGTTCGCCGTTCCGAATCCAGCAGAGGCGTCCGCAGACCAGCCGAGTGCGGACGCCGGCAGGAGAGTTAGCCACAACAACCTCCGGATAGGCAAATCCGCTCGGAGCCGCGTGAGTTACCCTTCTCGGCTGCATCTGGCTAACAGGGCAAGCAGGACAGAGCAAGCAGGACCACTCCGCACTTCGCGGAATGCCGAGGAGCGCTCTGACCGGGCGTCTCAGGGCGTGGAGACGAGGAGCTGCGACTCGGCCAGCCGACGGTAGAGGTCGTCGCCTGAGGCGAGCTCACCGTGGGTGCCGCTGGCGCGCACCCGGCCTGATTCCACCACCAGGATCCGGTCGGCGCAGGTGACAGTCGACAGCCGGTGCGCGACCACCAGGACGGTGGTGGTGCCGGCGGTCTGCGCGATCACGTCGCGCAGCGCCAGCTCGTTGATGGCGTCCAGCTGGGACGTTGCCTCGTCGAGCAGCAACAGGCGAGGCTGGCGCAACAGGGCGCGGGCGATAGCGATCCGCTGGCGCTCGCCGCCGGACAGGGTGATGCCGTGGTGGCCGACCGGTGTGTCCAGCCGCTCCGGCAGGCGGGCGAGCAGACCATCCAGGCGGGTGAGGGCAAGGACCTCCGCCAGTTGATCCTCTTGGGCCCCGGGGGCGGCCAGACACAGGTTGTCCCGCAGCGTCCCGGCGAGGACTGGGGCGTCCTGCTCGACGTAGCCGATCGTGGCCCGCAGCTCGGGCAGCGACCAGTCGCGGATGTCGCGGCCGTCGATCGCCACTGTGCCGCTCTGTGGCTCGTAGAAGCGCTCCAGCAGGGCGAAGATCGTCGATTTCCCGGCCCCGGACGGTCCGACCACCGCGGTGATCCCGCCGGCTGGGAGCTCGAACGTGAGGCCGCGGTGGACCCATTGGGTGTCCTTGCGGTGGCGGTACCGGAACCACACCTGGTCGAACGCGACCGAGGCCGGACCGGCATCCTGCCGGGACGGACAGGGAGCGAGCGCCTCCGAGCGTGCCGGCTCGGTGGGCAGCTCGTTCACCTCGCGCATCCGGACGACGGCAGCCAGCCCGGTCTGCAACTGGCTTGCGGCGGCGACCAGGGCGGTGATCGGCTCGGTGAGCAGGAACAGGTAGAGCAGGAACGCGACCAGCGACGACACCGGCAGCGCCCCGCTCGCCACCCGGGCGCCGCCGATGCCCAGCACGGCCACGAACGACAGTTGGACGGCGAGCCCGGCCGACGCCTCCATGAGCGCCGTCCAGCGCGCCACCTCCACGCCACGCCGCCATGCGCGGCCGGCCGCCTCTCCGACCGTGGCGATCTCCCGCTCCTCAGCGCCGCTCGCCTTGAGCGTCCGGAAGGCGCCCAGCGCCCGTTCGAGCAGCGAGCTCATGCCGCCGACGGCCGCCTGGGACCGCTCTGCGGCCCGGCGGATCCGTGGCACCACGACCACCAGGGCGATGCCGTTCAGGGCGAGCACGGCGACTGTCACCGCGAGCAGCACCGGGTCCAGCAGCGCCATCAGCACGACGGAGGCGATCAGCAGGAAGGCGGCGTTGATCGACTGGACCAGCGCCGAGGCGCTGACGCTGCGCAGCAGCGTGGTGTCGGAGACCACCCGGGAGAGCAGGTCACCGGGTGGCAGCCGGTCCATGGTCCCCACCGGCAGGCGGAGCAGCTGCCGGGTCAGCCGCCGGCGGGCGGTCAGCACGACACTCTCGGCCGTGCGGCCGAGCAGGTAGGACCCGGCGGTGGTCAGCAGCGCGCCGCCGACCAGCAGCGCCGTGAGCAGCGCGACCGGACCCAGCAACGGCCGGTGCCGGCCGATGCTGTCCACCACCAGCTTGGCGAGCATCGGCTCGGCCAGTGCCGCGAGCCCGCCAACGAAGCCGAGCAGGCCGCCGCCGAGCAGCGTCCAGCGGTGGGGCCAGAGGTAGCCGAGCAGCAGGCGCCACGCGGGCCGGCGGTCGGGATGCCAGCGCCGCCCGGCACCGGCCGCCGCCTCGGGCTGGACGAGGGTGGCCATGGCAGCCTCAGGGCACGGAGAACAGCGTGCGGAAGTAGTCGGGCGGGAAGTCCTCGCCGACCGCGACGCCCTCGGCCTCCACCCAGGCATGGGCCGCGAACGGCGGGACCCGGCGCGCCCCCACGCACCAGGCCGGCCATTGGCCGTGCAGTCGGCAGAGCAGCGCGGTCGCCAGCGAGCGCGCCACGCAGCCCTCCCGCGCCGCGCACACCAGGCTGACCGCCACCACGGCGTCCCGCGCCGCCTTGGCCTGCTCGATGGTGGCCGGTCTGGCGCCGCGGCGCAGCAGGGAGAGCACGGCGCGGATGCGCCGCGGGGACTGGGTGGCCAGCAGCCGGCCGCCTGCCACCGCCAGGTAGGCCAGCATGCGGCGCGGTAGGGGCACCGACCGTGGTTGGTGGATCAGCGCTTCCGGCATGCTCATGATGGTCCCTTCCCTCCCTGGCCGCGGTGGCCCGGCGGCCGGCTCACTCCTCCCGCACGAGGCCGGCCGACTGGAGCCCGTCGACCAGGTCCTTGACGTCCCGGGCGGCGGCGGCGGCATCGACGGCATAGTGCTCGGTGAGCGCCTTCGCCGCCTGGCCGGGCGTGCCGCCGTCCAGCAGGGCTTGCAGGACCAGCGCGCCGGTGGGGTTCAGCGTCCAATACTCGCCGCTGTCTTCGTCCAGCAGCGTGGTTCCATAGTCGGTGTCGGCGGTCGACACCCCCTCGCGCAGCTTGAGCGGCATAGCGGCTCCTCAGTCGTTGACGGCGTTGGATTCCAGCGTGCGCAGCCAGACTTCGCACGCCACGGTCTGGTCGAGCCCGCCGAACTGCAGCTCCGGCGGCAACGCGCCCAGACAGAGCTCGCGCAGGCGGTCCGCGTCGATCAGGCCCATGCGGCCGAGCCGGGAGTCCTCCCACAGGGCAAGGAGCTCCTCGCGGTGCCGCCGCAACCCGGGCTCCGCGTCGCAGGAGCCGTTCGCCTTGGTCTGGCGGGCGAGGCTCTGGTCGGGGACGATCCCGCGCATCGCCTCGGTGATCAGCGGCTTGTACCGCCACGGCGTGATGCGGTCCTGCGGGCGCACCGCCAGGCCGGCCTCGACGACCCGGTCGTCGTAGTACGGGGCGGCCAGGGTGACCCCGAAACGGCCGGCCAGCTGGTCGAACTGCCGGGCGATGCGGGAGACGAAGCGCATCGTCTCCAGCTCGCGGTGCTGCCCGCGGCGCTCGGCCAGCGGGGTGGCGGCGGACGCCTCGGCGTGGACCAGCTCCCGAACCGCCTCGACCGCGGCCGGCGCCGTCCAGGGTGGCAGCCGCGGGGTGAACCCCCAGTCGAGCAGTGGCTCATTGACTGGAGGCGGCGGGCCGCTGAGGGTGCCGGCGACACGCATGAGCCAGGCGTCGTACGGGCTGCTGTCCGACAGCTGCCGCAGCATCCCCGCCCGTGGCCAGCGGTACTTGGCGGCGAAGCCACGGAGCTGGCGAAGGGCGGTCCTGGGGTTGGTCCGCAGCATGGAGTGCAGGTGGGCCACGGAGCCGTAGAGCAGCTCGTCTCCGCCGAAGCCGGTCAGGTGCAGCCCCGACCCGCGTGCCGCGGCACGCCTGGCGATGCCCAGCCACCGGTCGCGGTCCACGGTTGCCGAGCATGGCTCGTCGAGCTGGTCGTCCAGGTCCAGGAGGCCGTGGTAGACCAGCGGCATCTCCTCGGCCGGGATGACGTGGTGCTCGACGTTGCCGAGGCCGGCGACCGTGCGAGCGGCCCAGGCAACGTCGTCGGCGAGCGGATCTGGGCTGGCCGCTGTATACGCGACGACCTGCGCCTCCCCGCCGGCGGCCACACAGCAGACCGCGGTCGAGTCCACCCCGCCGAGGTCGCAGCTGACCACCTGGCGGCCCCGGGTGCGGACGGCGACCGCCGCCGTGAGCGCCTCCCGCAGGGCGGGCGCGCCCTCGGTCATCGGCACCACCGGCTCTGGCGGCGTCCACCAGCGGGCCGGCCGGGCCTGCCCGTCGCGGTCGAGCAGCAGGTAGTGATCGGTCGGCACGAGGTCCACCCCGTACCACACCGGTTGCCCGGCGAGCGGGTAGAGGATGGGCGGCTCCAGCAGTTGGAGCGCCAGGCGTGGCTCGTCGATGCCGGCGCCCAGCAGGCCGGCCAGCACGTCGGCCCGGTCCGCCGCGACGCTCGCCGCGCCGATCCTGGCGTGGAACACCCGTCGGACGCCGGTAACGGTGCCCTGGGCCCGCACCTGCCCCCCGACCGAGGCGATCAGGTGGGAGCTGCCGGCCAGCGAGTCGGCCAGCCGGTCGACGTCGACCGGCGTCCGGATCCGGCCGGCCGCCTCGGCGAGCTCAGCGGCGGCGACCGCGTGCTGGCCGATGAGCGCCACGCTGACCGCCCCTGCCTGCCCGACGGTCGCGCTCCCGTCGGCCCAGCGCCCCAGGAGCCAGGGTCGACCGGATGGGTGGCGGAGCTCGCGTGTCGCATGGGTCCGCAGTGCCACGCCGGCCGGAGCGGCCGCGTCACAGTCCGGCAGCACGACGAACCAGGAGGATGGAGCGCCGGGACCGGCGAGCACCGCGATGCTCGGAGTCCTTGCGGCACCGGGACGAAGGTCGCCGCTTCGCTCGACAGGCGGTGTGCTCACGCGATGCGTACGACCTCCAGGTGGGCTGGGCGCCGATCCGGTCACCCAGACGGCGATGGGTCGAGGAGCCAGGGGGATGGGACGAGGGAAGGGACGGGTGCAACCGGTCGTTCCCCGCGCGGCCGGCCGTCAAAGGGGTCTGGCCGGCCGCGCCGAGAATCGGCTCCACGAACGTGAAGGCTCAGAACATCTGCTTCTTGACCAGGACGTCACGCGGGCCATGGCCACCAAGACCGGTGAGCCGCTTGAAGGACCCGGCCTTGGTCAAGGTCGGACGCTCGTACGGACGCATCACAGCACCTCCCTTCGCCAACACCGGGGCCCAGCGACGCTCCCCGTTCCGATACGAATTTGCGGGGTCGACCTACCCGGCGCCACTTGGAGGAAAACGAAGGACGCGTTCGGTAGTACTGCCTAGTCGCCACCTCGGACCGCTGGCGGCGGGCAAAGGGAGCGTGGGCCGTGACCGTGGCAATCCCCGCACGCCAGGACTTCCCGCCTTGCTTGGGTTGGCTTGACGTCCCGATTTGCTTTCTACGGTGGGATTGTGCGTCACTTCCGCGATGCCGGCGGCGGTCTCGGCGTGTGTCGTGTTCTGTTGGGGGTGCCGAGCCTGATGCCGGGGGGGAGTCGTGGATGGTCGACGACGCCGGTGAGAGCCGCGAACAACAGCAGCGCCAGCTGGAAGAGATCCGCCGCTCGTTCCAGGAGATCGGCGTCAGAGTTGGCGCATTCGAGCCCGCCCAACACAACGGCTCCGGAAACCAGCCGCCGTCCGCGTCGGTCCTGCCGGCCGGACCGCGCCTGGTGATGAGATGGCCGCTGGCGGTCGTGGCGGCCGTGGCGGTCGTCTGCCTGTTGCTCGGCGGCGGGCTGGGCTACCTCCTCCACCGTCCTACCGCCGCCGCGGAGGTGCCCGCCGCCGCGGAGATGCCCGCCACCTCGATCGTGACCCGGGTGGTCCCCTCCCCACCGCAGACCCGGGTCGTGGTCCCGCCGGCCTGTCTGGAGACCGCCAGGCGGGCTGACGAGCTGATGGATCTGTTCACCAGAAAGGTCCGTGATCACCGCCTGAGCCTGGCCCTGAAGGAGTACACGCTGGCCAGCCAGGCCTGCCGCAAGGAGGCATCGTCGTGATGCGTGTCCCGTCGCCGCGTGTCCCGCCAAGGCCGCGCTTTCTGTCCCTGCTGCGTGTCCTCCCCGCGGCTCTGGGATTGCTGGTCCTGGCGGTGGTGCCGGCCGTGCAGGCCGCCGAGACACTGGTGCTCACCTGTCACGTCTGCACCCAGGTGGTGGCCACCGGCAAGGGACTGCCCACCAACGCCCAGGTGCGGGTCACCCTGAACGACGTCTACAGCGGGCAGACGCTGGACTCGATGATGGTCCAGACCGACTCGGCTGGCGCGTTCACCAAGACGATTCCGGTCGACCTGTTCAAGCACCAGTCGGTCGAGTCGACCGTCTACAAGAGCAACGGCTCGGTGCTGGTCGTCGCGGCCCACAACCGCTTCACCGCGCCCTGCAAGAACGGCAAGATGCTGCCGATGGCGGGCATGCACGAGATGAGTGGCATGCAGGACCATCTGGCCTTCACCGGCTCGCACACCCCCCAGTTCCTCGGGGTCGGGTTCTCCCTGCTGACAGCTGGAGCTGTCCTGCTCCTGCTCGCTGGCAGGCGGGAGCGTTCCCGCGCCTGATCCGCGGGAGTAGAGACGGGAGCCAACATCGGCTCTCCACCTGACGTCGCGTGCCGCTGCGCACGCGGGCAATGGGGTAGGAGGGGTGGCGCTGCAACGACCAGGTGTCCTCGCTGGTTCGCCGGATCCGGCGCCAGCGCATGGGACCAGGGGCAAGGGCATCCGGATGTTGCTCCCCGCCTTGCTCGTGCTGGCCGTGGCCTCCTGCGCCACGCCACGGGATCGTGCCGTACCGGCGGCCGCCGCGCCTCACTCCACGGCGGCCGCCCCGGCCCCGTCTTCCCGAGCCAGCCGTCCGCCGCGTGGCATCCTGCCCGACGTCCGGCGCCGGCCGGCGCCGGAGCTACGGGTGGTCGACCTGAACGGTCGAACGGTCACCTTGGACGGTCTCCACGGACGGCCGGTCGTGGTGAGCTTCTTCGAGTCGTGGTGCCCGATCTGCCGCGCCGAGCAACCCGACCTCTCGCGCGTGGCAGGGGAGTTCTCCGGCCGGGTGGGATTCGTTGGCGTCTCGAACCACGACACCGTCGCGGCTGGGCGGACCTATCAGCGTCGCTTCAAGGTGCCCTACCCGCTCGCCAATGACGCGTCGGGACGAACGTGGGCTCGCTGGAGCGTGCCGTACCAACCCGTGGTGGTGCTGGTCGACAAGCAGGGCCGCATCGCCGAGCGGTTCGACGGCGGCACCACGGGCGGAACCCTCGCCGACGCGTTGACCTACCTGCTCAGCGAATGACGGCTGCACTCCACGGTTGACCGAAGGTGGTCCGCCTCACGGTCCGGCGCCGCGGTGACGAGGACGGCCAGGACGAGCACCGCCGGGAACTCGCTCTGCCAGTTTCTGGAACGGCTGGAACCAGAGCTACGCACTGGTCATGACCCGACCAGCGACACCGGCGCCTCGCCGTGCTCGGTCTGCTCATGGTTGTACTGTGCATGGCCGCCGGCCGCCGGCGGCAACACGCCAAGCAATGATCGCTGCAGTGGACCCGGGGTGGCCATCTGCCGGCATTGGGCTTGGCTCGGGCTGCCTGCGCTTTGATTGGCGGCTCATGACAAGCCAAGGCTTGTGGCCCTTCAGGCAACACTTCCCGCATGTGTTTCGCCTGGCCGCTTGTCCTACGTCGGCCTCAGAGGACGTCGAGGCCTGCCTGAGACGTCCGGTTCATGCAAATGAGACTCCGAAGGGCTTTCCTTCTCGGACAGGCGCACGAGCGCGCCGGCGCCAGGGTATGAGGTTTCGGGCGCGCGAACGATGCTGGTTGCCTTACCGCGGTGACATCAATGAGGAGTGGTGCTATGCCAGCAAAGGCCCGCGTCGCCGCTCCCCTGCTTGTGAGTGTGATCCTCATCTTGGCGGTGGCCGCCAGCCCGATCCACGCTGCCCTGGCCGGTACCAAGGAGCCGCCGCCGCCCAAGCCGGCCAAGCCCAAAGGGCCCGCCTCGACGTTCAACTTCAACCAGTACGGCCCCTCTCCCTACGACGACGTCGTGCT